>JAGBDZ010000124.1 GCA_017937215.1 Akkermansia sp. | reverse complement strand
GTAGCAGAAGCAGGGTACATGCGCGCCTACGGAGTTGCAGGCGTCGGCAATGCGCGTTCCCTTCGGGAAGCGGTACCATTTGCCGTTAATCTGGACGTTCACCTTGCCTTCGGCAGCGGCGGCGTCTTTCGGCAGAATTGCGGGGGGTGTACTCATTGTTGCAAGAGAAAAGGTTTAGTCTTCGCGGGTCAGGAACTTGCGGGCCTCCTTGGCCTCGGCGGAGTGGGGCTTGAGGGCGTTGATGGGCTTGGTGAGCGCCATGAACTCCTCACGGAACTTGGTGGTGAACGCCTGCGTGGGCCAGGAGCATGCTTCGCCGAAGGCGCAGACGGTGCGGCCGCAGATGTTGTCGGCCACGCTCTTGAGCAGGTCCACATCCTCCGGAGAGGCCTTGCCCTCGCAGATTCGGGTGGAAAGCTTCAGCATCCACGGGTTGCCCTCGCGGCAGGGGGAGCACTGGCCGCAGGATTCCCAGGCGTAGAAACGGTTGATGTTGTTGAGCACCTTGGGCATGCTGCGGCTGTCATCCATCACGATGATACCGCCGGAGCCGCTCATGGAGCCGTGCTGGGCAATGCTGTCCAGATCCAGCGGCACATCAAAAATGCTCATGGCGCGCACGGAACCATCGCTGTTGCGGCCTTTCAGCACTTCGTCGCAGCGCATCACCTTGGCAGAGGCACCGCCCGGGATGATGGCCTTGAACTTGCGGCCGCGCTTCGGACCACCGCACACATCGTACAGCAGCTCACCGAAAGTCATGGAACCGGAGATGATTTCGTAGTAGCCCGGGCGCTTCACGTCGCCGGATACACCGATGATACGCGTGCCGGGGGAGCGCTGGGCTCCTTCGGCGGCATAGGCCTCGCCGCCGCGCATGAGCACCTGGCGGACCTGGCAGAGGGATTCCACGTTGTTCACGATGGTGGGGCAGCCATACAGACCGATGGCCGCGGGGAAGAAAGGCGGCTTGATGCGCGGATACGGGCGCAGACCTTCGATGGAGTTGATAAGGCCGGTTTCCTCACCGCAGATGTAGGCGCCGGCGCCGCGGTGCAGGATAATCTTGAGGTCGAAGCCCTTGCCCAGGATGTTCTCACCCAGGAATCCGGCTTCCTCAGCTTCCTTCAGCGCCTTCTGCATGATCTTGGCGGCTTCCGGGAACTCCTCGCGCATGTAGATGACACCGTAGTGAGCCTGTACGGCGTAACAGGCAATAATCATGCCTTCGATGAGCTGGTGCGGGTCCTGGTGCACCACAAAGCGGTCCTTGAAGGTGCCGGGTTCGGATTCGTCGCAGTTGCAGACCACGTACACGGGCTTGGTGTTGCCCTTGGGAATGAAGGTCCACTTTACGCCGGTGGGGAAGCCTGCGCCGCCGCGGCCGCGCAGCCCGCTCTTCTTCACCTCCTCGGTGACAGCGGCGGGCTCCATTTCCATGGCTTTCTTCAGGGTCTCGTAGCCGCCATCCTTGATGAAGCACTTGATGGAGGGATCATATCCCTTGCGGTCGATGTTGCGGAAAATGCGGCGGGTTTCGCGCGGATGCGGCTCCTTGCCGGGTTTGTAAATGATTTCGCTCATGGTTCGCTAAAGGGGGTTACTTCTTAGGCTGGTACTTGGCGATAATCTCGTCAATCTTCTTCGTGGTCACCTGGGAGTAGAGAACATCGTTCACCATCACGTTCGGACCAAAGCCGCAGTTGGCCAGGCATTCCACCGGCTCCACGCTGAACAGACCGTCGGCGCTCACCAGCATGGGTTCCTCATCGCTCATGTCGGCGGGGTTCACGCCAATCTTCTCGCAGATGTAGGGGATGAGCTCCTCACCACCGGAAAGGGAGCAGGCAATCGTGCGGCACACGCGGAAGTGGTACTTGCCTGGGCACATGGTGTGGATGCCGGGGTAGAAGGTCACAATGCCGGCCACGTGGATGGGCGTGCTCTTGCACATTTCGGCAATCCAGGGCATAGCATCGGCGCAGATGAAGCCGAACTTCTCTTGCACCAGGTGGATGATGGGCAGCACGGCGGACTGCTCCTTGCCTTCCGGGTACTGGGCCACGAGCTCCTTGGCTTCCTTCACCAGGGAAGGGGTCACCTTGAATTTCGGGAAATGCTGCTCACCGGGAGACGGCTTGGCTGCCGTAATGGCATCAATCGCGTTAGGGGTATCGGACATGGTAAGTGGTTTCGTTGTCAGAGAGGTTAAAAGTTTAGCGGTCGCATTCGCCCTGCACGAAGTCGAAGGAACCCAGAATGGCGCCCACGTCGCTCACCAGGTGCCCCGGCAGCAGCTCCGGCAGAATGGAAAGAGTGCAGTAGGAGGGGCTGCGCATCTTCAGGCGGTTGGCAATGCCGCCACCCTGCGAATCCAGGAAGAAGCCCAGCTCACCCTTCGGGTTTTCGGCTGCGAAGTATACCTGACCGGCCGGGGCGTTCACGCATTCCGTGGTCACCATGAACTGGCGGATGAGTTCCTCCATGCCCTGCAGGGCATCGGCCTTCTTCGGCAGGATGCCCTTGTCCAGCTGCACCCAGATGGGGCCGCCCGGCATGGTGGCAATCACCTGGCGGATGATGCGCACAGACTGGCGGATTTCCTCCATGCGCACCTGGAAGCGGGCGTAGCAGTCGCCTTCCTCGGCCACGGGTACATCGAACTCGTACTTCTCGTAACCCAGGTAGGGGTTGGTCTTGCGCAGGTCGCGGCACACGCCGCTGGCGCGCAGGTTGTTGCCGGTCATGCCGTTCTGCAGGGCCATTTCCTTGGTGATGACACCCACGCCTACCAGACGGTCAATGAAAATCTTGTTGTGCAGCAGCAGCTTCTCCATTTCATCCACGGTGCGCAGTGCGCTGTCGCAGAAGGCGAGAATCTGCTTCTCGATGCCCTTGGGCAGGTCGCGGGTCATGCCGCCGATGCGCGTGTAGCTGGAGGTGAAGCGGGCACCGCAAATCTGTTCGTACAGGTTGTGCACGCGCTCCTTTTCCTCGAATGCATACAGGAAGGCGGTCATGGCGCCGGTGTCCATGGCATACACGCCCGTGCCCAGGAAGCACGAGGAAATGCGCGAAAGCTCGCAGCACAGCACGCGGATGGCCTGGCCTCGCTCCGGCAGCTCCCAGCCCAGCAGCTTCTCCACAGCGCAGGCGTAGGCGATGTTGTTGCTCATCGGCGCAAGGTAGTCCATGCGGTCCGTGTACGTCACAAACTGATTGTAGTGGCAGTTCTCGGCTATCTTCTCCATGCCGCGGTGCAGATATCCAATCACCGGGTCGCAGGATACAATCTCCTCACCGTCAATCACCAGCTTCAGACGCAGCACGCCGTGCGTCGCAGGGTGAGACGGTCCTACGTTCAGGGTTACCAGCTCACCGCGGTCATCTGCATCGTTCTTCAGATAATCCATCGCAGCGCTCGCTACATCAGGCACTTGTATAAATTTTGTCGTGTTCATAACCTGGGAATACGGGGCCACCTGCGGCCACAGTTACGCGTAGATATTAAACACCTTTATCTTGTAATGTGCAAGCCTAAAGTCGACCACTGCGCACATTTGCGCGCGTGTATAGAAGTTAGTTTTATCAAACTTTTAGCGCTTTTTTGCAGGTAAGTCACGCTTGCGGCTTGCAATGGGTGCAGGAGGGGGTAAGATGCAGGTATGAGCAAGGTGACAGCAGAGCAGCTTGAGATGGTGCGCCGGTGGGCAGCAGAGGGTGTGGATCTGAACGGCATCCAGAAACGCCTGTCGGCAGACTGCGGGGTGCACATGACCTACATGGATGTCCGCTTTCTGCTGCTGGACCACGGTATTGAGATAGCCACTACGGTGGCTCCCGTACCCGAAAAGAAGGCGGAGGAGGCGCCTGCCGCTTCCGCACCGGCTGCCCCGGAGGAACAGGCTCCGGTCGCGGGGCAGGGCGGTAAGCTCGTGGTCACGCTCGATGAACTCACACTGCCCGGCACTCTCATTTCCGGCAAGGTGCAGTTTGCCTCCGGCACGCGTGGCGGCTGGCAGATTGACCAGCTCGGCCGTTTTGCTTGGAATGCTCTTCAGGGGCAGCCCACGCCGGAGGAATTGCAGGCTTTCCAGGTGGAGCTCACGCAGCTCCTCAGCCGCGGCGCCATGTGAGTTCCGGGAATCCTGAGATCGCCAGGCTGTTAAAACATTTCAGATAAAAAAAGGAAAACCCCGGTTGATGTACCAACCGGGGTTTTCTGAAAATTCGGGAGAGTGAGTAAATTAGTCGGCCTGAGTGCGGCAGTAATTATACTTGCTCTGGAATCCGAGCTCCTCGGGGAATTCGGAGAAACCGCCCCACACGTTGTATTCCTTGAGGCCGCTGCGACCGCAGGTGTCCTGGTAGCAGGGCTTGTAGGTGCACTTGTAGGTGGGAGCCCAGAAGGTAACGAGCTCGTAGAAACCATAGCCCACGCGGGAGAGGGTGCGGCCCACACCGTCAACGATACCGACGGAGAAACCGGCGTAGTCACCTTCAGCGCTGTTCCAGCGGATCATGGTGGTGGGGATTTCTTCAACAGCGTAGAGAATGTTGCCGATGGCACGACCCAGCTTGCGGGTGGCCGTGTACTCTGAGGCGGGCGGTGCCTGAATGTCGGCATACGTCGTGCCGGCCAGAGCCAGGAGGATTGTAGAAAGGAGTAAGCGCTTCATGACGCAATCAGAAATACCATATCATTTCGTTTCCTGCAAGCAAAAAAGTGAACTTTTGCCGTCGGATGAGAATTTTTTTACACCAAAAGCTCCGAAATATCGGTCTGGGTCTCCTCATCGGTGAGATAACAGCCGGTGTCGGAGCCGTACCAGTGGCCATTGGCGAAGGCGGCGCGGGTGCGGAATCCGCCGCCGCACAGGGCAAAATGCCTGCAGGTGGCGCAGCGGCCGCTGAGCTTCTTCTGGCGCTCCAGCGGGTCATCGCTGCCGCGCAGTTCGCGGAGCACCTGGGCGCTGGGTTCCTGGGCAGCCTCCCACACGTCGGAGAATTTCTGGGTCTTCACGTTGCCCAGGGTTACGCCCTGCCAGAACTGGTCGGGGTGAATGTTGCCCTGGGTGTCGATATTAGCGATACCGCGGCCGGAGCTGTTGGCGCCACCGCCGTTCCAGGTGAGCAGGCGGAGCGTTTCCTTGGCCAGGGGGTGGCCTTCGCGCAGCTGGCGCAGCAGCAGGTACACACCGTCTGCCGGCTGGGTTACGGTAAGCAGCTCGCGGGTCTGCCCGGCGGCGTGCCAGGCCTCGGCCCGGGCAATGAGCATATCCAGCGCAGCCCGGGCTTCCTCCGGCTTCAGGCTGGCTACATCTACGCCGCGGCCGGTGGGCACCAGGTGGTAGAAGCACACGCGCTGGATGCCCTCCCGCTCGATGAAGTTGAGAATCTGCTCCATGCTCTGCACATTGTTGCGGGTGAGGGTAAGGCGCAGGCCGGTCTTCTGGCCTACTTCCTCGCAGAGTTTGAAGCCGCGGATGGCGCCATCGAACGCCCCTTGCACCCCGCGGAACTTATCGTGCACCGCGCCGATGCCGTCAAGCGAGATGCCCACATAGGCCACGCCCAGGTCCTTGAACAGGCGGGCCATATCCGGGGTGATGCGGGTACCGTTGGTGGAGATAGTGACCTTGAGCCCCTTTTCGGTGGCGCGTTGCAGAATCTGGGGCAGCTGCGGGTGCAGCAGGGGTTCGCCGCCGGAAAGCAGCAGGGCGTTCACCTTGTAATCTGCCAGGTCATCGATGACGGCGCAGCACTGCTCCCAGCTCAGTTCCCCGGCGTAGCGCTCAGCGTGCGAATCGGCATAGCAGTGCACGCAGCGCAGGTTGCAGGTGCGGGTGATGTTCCAGACCACGATGGGCTTGCGCACGCGGGAGGATGCGGGCATGCAGGCCGCAGTGCTGGTGTTGAGTGCGGCGTTGCCGTGGCCCTGGCCGTAGCGGATGTGGTCGGCCGGCTGGGCGGCACCTGTCCAGAGTTTGGTGATATTGATCATGACTGGGGAGAATCACCGCGCAGGGCGGCGGGTATATAGTTGCAGAGAGGTTCGGCGGCCATCAGGTCGCCGCAGCTGCCGTAGGCGCGGGCGCGGGAGCCACCGCATACGCGGCGGTACTCGCAGCGGCCGCATTTGCCACCCAGTGCATCATCATTGCGCAGCTGCACAAAGAGCGGGTGGTTGCGGTAGATATCGGCCAGCTTATCGGTGCGCACATTGCCGGCGGTGAGAGGCAGGAAGCCGCTGGGCTGTATTTCGCCCACGTGGGAAATGAAGGCCACTCCCTTGCCGTCGCGCGTAGGTACCATGTGGCGCGGGGCGGGGGCGCCGCTGCTGCGGGCAGCCTGCATGAGCGCGCGGCGGTAGTGGTGCCCTTCCGTGGTCTTGATGGCGAAGGGAAGTTCGCTGCGCAGCTCCAGCAGGCGGGCCCACAGGGCCTCCAGCTCGGCGGCGCCGGGCAGTTCCTCCAGTGTGGCTCGGCCGGTAGGCACCAGCAGGAACACGCTCCATACATCCGGCTGAATCTGCTTCAGCTGCTCCACGAAGCCCTCCAGCTCCGGCAGAGTGCTGCGGGAAATGGTGGTGTTTATCTGCAGCTGGATGCCGGCCTCTTTTGCCATGCGGGCGGCTTGCAGCGTGCGCTCGAAGGTGTGCGGTACCCCGCGGAAGGCATCGTGCGTAGCCTGGGTGGCGCCGTCCAGACTCAGACTCATGCTCACCACACCGGCGGCGCGTAGTTTGTGAAAATCAGTGTTGAGCAGTCGGTTGGTGGCTGCCGGGCTCAGCGCCACGCGCAGCCCCCTGGCCGCGGCGCGTTCGATGATGTCGAAAATATCGCGCCGCATCATCGGGTCACCCCCGGTCAGCACCAGCATAGGCGGCGCCAGCTCCGCAATCTCATCCACCAGCGCCAGGGCTTCCTCATGATTCAGTTCCTCCGGGTGCGCCTTTGGCTGCGCTATCGCCCGGCAGTGCTTGCAGGCCAGGGCACACGCGCGCGTCACCTCCCAGAACAGGATGAACGGGCGTTCGGCAAAATCGCACATCGACGGGTGTTTCGGCGCAGTCACGCGTGCATTGTACACGCTCGCGCCCACCTTGGCAAGCCCGTTGTGTGTTTACCTGGGGTAAACCTGACCGGAGGTGTCCGGTCAGGCCGGGGACTGAAAGATCCACTGGAGCTTTCAGCCTCATCCGTGCAGCCGGAAACCGGGTCACTTGACGAGGTTGCGGGTATGAGAGAACCGGCGCTGAGTTACACGAAAAAAGGCACACCTTCCACGGTGTGCCTTTTTTCGTGTAAAACGAAGCGGACGGGGCTCGAACCCGCGACCTCAGCCGTGACAGGGCTGCGCTCTAACCAAACTGAGCTACCGCTCCGTCGGATTTACCGAGTTCTCCGCTTTGCAGCGTGAACGGGGCGCATTATACAGATGCCGGGGCGGCAATGCAAGCCTTTTTTTGAGAAAATTATTGCATGCGATGACAAAAATGCTAGAATGGGGGCGGAATCATTGCTGAATTGATATGAAACGCAAGGAAATAGAGCAATTGCAGGCGGCGGGGCTGATATCGGCAGAGCAGGCGGTGGCGATTGCGG
The DNA here is from genome assembly GCA_017937215.1 of Akkermansia sp. Lineage (GTDB taxonomy): Bacteria > Verrucomicrobiota > Verrucomicrobiia > Verrucomicrobiales > Akkermansiaceae > Akkermansia. The sequence goes on along the minus strand of JAGBDZ010000124.1, from coordinate 7,257 downwards.
AGCATTTTCATCTGAATGGCGGGCGCCGGTGGAACTGGCTGGTGCTGAGTATGTCCACGCTGGCGGGCGGGCTGATACTGGGCGGTATCATCATGCTGATATCGGCGAACTGGGAGAGTATCCCGGATGTGGTGAAGATGGCGGTGGCCATGGCACTGCTGCTGGGGTTCTGGGTGGCCTGGGCCCGCACGCGGGAGACCTATCCGTGGATATCAGAGGGGCTCGGTCTGGTGGGCGGCGGCATGTGGCTGGGCTGCATTGCGCTTTATGGGCAGATTTTCCAGCTCCAGAATCCGTTTGCAGAGGGGTGCATGTTGTTTTTCCTGGGTGTGTGCACGATTCCGTTCATCGTGCGGCAGCGTTTGCTGGTGGTTGTGGTGGCGGTGGCGAGTGCGGTGCTGCTGGCTGCGCTGGAGGATAATCGGGATTCCTGGCTGAGCCTGCGTTCCTGCATCCGGTCAGAGGCAGCCATGGCGGGGGCTTACCTGCTGCTGAGTCTGCTGTGGTGGCTGCTGGGTGAGCACTGGCGCAGGGCAAAGGGGTTCTGCCGCAGCTATGCGTGGATGGGTGAGGTGGCTATTCTCCCCTGGCTTTGCATAGTTCAGGCGCAGTTGTTCCACCATGCCTTCTGGTTTGAGAAGTGGCAGCCTGAATTATATGTGGTGCTGCTGGCGGTGCCAGCCCTGCTACTGTGGAAACCGAGGGGAATTTCCTGGCCCCACTGGGGGCTGATGATGGCGATGCTCTCGCTGCCCTATCCCGTCGGGCTGCTGCTGAGTGGTGCCGTCGGTGCTGAGTTGCTGGGCGTGCTGTGTGGGTTTGCCCTGGGCGGTGGGCTGATGTATCTGGGCTACCAGGCGAAGCGCATTTCCTGGCTGAATTATGGCTCGCTGATGGTCTTTTTTGCTGGCATCGCGCTGATTGCAAATGTGCTGGAATCGCTGACAGGCTCGGGCCTGGTGCTGATAATAGCCGGGTTGCTCATGTTGGGACTGGTGTGGATGCTGGAGAAACAGCGCCGCGCGCTGGTTAAATCAATCAAGGAGAAAGCCTGAAACCCTTTTCTGATAATGAAACGCGTTTATCTGTTATTTGCTGTGGTGGCTGCCCAGTTGATCTGGCTGGGGTGGAATTATGCCGACCGCACCCGCGAGATGGCCGAGGCTCCGGTGATTCACATTGAGTGCACGGACTACGACCCGCGAGACTTGTTCCGCGGGGATTATGTGAGCATCCGGACCCACCAGGAGGTGCCGCTGGAGCTGGCCGGACCTTCTATCTACTGGGGAGAGAAAGTCAGCAACGACGTGAATACCTACTCCCGCTGGAACAGTGATACCTGCAAGCATGAGCCCTATCCGGTCTCGAATCCCCTGCCGCCCAGAACCGCTCCGGATGGCTCATCTGTAGAAATAGGTGATGGCCTTGAGCATGGATACTCCGGGCCTGGCGGGACGGTGACTTTCTTAGGAATTTCTGAGCAACTGGCCGTCTACTGGAAGAAAGAGGCGGATGGCCTTCACCACGTGTGTCGCGTAGAGGCTCCCGGTTCTGCACAGGATTCTCCGGCAGCGGGTGAAACCCGCGCTCTGATGTGGGGCAATATAGTATCGGATTTCGATGTTGAGAAGGAGGAAGAGAAGATTATATCGGTGAAGCAGAAAGCGAAGCTGCGTTTGTCTTTTTCCCGGGACTATTGGAAAAATATGCGCTTCTATGTGGAAGAAGGCACGGGGGATATCCGTCGGCTCTGGCTCAATGAGATTGAGGGGAAGGATAATGTGCCGCTCGATAAAGTCCGCCGCACGGTGGATATCGTCCTCCGCGAGAATGCCGCCGCCATTCCCCGCATGTTGTACCTGAACGGCGTGCCCTATCCCGAGGCGGTGGAGCAGATGCGGAATAAGACGTTTAAGTGGGAGTGAAATGAAATATAAGAAAAAACTTATATTATAGTCTTGCCGTCAGGTGGCTGATTTGCTAGAATACCCTTGCCGGATGAGCAAATGGAACATCATAGAGGCGGCGCAGTATCACCGCGATCTGAAGAAGATGCTGAAGAAGTATCCTCGGGAGACTGGGCAGATGCTGGTCAATCTGGTGCGATACCGCGATGCTCTGGAGAGGAACGATAATCCGCTGCTGCTTGTGCAGTTCCCTTTTGTACATCGGGAGACGTCCGGATGTCATGCCCTGACTCAGCAACCCCTTTCATCGGCAGCGCAAACCCGGTTATATCTGTATTGTCACATAGATGAACATAATCTGCATTTAATTTGTCTAGGAGATAAGCACAGCCAGCCGGGTGATAATCGCTTCTGCTCGGAATATGTCAAGAACCTGAAATCATAAAGAAGTTATGGATGATAAAGAATATCTTAACCCCGATCCCGGATTGGGAACCTCTCATTCGACTTTGAAAGAGGGGCATGTACCCCATTTGATTTCAGAGACGGACTGGGATGCTATAGAGAATGAAGCCAGGGCCTATTCCATTGCAGACCGTCTGGTGGAAATGCGAGTATCGGCCGGTCTTTCGCAAAAGGATATGGCGGTTGCGTTGAATTGTCGTCAGCCGCGTATTGCGGAAATTGAGTCAACTCCCAATGAGAAGATGAGCTTGAAATCGATTTCCCGCTATGTTGAGGTGACTCGTAAAACCTTGGATGTCGTGCTGCAGGACGGTAAACGCTTTGTGATGCGGCCTGCTCCCAAAAAATCGAAGTCCCGGGAGCTGGCATACGCATAGGGTGGGGAATCTTTCCCAATGAAAGGGAGAAGATAAGCCCGGGAAATAAAGGAAAACGATATCCAGTCTCCTGCGGAGCCTGGACGAAATCCGGCTGCGCCGGACGATATCTTGCCTGCGGCAAGACGATATCCGCTTTGCGGACCTCTATAACCCCATCTTGCCCGGATTGAGGATGCCGGCGGGGTCGAGGGCGGCTTTGAGGGCGCGGTGGGTATCCATGGCCACATTTCCGATGGCGCGGGGGAACCAGGGGGCCTTGGCGAGACCGATGCCGTGCTCGCCGGTGATGCTGCCGCCGTGAGCCATGACCCAGTCGAAGAGGCGGTTCACCAGGGCATCGGCCGGTTCGCGGATGTCGCGGCCTTCGGCATCCTTGAGCACCATGATGTTGGTGTGGATGTTGCCGTCCCCACTGTGACCGAAACAGGCCACAGGTATGCCGGTTTCCTGCTGCATGCTCTCGCAGAAACTCACCAGCTCCACCAGTTGCGAGCGGGGGATGACGATATCTTCGTTCAGCTTGGTGAGCCCGGTGGCTTTCAGACTGTAGGAGAACTCGCGGCGCAGCTGCCAGATGGCTTCCACCTCGGGCTCGGTGCGGGCATAGACCACCTCGGTGGCGCCGGTTTCTCGCAGAATGGCGGCAATGGATTCCAGCTCAGTGGCCACGGCATCGGCCTGGCCGTCAATCTCGATGATGATGTGGCCCTTCGCTCCGGCGGGCAGGGCGCTGGGCCCCAGGTGATTGCGGGCGGCGGCCAGGGTGAAGGCATCGGTAATCTCGATGGCGCAGGGCAGGTGGCCGCCCTGCAGGGTGTTCTGCACCGCGGCGGCGGCCAGGGCAAATTGTGGGAAACTGGCGTGCAGCGCGGCGCGGGCGGGCGGCGCGGGAATGATGCGCAGTGTGGCCTCGGTCACGATGCCGAGCATGCCCTCGCTGCCGCAGAAAAGCCCCACCAGGTCAAAGCCCTGCTTGTTCTTGTGGGTGCGGCCACCGCAGCGGAGCACGCGGCCATCCGCCAGCACCACGGTGAGCCCCAGCACATAGGCGCGGGTCACGCCGTATTTCAGGCAGCGGGGGCCGCCGGCGTTGGTGGCGATGTTGCCGCCAATACTGGATTCCTTGCGCGAGGCGGGATCGGGCGGGTAGAACCAGCCCACTTCTGCGCAGGCAGCCTGCAAATCAGCCGTGAGCACCCCGGCCTCGGCCACAGCCACGCCATCCGCCGGGTTCACCTCCAGAATGCGGGTCATGCGGGCCACGGAGATGACGATGCCGCCCCGCACCGGCACACAGCCGCCCACATAGCCCACACCGGCCCCACGCGGGGTCACGGGAATACCGCGCTCGTGCGCAAATTTCAGCGCGGTGGCCACATGCTGCGTTTCGGTAGCCAGAACTACGGCCTGCGGCAGCGCAGCGGCGTGCCACTTATCCCCCGCATGCGCCTGCAGTGTGGCCTCATCCGTGCACACACAATCGCCCAGCAAAGCCTTCAACTCCTCAATCCACTCCGGAATCATAACCCCAATAGTCAATCGTCAATAGTCAATTGTCAATCCTTATTCGTTCCCCAGCGGCGGTGGAGCCAGGATTCCACGGGGGAGAAGAGAATCTTATCCGCCAGCAGGCCCACGGCAATGATGATGAACATGATACCGATAACCTGGTACATGCGCTGCAGCTCGCGGCCATAGTGCAGGTACTGGCCGATACCGAAGCCGGACACCACGGAGACATAAATCTCTGCTGCCATGAGCGAGCGCCAGGCAAAGGCCCAGCCCTGCTTCATGCCGCTCACCACAAAGGGGGCGGAGGCCGGCAGGGTCACGAACACCAGCGTGTGCAGCGGGCTGGAACCCATGGTGCGCGCAGCGCGGGCATAGATAGGCGGCACATTCTTCATGCCGTTCTGGGTGGAGAGCAGCACGCTCCACAGCGTGCCCATGATGACCACAAAGAGCAGGGCGGCCTCCGTCTGCCCGAACCAGATACAGGCCAGTGGCACCCAGCACACACTGGGCAGAGCCTGCAAGCCCAGGGCCAGCATGCCCAGGGTATCATTCACGCTGCGGAAACGCGCGGCCAGCATGCCCAGCGGCACACCCAGCACCAGGCCGATGACGTAGCCGATGAGCAGACGGCGCAGGGTGATAATCATGGAAAGCGGGATTTTGCCGTTCACGGTGTTATCCCACAGGTAGTGGCCCACGGTGCTGGGCGGGGGCAGTACGTATGGCGACCACAGGCTGATATCCAGCCCGAAGGCTGCTAAATCGCCGGTGAGCGCCGCCCACACCAGAATGAGCAGCAGGAAGAAGATGATGGTGATGATAACGCGTTTCATGGCGGCTTAATCAGATTCGTTGGCGGTGTAGCCCTTCAGCGCCGAGGTGATGCTCTGCGAGAGGTCGGCCAGGTCGTGGTTGTTGATATTGCGCGGGCGGGCCAGGTAGACCGGGAATTCCTCGCGCACGCGGCCGGGGTGCGGGGAGAAGAGAATCACGCGGCTGCCCAGGCACACGGCTTCGCGCACGTTATGGGTCACGAACACGATGGTCTTGCGGCGCTTCTCCCACACGTCCTGGATATCGCCGTAGAGCCGCTCGCGGGTCATGGCATCCAGCGCGGAGAAGGGCTCGTCCATGAGCAGAATCTTGGGGTTGGGCGCCAGGGAGCGGGCCAGGGCCACGCGCTGGCGCATGCCGCCGCTCAGCTCGTGGATGTTGGCGTGGGCAAAGCGATCCATCTTCACGAGGTAGAGGTAGTACTTGGCCACCTCCAGACGCTCCTTGTTGGTGAGGTTGGGCTTCTGCTTGAGCCCGAACATCACGTTGCCGATGACATCCAGCCAGGGGAAGAGCGCGTGCTCCTGGAACATGACCATGCGGTCGCGCCCCGGGCCGGTGATGGGGGTGCCATCGATGAGCGCCATGCCGCTGTCCGGTTTCTCCAGCCCCGCGATGATATTGAGCAGGGTGGATTTGCCGCAGCCGCTGGGGCCCACAAAGCAGACAAACTCACCTTCGTTGATGGTGAGCGAAACATCGTCCAGCGCGCGCACCGTGCCGCGCTTGGTCACGAAATCCTTGCACACATGCTCGATGCTGAGCTTGGCGGTCGGGAAATTGTGAATCTCTTCGTGTAGTTTTTCCTGTGTCATCAGTCTTGTTTGTAAATCATTCCATCCAGCGGCGGCACGCGGTCCAGCAGTCCGGTGGACTGAGCATCCTTCACAAATTGCTCCAGCCCCGGCTGGTCAATCGCATCCGTGAGCTTCAGCCGTTTCCATGCACTACGCACCAGCTCCGGGTCCATGGGTGCCTGGGTCAGGTGGGTCAGCTCCTCCACCACGCGGGCCTGGGCTTCTTCCGGGTGCTCGATAATCCACTGCGTGAGTTCGCGGTGGGCGCGGATGATGGTGGCGGCCTCCTGCGGGTGCAGCTTCAGCCAGCCCACGCGCCCGGCCAGCACGGTGGTGACCACATCCGGCTCCTGTACCAGAATGCGCGCCCCGGCCATGCTCTCCAGTCGTGAGACCCAGGGTTCCACCGTCCAGCAGGCATCAATGTCGCCCTGCTTCATGAGCTGCAGCTGCATCGAGTTCGGCGTGGGCGCCACGCGGCAGTCGCCCGCGCCTTCCAGCGTGCATCTGAGCCCGTTCTTCGCCAGCCAGGCGCGGCAGGAGACATCCTGCGTGTTACCCAGCTGTGGGGTGGCAATGCTGCGCCCCTTGAAATCGGCGGGGGAGTTGATGCCGCTCTCCGGTGCCACCATGAGGGCAGCCCCGCCATTCACCGCTCCGGCCAGCAGACGTACCTCGCGCCCCGCGGAGACGGCATAGGCATTCAGCGCCGGGCTGGGGCCCACGTAGGTGAGGTCGGCCGTGCGCCCGAAGAGCGCCTCCATGGCGGTGGGGCCGGCGTTGTAAGTGTACCACTCCAGTGTGTAGCCGGGCAGGTAGCGCTCGAACCAGCCCTCGCCGTGGCGGGTCATGTTGCGCGCCACCAGGGCCTGCACGTGGGTCACATTCGGAAACCCGCCGATGCGGATGACCTTGCTATCCGGGTCCTCCTGGTTGCACCCCACCATAGCCAGCAGGGCGCACACCGGAAACAGGCAGCTGAGCAGTTTTTTGAGCATTCGTTAAAAACTACCAGAATCCCCGCCCGCGGTCAAGCTGCAAGTGCGGCAATTCTCGCTGCGGTCACACACGTGTCCCAAAGATTTTTTTTCTGCGAGACGCAAGTGTCCATAAATCTAAGGCTTTCCGAAAAGAGCTTTGGAAGAAGCCCCCCCGCATCCCGACAAATTGGAATTTGTCGAGCCCATACAGGCGCACGTAGTGCGCGGAATTCTGAGCCAGGGCGACAGCCAGTAGCGCGGGGTGGAGCGACGTAGTCGCGGAACCCCGGGTTAGCTCAAAAATTTATCTGAGCCCCGAACGTAGTGAGTGGGCGGCAGCCAGTCACGGCGTAGGGCGTAAGCCCGGAGACGGAAAATC
>JAGBDZ010000123.1 GCA_017937215.1 Akkermansia sp. | reverse complement strand
GTCGGGGTTCCGGTTATTTTTTATTCCAAACCCAGAGTTCCGCCGCTAACGCGGCTCCACTCTGGGCTATGGTTATACCGCCCTCCGGGCTCAAAATTCCGCTACGCTGACGCTCCGCAAACTACTCTACAAATTCCAATAAATCGAGCACTTTTTTCAAACTTTGGGGCACGTGAGGCGCTTTTGATAAAGCCTTTGGCGCGCTTCTCGCCAAAGGCAGACTGCGGGAGCACCAGGCTCCCGCAGTCCGGCTTGAGCATCGGCATCCGGTGTGGTGGTTTTACTGCGGGGTGTTGCCCCGGCAGCAGTGGTGGCGGCAGTTGCCGCGGCGCAGCTCATTGACCCAGAGCAGGGTGAGCCCCATCGTAAGTCCCAGCAGAATGACAGCATTGGCAGCGCACATAGCCACCTTGCAGCATCTGCGGTGCTGCTTGTCGGCCAGCCAGTTCTCCACCTTCTCCTTTGTTTCTTGAATTGTTTCTTGGTCCATGCGGGTGTGACCCTATTTTTCTGCCCCATCCGTAAAAACGTTTATTGTTTGTTGGATTACCGCTCCAGTTCTGCTTTGATGAAGGGGGCGGTGGGTGATTTGGCGCGGGAGAGCTGGCGCACGGTGCCCTGGGCGGTGATGGTGCCGCCGGTGTCTGGGATAGTTCGTTCCTCCCGGCTTCATTGTTTCAAAACAATACGCCAAAATGCCTTCGCTGATTTTCGCAGGGCCGGTGCCATGTAGCGGCTGCGTAGCAAGGAAATATCGCGGTGGCCCATTTCCAGCTGCAACTCAGGCAGATTTCTGAAATAAGCGGCGTGGTATGTCGCAAACGTATGTCGGCATATATCCGGCACCCAGCGAGTGAACCCGGCAGCGCGGCGCAGCTCCAGCCAGCGATTCTGCCAATTCGGCGGCACATAACAATCCCGCTGCCGCAAGCCTGGCAACGGTCTTAGCGGAACCACTCTGCCGCCACCGGTTTTGCTGTTCCGGGCGCGGATGATGACTTGCCGTTCCTCCCAGCATACATCCTCCGGGGAAATGCGTTCCACCTCTGCCGGGCGCACTCCACTGTATAACAAAAGGCTCAACGAAAAGCGCATATCCTTGAATCGTCTTGTTGCCGCCGTTGAGTTCAGTTTCATCACCTCTTCCTGATTCAGCGGAGCAATCGCCCGCTCCTCAACTTCCGGATTATCAATACGGTCTACCGGATTGGAATCGCACCACTCCTGCCGCATACCATAAGCAAAGATGCTGTGCAAGATAACCCGCCCCTTGCGGTAGCTGTGCACGCTCTGTCCAAACGCCTTCTGCAGAATCATCCGACACTGCGAAGCCGTCATTCCTCGCAACGGCATCTGTCCCACTCCCTCCACACGTAGCATACGCCGCACATAGTGGCGCAAGTCCCGCGTTGTCGTGGGCCGCCTGTTTGTTCGGACTGCCACGCTCGCCCATGCTGCTTTTTCAAAACTTTCCGTTTGTTCCTCCGCCTGTATGGCTGCTATGCCGAGCATGATTACTCTCCGCAGCAGACATACCAGCTCTATTCGGGATAACCCCTCCGCGTGTCGCCCTAAACTTTCTATGCTTTCCAATATCAGTCGAGTGGAGTCACTCCCCAGCAGTGGCACGTCTCTCATCAGTTTCTTTATCAATCTTGTATTCATAGTGGTTGGTATGCATTCGTAATGCTGAGTCAAGCGCAATAAGAAAATACAACTTCTATTCAGCTGAAAGTGAATCATAAAGGCTCTATCTATAGATATCAATTTACTTTTGATACTAGGAACACCTTTTTACTTGAATATATTTAACGGCTTGATGGAAAATGATTAAAAAGACTCAGCATTACGAATGCTGTATAGTCCTTGTGGATTTTATTGAAAATGGAAAGGCTCTGCATAGTTTTACCATGTTATAATGAGGAAGCCGGATTGAGGGATACAATAATCCAGCTGAATGAGAAATTGGAGCGAATGGAGTTAGAGGGGCGGATACAAGAAGGAAGCTTCGTTTTGTTTGTAGATGATGGTTCGACTGATAATACGTGGGGCGTCATACAGTCGGCGCATGCAAAAAGTTCACGAGTCACCGGTATACAGTTGGCAGCAAACAGGGGGAAAGAAAATGCCTTGTATGCGGGGCTTATGGAAGCACGCAAACATGCGGATATTGTCATATCGATGGATGCAGATCTACAACACGATATCAATGCAATAGATGATTTTCTCGAGGCGCGGAAAGCCGGCTATGACCTGGTATATGGTGTTAAATCAGATAGAGGCAGGGAACCCATTTCCCGGAAAGTAGGAGCAAAGGTGTTTTATTGGCTAATGCAGAAACTTGGTGCGCCTGTTAAAAATGACCACTCTGACTACTGTTTGATGAGCAGATCGGTTCTGGAGGCATTATCTGAATATGGTGAAAGTCACATGATGGTGAGATCACTTGTTTTCCAACTTGGTTTCAAGCAGAGGGCTGTGACTTTTTCTGTGAGAGAGAGAAATGCAGGGGAAAGCAAGATGAGTTTTTTCAAATTAATCAAACTGAGTGTAGATGCACTTACTTCATATTCATCTACGCCATTGAGACTTCTGTCCCTTGTTGGCTTGCTCATTTTCTTCATCAGTCTCTGTATGATAGGCTGGACAATTCATGACTATTGCGTTCTGGGTACACCAAATGGATGGGCCACAATTGCATGCAGTATCTGGTTTATTGGCGGCGTTATCATCATTTCGCTGGCAATTTTGGGAGAATACATTGGTAAGATGTACATAGAAACCAAAAAAAGACCACGTTATTTTGTCCGAAAAAGAATGATTTGATTAGTATGAGTGAATCCGTTGATTTATTGAAAGAACAGAGACATAATATACTGTATCTTTTATATTATTTCATTCTTTATGCAATAGTATACGGATATATGTGTCTCCGAGAAGGCCTCGCAGTAGAAGAGGCCCTATATTTCAGAGAATACTACGGCGTTCTGCTCAGTAATGGACGTTGGGGAATTCAGCTGTTCAGATACTTGACCGACACCTGTAATTATTTACCATATGCCGCAGGCATCTTGGGTGGAATATTTATCAGCGGTGCCATATTTACGCAGATTTCAATTCTGGAAATAAAGTCAGCCACGGGGAAATTCATTTACGCTGGAATGTATATGGGGTGTGTCCAATGGACATACCAATTACGCTATTCCAATCAGTCTCACGCAGTGGCGCTTGGTCTCCTGTTGGCCAGTCTGGCGATATACTTGTTGATTAAAACAAGAGGGTGGCGCACGTTGATACTTGCCTCGTTTCTGTTATGCTTTGCCATTTCGACATACCAGACGGTGGGGGTCTATGCTATGGTTCTCATGGTAGCCGCCATGTTGCAGCGCAATCTCTCAGACGCAAGTGCGGATATCATTGCGCCGACGGCAAAAGCAGCCGCAGGATTCATGTTTGCCATACTTTTATACTACTGTATCCATAAGACAGCTAATGCTCTCATTGATGTACCTCAAAACACACAGCGTTTTGTTCAGGAATACCAGAACAATATGATTGGCTGGAAGGAGATTGTGAAACATGGACATGGGGGGATAATCCACCATTTTATCCTGCGTGCCATTAAATCTCCCATCTACAACATTACCGGTCAAAATTATCCCGGGCAGTGGGTAATGACAAGTGCTCTTGTACCGGCAGTGTTACTCATCGTACATAGCTTACGCAAGTATTCGTTATTCAGGACCTGTATCAACTCATTACTTATCTTCGCCATCTTTTACCTGCCATTCAGTGCTGATTTACTTCTGGGATATGGAATAGGTGTGCGTAGTCAGTTAGCTGACGCTCTTCCTGCAGCAACCATATGGAGTATTTCATTTTCCAGATTGTCCTGGTGTAAGTTCAGGATTGTTCAATGGAGTGTGGTGTTTTTAACTCTGTATGTGTGCATATTTGCCAGTTGTAAAGTAGCTGAGATTGCTCGAGACGAACAATGGAGCTTGAATCGAGGTAAGGATGAACTTATCATTATGTATGTTCGAGGGCAGCAGCTTGCCTTGGATTCAGGTATGAAGGATTGTAGAATCGTGCTTTTAGGTTCTCCTCGGCCTTTGCCTGACCACATGTATAAAGTTAAACAGACCGGGTTTATGGAAGATGAAGCGCTACCAGATTTATTGCGAGCTCCTGATTGGGCAACCCGCTATGCACGATTTTTCCGGCTGCCGAGACTGCAGGGCGGAACCCCTGAGGATATGGAAAAACATCTAGAAGCCTTTCAGAGGATGCCTATTTGGCCAGTTGACGGTAGTGTTCGCATTAACAAGGACGAAGTTATCATCAAGATAGGCCCATTGTCCAAATAATCATTTTTCCAGTTCTGCTTTGATGAAGGGGGCGGTGGGGGATTTGGCGCGGGAGAGCTGGCGCACGGTGCCCTGGGCGGTGATGGTGCCGCCGGCGGCGCCGGCACCGGGGCCTACGTCGATGATGTAGTCGGCCTCGCAGATGAGCTCGAGGTTGTGCTCGATGACAACCACGGTGTTGCCCATTTCGACCAGGCGGCGGAGAACCTGCACGAGCAGGCGCACATCGTGCGGGTGGAGGCCGATGGTGGGTTCCTCGATGATGTAGAGGTCCTGCGGCAGGGCTTTGCCCTTGCGGATGGCATTGAGCGCGGCACGACGGCCTTTGATAAGTTCGGCCACGAGTTTGATTCGCTGGGCTTCGCCGCCGCTCAGCGTGTTGCTGGCCTGGCCCAGGGTCAGGTAGCCCAGGCCGGTGTCGCAGAGCAGTCGCAGCGGGTCGGCCAGGCGCGGCTGGCTGGCGAAGAATTCGGCAGCTTCCTCCATGTCCATGTTCAGCACCTCGGCAATGTTCTTTCCTTTGTAGCGCACTTGGAGAGTACGGGAGTTGTAACGCGCGCCACGGCAGGTCTCGCAGGTCACGGTGCAGGGGGGCAGGAAATCCATCTCCTGCCGCTGGTAGCCGGTGCCCTTGCAGGCCTCGCAGTGCCCGGCTGCGGTGTTGAAGGAGAATCGCCCGGCATCGAAGCCCAGGCGGCGGGCATCGGCACTCTGCGCAAAGAGGGCACGGATTTCGTTGAAGATGCCGATGTAGGTGGCGGGGGTGCTGCGCGGGGTCTTGCCCAAGGGCGACTGGTCCACCTGGTACAGCGCGCGTACAGAATCGAGACCTTTGGTCTTTTTCCAGGCGGCGCGTTCCTCGCGGGAGATTTTACCGCCCAGAGCCTCGCGCACGGCGGGGCCGAGCGTATCGGTGATGAGCGAGGTTTTGCCTGCGCCGCTGGGACCGGTGACCACAGTGAAGCGGGCGCGGGGGATGCGCAGGTTCACATCTTTGAGATTATGCAGGTTACAGCCTTCGATTTCCAGCCACTCGGCATCTTTCATGGGCAGGTATTTGCCGCAGTAGGGGTGCTTTTCGCGGCTCAGCAGGGCCCGCCCGGTGACGGAGGCAGGGTTGTGCTCCACCTCATCAAAACTGCCCTGCGCCATAATCTCGCCGCCGTGCACACCGGCGGCCGGGCCCAGGTCGATGATGTGGTCGGCGGCGCGCATGGTGTCCTCATCGTGCTCCACCACCAGCAGGGTATTGCCGCGGTGCTTCAAATCAGCCAGGGTGTGCAGCAGACGCTCGTTATCCTGCGGGTGCAGACCGATGGTCGGCTCATCGAGCACATAGAGCACACCGCGGAGCTCGGAGCCCAGCTGCGCCGCCAGACGGATGCGCTGGGTCTCGCCACCGGAGAGGGTGGTTGCGGCGCGGTCCAGCGAGAGATAACCCAGACCCACGCGCTGCAGAAAACGGAGGCGCGGTGCGATTTCGGCCATCACGTTGCGGGCAATCTCGGCATCTCGGCCCTCAAATTGCCAGCTTTCCACCACCGGCAGCGCATCGTCCGCCGCCAGTTTGCCGATTTCAGCAATATTTTTGCCGAAGAGGGTCACGCCCATGGCAAAGGGATTCAGGCGCGAGCCGTGGCACACCGGGCAGAGCACGCTTTCCTCCTCCTTGGCGGCGGCGCGCTCCACGTCGCGGTCGTATTTGAGCTCTACCTCCAGCTGGCTGAGTTTTTCCTCCGGCTTGGCGCCGGCCTTCACCTTGCCCACGCGCCCGTGGCCGAGGCAGTGCGGGCACCAGCCGCGCGGCGAGTTGAACGAGAAGGTGGAAGGCTCCGGCTCGGCAAAGGATTCGCCGCACTGCGGGCAGGTGAGTCGCGTGCCGATGAGCTGCTCCTGCTTGCCTTTCAGCAGGCGGATGAAGCCATCCCCCATTTCTAGGGCGCGGGAAACGGTCTCCATGATGCCGGCGTAATCCGCCTCGGCTCCGTTCACCGTGATGCGGTTGCCCTGCACGCAGATTTCGGCCAGCACCACGTCCACATCGTGGTTGGAGTAGCGGTCCAGCGGGGTGAACGCGTCCGCCGCCACCAGCACGCCGTCTGCCCGCAGGTAGGGGTATTTCTTCTTCACGGCCCAGCGTGCCAGGTCGGCATAGTGGCCCTTGCGGTTGCGCACCACCGGGGCGGCAATCATGAGACTGGCCGGGCGGGCTGCAATCTCCTGCTGCACCAGGGCCTGAATCTCCGCCGGGGAGCGGCGCCCCACCGGCACCCGGCATTTCGGGCAGTGCGGCTGCCCCAGCTTCGCATAGAGCAGGCGCAGGAACTGCCACACCTCCGTCACTGTGCCCACAGTGGACTTGCAGCCGCCGCGGGAGCGGTTCTGCTCGATAGCCACGGTGGGCGGCAACCCGGTCAGGCGGTCGATATCCGGCGTTTCCATCTGCTCGGTGAACTGGCGGGCGTAGGGGCTCATCACGTCCATGAACCGTTTCTGCCCCTCGGCAAAGATGATATCAAAAGCCAGCGTGCTTTTGCCGCTGCCGGAGAGGCCGGTCACCACGGTCATGGCATCGCGGGGGATATCCACATCGATATTCTTGAGCTGGTGGTGGCGCGCTCCGCGCAGGGCGATGACGCCCTCCGGCACGCTGGAATCGTGGTCCTCCGCCGCCATGAGCGGCAGCTCGTCGTACTCCATCTGCAGCGCATCTGCCAGGAAATGAGCCGTGTAACCTGCGCCGGTGGCAGCCACCTCCTCGGGGGTGCCCTGAGCCACCAGCAGACCGCCGCCGGTGCCTCCTTCCGGTCCCAGGTCAATCACGTGGTCGGCGCATTTGATGAGCTCCATGTTATGCTCAATGACCAGCAGGGTGTTCCCTTGCTCCACCAGACGGTCGAACACACGCAGCAGCACCTCCAGGTCGCGGAAGTGGAGCCCGGTGCCGGGTTCATCCAGAATCAGCAGGCGGCCTTTGCCCTGCTTTTCGCCGGTAAGGGCATCCACCAGGATGTGGGCGAGTTTGAGACGCTGATTCTCGCCGCCGGAAAGCGTGTTGAGCGGCTGGCCGAGCCCCAGGTGGCCCAGGCCTACATCCACCAGCACCTGCAGGCGCGCGGCAATGCGGCGGGCGCGGGCATTTTTCTCGCGGGCAAAGAGCCGCTGGGCGGTGGCGATATCCAGCGCAAGCATTTCGGCCATGTTGTAGCCCAGCAGGGTGAGGCTGAGGGCCTGCTCCGTGTAGCGCGTGCCGTGGCACAGGGCGCAGGGCACGAAGATGTCGGAAAGGAACTGCATTTCCACCTTTTCCTGTCCCAGACCGGCGCAGCGCGGGCAGCGGCCATCGCCGCTGTTGAAGGAGAAATAGCCGGGCTTCAGCCCTCGTGCCTGGGCAGCGGGCTCGGCCACGAACAGGGCGCGGATATCCTCGAACACACCGATATACACCGCCGGGGTACTGCGCGGAGTGCGCACAATGGGGCTCTGATCCACCAGCACCACTTCCTCCACCGCATCCAGCCCGGCAATGCGGCGCACCTTCACCTCGTCCTCGTCATCCAGTTCCTCCGGGTGCAGGGTGCCGAAGAGCACCTGGCAGGCCAGCGTGCTCTTGCCACTACCGGAAACACCGGTAAGGCAGTTGTACACCCCCAGCGGGATTTCCACCGTGAAATCGTGCAGGTTGTGGCATTCCGCCCCTTCGATGCGGATGGCGCCCTTGCCCTTGCGGCGGCGGGGCGGCACCGGGATGCAGCGGGTACCGCTCAGGTACTGGCCGGTGAGCGATTTCTTATTCTTCAGAATCCCGCGAGGTTCTCCGGCATACACCAGCTCACCTCCGGAGGCACCACTGCCGGGGCCCATATCCACCAGATAATCCGCCGCGCGCATCACGGCTTCCTCGTGTTCCACCACCACCAGGGTATTCCCTCGGTGGGCCAGGCGGCGCATGGCGGCAATCAGTCGCGCGGTGTCGCGGGCATGCAGACCCACAGTCGGTTCATCCAGCACAAAAAGCGTTTCGGTCAGCGCCGCGCCCAGGCAGGTGGTGAGGCTCACGCGCTCAATCTCGCCGCCGGAAAGCGAGCGGGTCAGGCGGCTGGCGGCAATGTAGCCCAGCCCCACCTCGCAGAGGTAAGCCACGCGGCTGCGGAATTCCTTCACAGCCTGCTCCAGCGAGCGGTCGGCCCCGGTGTGGCCCAGTACGTGCTCATCCAGCCAGGGCAGCAGTTCATCCATGGGCAGGGCCTGCACCTGCGGCACCGTGAGCCCGCCGATGGTAAAAGCCAGTGCTTCCGGACGCAGACGGCCGCCGTGGCAGTCCGGGCACACGCTGTACACGCGGTAATAGGCCAGGAACACACGAACGCTGAGCTTGTGCGCGTGCTTCTCCATGTCATCAAAAATACCCTTGTAGCCATACCACAGGCCGCGGTCAAAGGCCTCCCACACGTCCATATCCCCGGCTTCGCCGTAGAAAACCCAGTCCTGCTCCCGCTGCGTGAGCTCACACCAAGGCACATTCATGCGCACCGCATGGGCGCGTTTGTTGGCCCGCACCAGGTCCTTGTAACAGGCGGAAAGCGTGGCGGAGGAGAGCATCTTCAGTGCACCATCGGCAATCGTCTTGTCGGGGATGATGCCCTTGTTGTAATCGTAAGTGATGCTGCGGCCATAACCCTTGCACGCCGGACAGGCGCCCAGCGGTGAATTGCCGCTGAACAGACCGGGGCGGGGCTCCTGCAGCGGGTACCAGTCGCTGCGGAACTGGCGGGGTTCCAGCCAGCGGCCATCCTCTCCGGCGCGGGAGACATATGCTACATCCTGCCCCAGATGCAGGGCGGTTTCCAGGGCTTCCATCAGGCGGGCGCGGGAATCCGCCACCAGCTTCACGCGGTCCTGCACCACCAGCCAGTTCTCCATGCCCAGCTCTGCCGCCGTGGCAGCGGAAAGGCGCAGCACGTTCCCACCCGCCAGCGCGCGCAGATAGCCCTGCGCCTCCAGAGCCTGGCGCATCTCATCAAAAGTGCCCACCGGGCGCACGGCAAAGCAGACCAGCGCGGATTCCCCGGGGTGCGAGGCAATCAGTTCATCCGCCACGCCCTGCGGCGTGGCCGGGCGCACCACGTTGCCCGCGGCATCGTGCCCCACGGCCATGCGCGAGAAGATGAGCTTCAGGTACTCGTTCATCCCGGTCATGGTGCCCACGGTGCTGCGCGAGTTTTTCACCGAGTTGCGCTGCCCCAGGGCAATCGCAGGCGGCACATTCTCCACAGCTTCTACCGCCGGGCGGTCCATGCGGTCCATGAACTGGCGCACATAGGGCGAGAAGGTCTCCACATAGCGGCGCTGGCCTTCCGCATACAAGGTGCTCATGGCCAGAGAGGTCTTGCCGCTGCCGCTCGGACCGGTCACCACCGTGATGCCGCCCAGCGGTATATCCACATCCACCCCTTTCAGGTTGTGCTCCCTCGCTCCCCGAATGTGAATCTCTCTGTCCACGCCCTGTTGATTCATAGGATTATTCTAAACTAGCAAGCAGCCAAATACAAGCCGAATTTGTGTCTGCGAGCACAGGGAAATAAGTAAAAAATTCTCGAGCCAATTTATGCTCGTCTATGGCCTGCGAAGCTGCTAGAATATCATGCAGACGGAGGCTTACCATGGCAAACCTGGATTGGTTGGAAAACAATGCATACACGAGGCAGCAGAGCCTCGGCGCAAACCTGTGGGGAGCTCTGGCGTTCCTGCTGTTTGCTCTGTTGTGGGGCTGGCCGGTATTCCACCTCTGGCAGGATACCTGCTACATTCTGCAGGCGGATGCCAATACCACGGTGGAGGGCTATGTGGAGCGGATAACGGACCGCGGTGCGAAACGAGGGAGCATCGAAGCTCACATCGAATACAAGGGGCAGGACTACACCGTGCGGCGCATGGGCCAGCGCTTCACCGGGCCGATGTACGAGAAAGCCCGCGAGAGCCGCCGCGTAACCGTATACGTGAACCGGAATAATCCGAGCGAATCCGTGATGAGCCTGGGGATTCCTGCAGAGCATTGGATAGGAATCACCGTGTTCAGCCTTGCGGAACTGGGTCTGCTGGGAGCCTCCCTGTATTTCTTCCGTTTTTATTGCCGCAACCGCCGGGAGGAAAAAGAAACTGAGTAAGATATCTGATGAAAGCAATGAAGAAGATTTTGCGTTATGCACTGGGCCGCAACTGGGTGATGCCGCTGATTGCAGTGCTGGGGAACATCGCATGCACCGGCATGGCCGTTTATCTGTGCGGGCTCACCGTTTCCGCCTCCGTGGAGGACCGCCACTGGCTCGGAAACATGCTCGGTTATGTGCTCGGGCCGCAACTGCTGCTGTTTCTGGGCTTGCCGCTCTGGCTGCTGGCACTCACCGTATTCCGACTGAGGAAGCGGCAATACTATGTGGGCTGGGCCTGGTTCTGGTCATTCCTGGCGGGGCTGGCCATGCTGCCTTGCCTCATCATCAGTTCCTTCAGCACCTCATTTGGTTATTACGATGATTTTATGCTGGGCGTCAGGGTGCCCGATGAGCTCTCGCCGGAGCGCAAGCCGGGAATGGCCGTGCCGGTCAATATGCACTTTCAACCGCCTTTGAGCGAGGGAGATGATGCCACCCTGCCGCCCATCGTGCAGCAATATGCCGACTTGTGCGAAACGGATAATGGCGTGCACGTGAGTGATGATGAAAACCTGCCGGACAATGCCCCGAATGTGGAGAAACTGGCCGCTGAAGCACCGAAGCTGCTGATGGAATACAAGCTGCGCGCCTTCTGCCACCGGGCTCTGACTCCCGGCGTGAAGGTGGCACCCCACCTTTCGTTGCTGCAGCACCCGGATGAACCCGCCTTGCTCCGGGAGGAAGAAAGCTGGCACGGAGAAAAAGCAGAGGCCTGGCAGGTAGAGCTGCCGAACCGTTGGAAAATCTATAACCGAGGATACAGGTGGGGCAAGCATGAAATACCCTCCGCCTTTGAACGCAAAAAGCTGAAGCTGCTGGATGAAGCACTGGCTCCCCTGGCGGCTGAGCCCACGCGCGAGAAACTGGATACGCTGCTGCCCCCGCTGCCGGATAAGCCGGTGATTGTGCTGGCAGAGCATTTTCAGTCCGGCATCTACCTGATGACACTGGTGGTGCCACACGACCATAGCTGTCCAAAATAGGATAGCTGTAAAAAAGGGAGGCTGCAATATCAAGACGTTGCAAGTACCTTTATCCCGTTTTTGCAAATAAGTCCCCCTGGTGCGAATCAGGGGGCTTTGCACATACGCTCTTATAGGGATTG
>JAGBDZ010000122.1 GCA_017937215.1 Akkermansia sp. | reverse complement strand
GGACCAGCAGGACCAGCAGCAAGCACCTGCCGAAGCGGAGAGGCAGGAGGAGCAGCGCTCCGACGAAGAAAAAGCACGACAGTACGCGGCCTCTGTGCTCCGCAGCCACTTAGACGAAGAAGAAGGCTCCCCCATCCCTCACGCCGATGTCCAGGTCCGCCCGCCTGACAAAGATTACTAAACACCCACTCCTTAACTTTTCATGAAGAACAGCATAAAGCTTTTATACACCCTGATTCTCGGATTAGCAGACCTGGCTCCAGCAGACGTGGTGCCGGTGTGGTCTGTAGACGTAGCAGTCCCTGGTGAGAAGGTAGCCTTATACCTCGTCGACACCGAGGTGGGCGAAGACTTATTCAGCATTCCGAAACGCCCCGGAGTAGAAAACGCAGCGCTCGAGGTCATGCAGCACTACGCCGGAGCCAACCCCATGGATCCGAACCGCGCACCCATGGAGGTCTACCCGCTGCAAATCATCCCCGATGCTCCCGGCGAAGTCAAGGTGAAGAATCTGGAGATTCAGTACAACTCCGGCCGCAAGGAAAGCATTGAAGTGCCCCCCCTGCCCGTACTGTCCCAAAGCGCCATACGCTGGATGAAAAGCCCGGTCAATTTCGGTGTACTCTGGTATACGAGTATCAAGGATGGCTACGTTCACCAGCCGGTCAAAACCTCCATCAAGATTCTGCTTCCCGGCGGCGTCGATACCGTTGCAGCCCCTCAGCTGAGTGCAGTGAACGTGAAAGTGGGCACCTTCCAGCCGACCATGCAAGGCGTGCTGGCCATGGTGCACAACCAGGCCATGGGAACCACCACCGCTTATGCCAAAGGCCAGACCTGGCGCACGGTAGATTTCAGCGGTTCTCTCACACCCTTCCGCGAAGGTAATTCAGACGTGGCCGGCAAAGTTATTCTGGAACAGCGCCAGGGATTCTTCACTCTGATGAGAGCGGAGGCTGAGCTCCCCATCCTCACCATCGGCGCCCTGCCCCTGCCCCCCGGAGCCCCTGCCAACTTTGCCGATATGGTGGGCGAATATACCATTTCCGCCACCACGACTGCAAAATCTTTGGCCATGCACGAAGCGGTCGAAGTGGAAATCACAGTGAAAGGCACTGGAAACCTGGAGCAACTCGAATGCCCCAAGCCCAACGATGCCGCCGATTGGAAACTCGTGCCGGCCACCCGCAAGCCCATCGTCGGTCCGAATGGCGAAACGCTCGGCATGGTCTTCAGCCAGTTGCTGCGCCCCACGGCAGAAGTAGGCGGCATTCCCTCTTTCTCATTCTCATACTTCGACCCGCAGCGTATGGAATACCGCCAGGCCGCCACAGCCCCCATTCCGCTGCAGTGGCGCGAAACGGAAACCAGTGGAAGCGGCATACAGCAGATTGCCGCTGCGGAGCCCCCGCCTGCCGGCACAATTCCCGTTGCAGAAATGACGGATATATACGGTTACATGCCTCGCGCCATGTATGGCAAGGTCTGGGTCCTCCCCCGCTGGCTCTGGTATCTGCTCTATCTGCCTGCTGTTGTTATCCTGCTGACACTCGGCATCAATGCTCTGCGTCGCAAAATGGCTGCCGGCGCAGCCGGCCGGGCTCGCGACAGGGAGCTCAATGAACTTGCCGCCCGCAAGGATGGCCTCAGCTTCCTGAAAGGTGTCGGCGCTTACATCGAGACCCATGTGGAACCCGGCAGCATGACGCCCGAGTTGCAGCGCATTCTTGACCGCCGGGACGAGGAAGCTTTCCGCCCGGATGCCCGGACCGCCATCTCCATGCAGGAGCGTAGCATCATCATGAAAGCACTCCGCGGCATCGGTACCAAGGCGACTCTTCTGCTGCTGCTTTGCCTCGCTCCCATCTGCCTCGCCAACTCTGCACAGGATAGCTACAAAGGCGGACAATACAGCAAAGCCATCACCCAGATGGAGCAGAATACGACCTATCCCGAAGCTCTGCGTCAGTATAACACTGGCAACTGCTACTACCGCCTCGGGCAACCCGGCCAGGCTGCCCTCTGCTACGCAAGGGCTCTGCAGCATGATCCGGGTCTCAAAGAAGCCCGCGCCAACCTGCAGTTCATCCAGCGTAAGGAAGGCGCCCTGCTTCCCGGCGGCTCCGTCACAGATGATATTTTCACGCTGCTTACCCCCGCCCAACTCTGGGTCTTCACCATCGTAAGCACGGCTGCTCTGGCGCTCTGCATAGCGCTGCTCATCGCCCGCCGCAGTGAACAAAAGCCCTGGCTGCAGACCTGCACGGCCATTTCCGCGCTGGCCAGTCTGCTGTGCGCAGCCGACTGGGGCTACTACACCACGCGCCAGACGCCGGATTTATCATCCCTGCCGCCGGATAACGTGGCCTACATTTTAAAAGCGACGGACCTGCGCAGTTCGGCCGATGCAAAGGGAGCCAGCATCATGAAGCTGCCGCCTTCCACCCCGGTTCAACTGCTCGCTTCGCGCGGCACTCACAGCTACGTTGAAACCTTCACCGGAGTCCGCGGATGGATAAAGTCGGCCGATACTGCCACGCTCAAAGCTGATGCATCCACTCCAGAACTTCCCATCATTCTCCACTTCTGATGAAAAAAATTCTTTCTCTCATCGTTGAAATCCTCTCTTCACTCCTACTGGTACTTCCCTTACTGTGGAGCATAGGGCTCTGGTACTACCAACCCATCAGCATCATTCCCTCAATTCTCCTACTGGCAGTCGCAGCACTCTGGTGGTGGATACGCCGGCGGCCCTCTGCGCATCTCGTGCTCTGGCTGCTGGTACTGGTAAACATCATCACCTACCACTGCATCCCTGGCCCCACCCCTGCACAGTGGAAAAAGCCGTGGGCCATAGCTCCCCAATTTGAGCAGCAGGGCGACCTGCTCACCATCCGCAACATCCGCGACTTCCGCTACCGCACTGAGGACGACAGCGATGTCCGCTATCGCACGGAAACATACGACCTGAACACCCTCATCGGCGTCGACTTCGCCGAATGCCACTGGGACGGCATGGAAGCCATCTGCCACACCATGCTCAGCTTCCACTTTGCAGATGGTCGCCGCTTTGCCGTCTCTGCCGAAACCCGCCTACCCGAAGGCGCAGAGCAAGGCGCCATCCCCGGGCTCTATAAAAAATACGGCATCCTCTATCTGTTCGGCACAGAGGAAGACCTCTATGGCCTCCGCACCAACATCCGCCACGAAGACCTGAGCATCTACCCACTCAAAATCAAGCAGACCGGTGCCCGCAAGCTTCTGCAGCACTACATCGACCTCGCCAGGAACGCCGAGGCCACCCACCAGCCTTACAATACTATTTCCGGCAACTGCTCCACTGGCCTCGTCAGCGGATTCCGCGTTTTAGTGCCCACCATGGCCCGCAAATACGATTTCCTCCCCCTGCACAACGGCAGCATCGCCGGGCTTCTCATCAATTACGGCGCCGTACAGGCCCACCCCGGCGAAACAGAACAACAGATTCGCAACCGCTGCTATGTTGGATACGATATTCCCCTTGAAAATTACTCCACCGAGCTCCGCAATCGTATCAGGGATTAAGTCCGCGCCAACGGCGCGGATATCGTCTGCACCGCAGGTGCAGATATCGTCCACGCAGCAGGCGTGGATTTCGTCCGGCCGCTCAGCGGCCGGATTTCGTTTTCCCTATGGCGCGCAGCTCTGCAATCTCGCATTCATTGGGAAAAGCCCCTCCCTTCGGGACTAAAATCCCGTGCCTCGATATAGTCACAGCTCCCCTGCGCCTCCAGGCGCAGCTGACTCTAGTGAAACGGAAAGCCCCGCAGAACTTTCGTTCTGCGGGGCTTGTTTACCCTGGCAGCTATCTACTCTCGCGGGACCTGTCGTCCGACTACCATCGACGTGCTGATGTTTCACTTCCGGGTTCGGAATGGGACCGGGTGGGGCCATCAGGCTATGACCACCAGGTTTCAGGAAGCGGCTGTGCTT
>JAGBDZ010000014.1 GCA_017937215.1 Akkermansia sp. | reverse complement strand
GTGTTCACCAAAGAAAACCAGATAGACATACTCACTCTCACGGCAGGTTCGGCCACGTTCAATAGTAATGTGACTTTGGGCAGCGTATCCGGCGCAGGCTCCCTTTCTTTCGGTGCTAATGCAAAGGTTTCGCTGGGCAGCATTTCCGGCGCAGGCTCACTTTCTTTTGGTGCTAATACCATGGTTTCGCTGGGCAGCGCCATTGGCAGCGAGGGGGGGGTAAGCTTTGCTGATGGTGTCACCATTGATTATGTGGGTGATATATCAAACTTTGTTACAACGTATGCTCATGATGGGTATGGCTATGGTTCTGCCGTGAATATGGACCTTCTTGCAGCAGTCACGGCTAACAGAGAAGTAACCGTTTCCATCTATGGCCAGGGCAGCTACACCATGAGCACGGATGGTACGGTTAGTGGAGCAACTGACACAACGGGCAGTTACTATATTGCCGGCGATGTAAGCTCTTCAACCATCCTGAGCAGTGGTGATGATTTGACTACCATGTCAAACCTGGTTGTGAAGAGCGGCACTCTGACGGTGGACAGCGCCTGGACCGTGCCTGCGTTGCAAGGTACTGCCGGCACGATTCAATTGACCAACAATCTGACTATTTCGGGAGACTCTACGCTGACAGGCACCATCCTTCAGGGGGCCGGCGAGTTGATTATCGGTGCTGACGCCACGCTTACAGTTAATAGCACAGCCAGAAACATTGAAAGTAATATTCGAGTCGGTTCCGGCGCCACATTGGAGTTCCTGGGTACGGGGGCTGATGCCATTGAATACGATCAGACCGGCCGTACAATTTATGTAAATGGTGGTAAGATTGATGTAGGCACCACGCGCCAGACAGTGGGTAACTGGACTTTTGATCTCACCGGAGCCACAATTCAGGGTGCGGGGCAGAGCACTGGCGCCAACGTTGGTCTGGATTTCCACCGATCTTCGACTATCAATGTGCATGGGGCAGAGGGAGCAACCACGGAGAATCCCACCATCAGCACGATTAATACCAAGGTAAAAATTGCAGACGGATATACTCTGACCTATGACGTGGATGCAAATGCTCGGCTGAATCAGAGTGGAGCCTTGGTAATCAATGGTACAATCACAAAGGATGGCGCCGGCACGCTGTACTTGAGCGGTTCTAGTTCCGAAAGCGGGGCGATCAATGTGGAGGAGGGTACGCTGGCTACAGGTCGAGCGGAGGCCTTAGGAAACACGGGTAACATCACCATTAAAGATGGTGCAGTGCTTGATGTGACTGAATGGTCAAACAAGAACACGTTTAGCGCTCTCAATAGCAAAGCAACCTTGTTGACGGAGGGGACTGGTTACATTAAAATGGACGTAGAAAATTCGAATGACGGTCGCGAGCTGTCGCTTTCTTCAGATACTACGTTGAATAAGAACTTCCGGTTCACGTCTACCTCTGTTGCTGTGCATGGCGGCTTGAGTAATCGCACTTTGACCATCGGTGCGGATAAGTTTATCTACGCAGATGCTGGGATCCAAGCATGGTCAATGTCCACCATTTTGGTTGATGGTGGCAAATTGAATGCACAAAACATAATTTTAGGACACTATACTACAACAGACGGTGGGTATTATGGAGCATTAAAAATGACCGGTGGTTCTATTTCGACCGGATATATTAAATTTAATCAACAGGCCGGAAACAAGGTTACGATAGAAGGGGGTAGCCTGGAGTTTACAAGCTCTACTGCATTGAAGAATACAACCAATTCTACCGCTATTATCACAATTGACGGCACGGCAGAGGCTCCTGTGACTCTGAAAGCCACGCAGGTGGCCTGGACACTGGATGGCACTGGCCTGACCGCGAAACCGACCATCGGGAATGTGACCATTGATGGTGCAAATACATATGGTATCACGCTGCAGAATGTCAATATCAACGGGACTATCACGAATAACGCCAATCTGGAGTCCCAGGCTGCCGGCTTGACCTTAGGCGCCTTCACCGTGGCGGCGGATGCTACCGCCACCCTCGGCGGCACAGGTATCACAACTGCCAGCGGAATCATTTCCGGCGAAGGTGCACTGAAGAAGACCGGCACAGGTACTACCACCCTGAGCGGTGCCAACACCTACACCGGTGGCACCACCATCGAAGGCGGCACGCTGAAGGTGACAAATGCATCTGCGCTGGGAAGTAATAAGACTATCAGTGTGACCAATGGTACGTTGGATATAGCGGTAACTAGTTCGAATGACGCAAGTCTTGCTGGTGCAGATATCACGTTGGGAACAAATGCCATCCTGAAAAATAGTGGTAACCACATATGGGCAAACCAGAATCTGATACACACCCTGACTCTGACGAGTGACGCTGAGATAAATAATGCATATGCCCTGGGATTGGTTAATGTGTCAGGCAGTAACTATTCTGCCACAACATTGAATCTGAATGGTCACACCCTCACCAAAAAAGGGGAAGGCAATTTCGCTATAGTAGATACCGCAGTCAACGGCGGTGGTATCATCAGCGTAGAAGGGGGTAAACTCCTGATTGCTCACAGCGGTAAGGAGTCCGATATTGTTGCTACCGGCACCGGCATGCAGCTCAACGGCGGCAAGCTCGCCATCGAACATAATGACAGTTCGCTGACTGTTGATAGTCTGACTGGAAATGGCACAGTGCAGAACAACGGTACTCTCATATTGGCTGGCAGTGCAGAAGGCGGATACAATTTTGCAGGCACCATAACCGGTGTTGCTGGAAACGGAAGCGGTGACGACCAGTCCAATGGCCAGGGCACGCTGGAAATCACCGCAGGCACCCATACTTTTACCGGCTCCACCATAGCAAACAAGGTAAAGCTGACCAACGAAGACAGCACCCTGGTACTCAGCTCAGATGCTGCGCAGAATATCACCTATGCCGTATCCGGCGCGGGTACTCTGCAGAAAGACGGAGCCGGTACCGCCACTGTAGCCAGAGTAGAAAACATGAGCGGCGACCTCACCGTAAACGGGGGTGCACTCAATGTGACCACGCTTTCGGGCGCCTGCAACTTTGAGAAGAACGGCACAGGCACGGCCACACTCACCACGGTAAATAACATCACAGGCGGCTTCACCGTAAGTTCGGGTGAGCTGTCCATCGGTACGTTTAACGTGAACACCACGCTGAACCTGACGGTGGCGGAAGGTGCCACGCTTACTCTGGGTACTGTGGTGGTGAATGCCCAAAACAACCTTAGTCTGGCAGAGGGGATAACAGCAACCCGTAAATACACAACCGATACGACCAATCTGACCGAATCAACCAACGGTTATCTGGTAGATAATGCCACATACGTGCTGTTCGATGGCTATGCCTGGGAGAACGGCACGGTAGCGGGTTACAAGGTCGATGCCACTACCGACAGCACCAAGACTCTGCTGGTATCCTCCGGTCTTTCCAGCCTGATGAAGTACTACGTGAACTCCGGTACAGAGAATTACGCCAGCGGCTCAGTCATTGCATCGGATACCACCAGGGGCGTTGTACTGAAGGAGGGTACCACGCTGAACATGTCCACCAGCCTGAATACCAGTGCCACGGCTATCGAAGTTGATGGTGCTTCAGATGATGAAAATACGAGCAACAGCGCCACGATTAACCTGGCGGCTGACACGGTTACCCTCAGCAAGAACCAGCTGAGCATCAACTCCGGCACCGTGACCCTCACCGGCAGCGGCGTGTACGACCTGGGAATGGTGACAGATTTGGGGACATCTGGTAATTTATTTACTGATTACATGGGGGCAGTAGCCGTAGGAAGCGATTGGACCGGCACCATCAAGCTTTCCGGCACGACCAAGGGTGTAACGCTGACTCATAAGGGCAGCACCAGCTCATGGCTGCAGTTGGACGGTCTGACAGGATGGTTTAACTACGGGAATACTCACACGGCCAATCTGAACCTGACGGGTAACGGTCTGGTTGTGGATGATAACAGCGCGAAATCGTATTCTCACACAGGAGCCATAAAAGGCGAAGGTAACTACACCATACAAACGGTATCCGCGTTTACGCCTACGTATGAATTCACTGGAGATTTGAGTGAATGGGCAGGCGCATTCGTGGTCAAACAACATGCTACCGATACGGATAAACCCGATGTAACGCTGAATCTGACCAATGGCGGAACCCTGTACAGTGGCGCTGAAACAAGCGGTATCCGGATGGAGCGCGAAGGCACACTTACGGTGAACATCGGCAAGGCAGACTCCGCAGGAGCAGTCGGTGAAGAAGGTGCCACGGGAAGCACGATTATGCGTGGCGCGATTTCCAATACCAGCAGCGGCACGCTCAACCTCAATGTGAAGGGCTCTACCGCCTTCGCCCAGGATGTGACAGTAACCAGCATGACCGTGGATGCCGGCAAGAGCGCCACCATGAATGCCACGCTGAAGGCCGGTACCGTGACCAACAATGGCGAGCTGAAGCTGGGCACTGCCGCTACCGTCACTGGTGGTACTATGGGCAATGTGACGGCTCAGAGCAGTGGCATCTCCTCTACTGCTATGGATGGCACTAAGGGTACCATCTCCAATGCCAACGTGGAAATTGCCCAGCTGGCGGCGGATGCCAGCTTCACCATCCAGGACATGACGTTGAGCAATGTGAAGCTGAGCGCGGCGCAGGGCACGACTGTGGCACTGAATAATCTGAGCGGCTCGGCAGAGCTGGCCGGGGCCGGTCATTTCAGCATCAGCGGTGGTGAAGCCCAGTACAAACTGGCGATGAGCCCGGTGCAGGCTCAGGTGGCTGCTGCCGAAAATGAGAAGGGCAGCGCGCTCACCCTGAGCTACGCAAGCAGCACGGCAATCACGCTGAACCGCAACAGCGAAGGTTCCAACCCCACGCTGGCGCTCTCTGTGGACCCAACCTTGGATGTGAACGGCGTCTTCGGTGCGTATGATGTGACCCTCACGCTGAACAATTTCGGCATCAGCGGCCCAGATTTGGGTGAGAGTGGTGACCTGACCGCGCTGAGTAACGCCGGCATCACCTTCACCGGGTGGCTGGGCGATGCCCTGAGCAACCAGACCACCGACACCGCCCTGGCCGAGGCTGTGGAGGATGCCCCGGCTGCGCCCACCGCCCCCACGGTGAGCTATACCTACACCCCCGTGACCGAAGGCTCGAATGTGGGCACGCTGGTCATCACCATCAACGGCCTGAACGTACCTGAGCCCGCTACAAGCACCCTCAGCCTCCTTGCGCTGGCCGCTCTCGCTGCCCGCCGTCGCAGAAAGTAAAAGCGCTCGCGGGCGTCCCGCCTCGGCGTAGCAATCGGCCCGTAAGGGCCGATGCGAAGACGGGAGCCCGCCTCCGCAACACTGGGGCTGGCCGCGCTCATGATGCTCTGCGCACGCCGTCGCCGTAAAGCATAAGCAAGGGGGGAGCGGGCGAGGGGTTGCTTCAGCGTGCCAAGCCCGCTCACGCACGCTGAGGCCGCCCTGTCGCCCGTTTCGCGGGCTCTAATATGGTCGCTTCCGTCTCCGGGCTATCGCCTACGCTGTGACAGGCGCCTGGCGGCTCGCCAGTGAAATCGGTAGGCCTGTGGGCGCTGTGGCTCCGCGGGGTGGAGCAGGGTGGGGCGGGGGCTCTGTTTTTTATTCGATGACGCTCCAGAGGCGGCCGTTGCGTGCGCGGATGAGGCGGATATCGAGGTCGAAGGCGGCGCGGAGGTTTTGCTCGGTGAGGACCTGGTCGCGGGAGCCGTAGGCCTGTATTTCGCCCTGGCGGAGAATCAAGCCGCGGTCGAATTCGGGGAGGATGTCCTCGATGCGCTGGGTGATGAAGATGATGGTGAGTTCCGGATGGGTGCGGGCGAGCTCAGCAATGGTGCTGAGGAGGAATTCGCGGCCGGCGATGTCGAGGTAGACGCTGGGTTCATCCAGTATCATGAGCTCGGGGTTGGTCATGAGGGCGCGGGCGATGAGCACTTTGACCTGCTCGCCGGAGCTCATGGTGGCCACGGTGCGGTGCATGAGGTGCTCGGCACGCAGGCTGCGCATGAGGCCGGCGGCGCGTTCTTCCTCGGCCGGGGAGGGGTCGCGGAAGAGGCCGATGGTGGCATCGGGTCCGCTGAGTACCATTTCGCGGCCGGTCCATTCGCGGTCGCCGAGCCACTGGTGCATGAGGGGGCTGACCCAGGCGATGCGCTTGCGGAGTTCCTGCAGGTTGACGGTTCCGAAGCGGCGGCCCAGTACCTCCACCGTGGCGCCGAAGAGGGGCCAGGCATAGCCCATGAGCATGCGCACCAGGGTGGTTTTGCCGGCACCGTTGGCGCCGAGGATGAAGCAGCGCTCGCCTTTCTGCACCTGCCAGTTGATGTTGTGCAGGATTTCGCGGCCGGTGAGGTAGACGGTGGCTTTTTCGACCTTGATGACGTTTTCCATGGTGGAGTGGGCGGGGGGAAGGGGGTAAAAAGATTCGGCGGGTTGGAGCAACCCGCCGAATCGTGAGATGGGATGGTGATTAGTTGCGTTCGAAGAGGGAGCGGATCTTGCTGCCCACGATTTCGACCGGGTGCTCGGCGAGAGCAGCGCGCTTGGCCAGCAGGTTGGGGGCGCCGGCAGCGGCTTCGGCCAGCCACACGCGGGCGAACTCGCCGCTTTCGATGCGCTTGAGGCTTTCCTTCATCTTCTCCTTGACCTCCGGGCCCAGAATCTGGGGGCCGTTGTAGTACTCACCGAACTCAGCGGTGTTGGAGATGACGCCGTTCATGGCCTGGATGCCCTTGTTGTAGATGATGTCGACGATGAGCTTGGCTTCGTGCACGCATTCGAAGTAGGCCATTTCGGCGGGGTAGCCGGCCTCGATGAGGGTTTCGAAACCGTACTTCATGAGGTCCACAAGACCGCCGCAGAGCACGTTCTGCTCACCGAAGAGGTCTTCGTAGGTTTCCTGCTGCATGGTGCATTCGAGCACGCCGCCGCGGGTAAGGCCCTCGGCCTTGGCCATGGCCAGGGCGGTCTGCTGGGCGTTGCCGGAGGGGTTCTGCCACACGGCGATGAGGCCGGGGCAGCCGAAGCCTTCCTCGAACACGCGGCGCACCTCGGTGCCGGGGCCCTTGGGGGCCACCATGATGACGTCCACATCAGCCGGGGGGACGATGGTCTTGAACACGTAGGCAAAGCCGTGGGAGCAGCAGAGGGTCTTGCCGGCGGCCAGGTTGGGCTTGATCTGGGTCTCGTACACTTCGCCGTGGTGCTCG
Organism: Akkermansia sp.; assembly: GCA_017937215.1. Classification (GTDB taxonomy): domain Bacteria; phylum Verrucomicrobiota; class Verrucomicrobiia; order Verrucomicrobiales; family Akkermansiaceae; genus Akkermansia. The sequence continues at coordinate 2,103 of JAGBDZ010000014.1, read as the reverse complement.
TCGGGCAGGAGGATGTGGATGATGTCGGCCTTGGCGGCAGCCTCTGCCACCGGCATTACTTCAAAACCGTCCTGGGCGGCGGCGTCCCAGCTCTTGCCGGGGCGGATACCAATGATTACGTGCACACCGCTGTCGCGCATGCAGAGAGCCTGGGCGCGGCCCTGGGCACCGTAGCCGATGACGGCCACGGTCTTGCCATTGAGAACGCTCACGTCGGCGTCCTTGTCGTGGAGAATGTTCATCGTTATTACTTGGGTTGATTATTCGGACGTTCTGGTCCGGAACACAGGTCTGGATTGTAGCAGCGGCGGCCCGCATTGCAAGCTAAAATTGTGTATTCAAGGGTGATATGGGTTATTTTTCTTGCGGTGGCGGTGAAATATGGTAGAGTAGGGGGGTATGAAGCTTCACAATTCTCTCCGGCAAGCAGCCGGTTTTACACTGATTGAGTTGATGGTGGTGATCGCCATCATGGTGACTCTGGCCAGTATTGCCGGCACGGCGATATATTCTCACCTGGGTGCCGGCGACGAGGCGAAGTGCCGCGCGCAGCTGGAGCAGCTGCACCAGCTGGGTATCAAATACAGCCAGGATATTGCGCACCCCGCGCTGCTGCCCACCAGCGGCATGGATGATGATGAGGATACCGATACGGTGAATGAGACGGACGGCTGGTGGATTTCCATTGCCCCGGAGCTGGATGCCGTGGTGTTTCCCCGCCAGATGGGTGGCAAGATGAAGGTTTCCTCCATTTTCCACTGCCCGGCCGACCACCGCGCCGATATCGGCTCCGACAGCACCTTTGCGGCTGATGAGAAGAGCGTTTCCTACGTCTCCTGGACTGATGCCACGGAGGACCCGGAGAATCCGCACTCCTGCATCCGCACCACCGCCAAGCAGAATCTGGATAAACTGCCCTGGCTTTCTGACGGCAACCCGGTGAAGGGAGAGAGCGTGATAGATGCTGATTCTTTCAAGAAGATGGTGATGCCCGCAGCCGAACGCCACAGTGGCAAGGTGATGGTGGTTTACGCCAGCGGCATGGTGAAGGCTATCGAGGTGGAGGAAGACGCCAACGCCGAGAAGCTTTTCAAGAAGATTGCGCCTGATCTGGCCAAGAAGGCCGAAAAGGAAGGCAAGAAGGGGAAGAAAGGCAAGAAGTCCCGCAAGGCTGCTGCTGCCGATGATGAAGAATGATACACCCGCCCCGCACCCGCCGGAGGCGGATTGCCTGCCGCACCTGCAGCAGCCGGTGGTGCTGGGGCTGAGCGGGGGACGCGATTCTGTGGCCCTGTTGCACCTGCTGGTGCAGCAGGGTTGCTCTGTGCACGCGCTGCATGTGCACCACGGTATCCGCGGGGCAGAGGCCGATGCCGATGCGGCATTCTGCGCCCGCCTCTGCGAGGAACTGGATGTGCCTTTTGAGCTGCAGCGGGTGGATGTGCCCGAGCTGGCGCAGGAGCAGGGCGTTTCCCTGGAAACGGCCGGGCGCCACGCCCGCCGCTGGTTGCTGGCTGCTGCCGCCCGCCGCTGCAAGGGGTGCACCGTGGCGCTGGCGCACCATGCCGATGACCAGGCGGAGACCGTGTTGTTCCGCCTGGCCCGCGGGGCTGCCGGGCTGCGCGGTATGCAGCCGGTGCACGTGGCCAGTGGTATCACCTGGCTGCGGCCCATGCTCAGCTGGCGCCGCGCGGATATTACCGCCTGGTTGCAGCAGATGGGGCAGCGCTGGCGGGATGATGCCACCAATGCCGTGCCCGATGTGGCGCGCAATGCGCTGCGTCTGGAGGCGCTGCCAGCGCTGAACAAGGCCCTGGGGCGCGATGTGACTCCTATTCTGGGCCGCAGCGCCCGCCTGCATGCCGAGACGATAGACGCGCTGGAGGCGGCGCTGGAGGTGCTGCCTTCCCGCGACCCGCAGGGGCGGCTTTACCTGCCGTTTGTGTGGGAGCAGCCGCTGGCGCTGCAGAAGGCGATAGTGCGGCACTACCTGCAGCAGAATGCCGTTTCCGATATCAGCGAGGAGATGGTGCTTGCCATTGTGGATATTCTGCCGGCCGAGGCGGCGGCCTCGCGCGTGAATCTGCCGGGCGACCGCCAGGC
>JAGBDZ010000121.1 GCA_017937215.1 Akkermansia sp. | reverse complement strand
CGAGGAACACGAAAACACCTATCAATCCGAAAGCCGTCCCCGCTACGACGCCCGAGAGGTCGCCTGGCGCAGGGCTGCCGAGAATCATGCCGCACTGGTGCTGGGCAGCGCCACGCCCTCCATCGCCAGCTTCATGCGCGCCATGCCCGGCGTGCGTCCGGAAAACAGGCTGGAGCTGCTGGAGATGCGCGAGCGCGTGCAGGGCCGTCCCCTTCCCGATGTGGAGCTGGTGGACATGCGCGGCGAATTCGAGCGGGGCAACCACTCCGTTTTCTCCGGAAAGCTCACCCAGGCATTGGAGAACTGCCTGGCGGCAGGGGAGCAGGCCATGCTCTTCATCAACCGCCGGGGGCATTCCACCTTCGTATCCTGCCGCAAGTGCGGCTATGTGGTGAAGTGCGAGCAGTGCGACGTCTCCATGACCTACCACCAGACGGAAAACCTGCTCAAGTGCCACTACTGCGGAAATACCATGCAGCCGCCCAGGGCCTGTCCCCAGTGCGGCAGCACCTACATCAAGTATTTCGGCGCGGGTACCCAGAAGGTGGCGGAGGAAGCCAAGCGGCTCTTCCCGGATGCGCGCATCGTGCGCATGGACATCGATACCACCCGGGAAAAGAATGCCCATGAAAAGATACTCAGCCGCTTCCGAAGCGGCGAGGCCAACGTGCTCATCGGTACCCAGATGATCGCCAAGGGTTTGGATTTCCCCAATGTCACCCTGGTGGGCGTCATGGCCGCCGATATGACCCTGAACCTGCCGGATTACCGCAGCAGCGAGCGCACCTTCCAGCTGATCACCCAGGTGGCGGGCCGCGCGGGCCGCGCCCAAAAGCCGGGCCGGGTCATCGTGCAGACTTATGATCCCGACCACTACGGCATACAGCTGGCGGCGGCGCAGGATTACCGCGCCTTCTACCGCCGGGAGAGCGCCTTCCGCAGAAGCGCACTCTATCCGCCGTTTACGGAAATCGTGCGCATCGTCTATTCGGGTAAGAACGAAAAGGCGGTGGCTGCGGCGGCCCAGGCAGATGAAACGAAGCTGGGCGCCTGGCTGGATGCGCATGGTATGCGGCCGGATGTGGTGCAGCTGCGTGCGCTGGAAGCGCCCATATCATTGCTGCGCGGTGAATTCCGCTGGCAGCTGTTTTTGAAGATGTATTTCAAGGGAGACCTGAATGCTGCCTGCGAACAGATGCAGGCCATGACTGAAGCCGCGCCGGACGGCGTGCGTGCGGAGCTGGAGGTCAATCCCGTCAACCTGTATTGAACACAAAAAGTGAGGTAATAGATTATGGCAATCCGCAAGATCGTGAAGCTGGGCGAGGACGATGTTCTGCGCAAGCACTGCCGAAAGGTGGACAAATTCGACAAGCGCCTGCACGTGCTGCTGGACGACATGGCCGACACCATGTACGAAGCCGACGGCGCAGGCCTGGCCGCCCCCCAGGTGGGTATCCTCAAGCGCGTCGTGGTCATCGATGTGGGCGAGGGCCTGATTGAACTGGTGAACCCCGAAATCATTGCCTCCGAAGGTACGCAGATGTGCATCGAGGGCTGCCTCTCCGTGCCCGGCAAGCGCGGCAAGGTGGAGCGGCCTGCAATCGTGCGCGTGCATGCCCAGGACCGCGATGGCAACCACATCGAGCTGGAGGGCGAGGAATTCCTGGCCAATGCCATCTGCCATGAACTGGACCACCTCGACGGCGTCATCTATGTGGATAAGATGCTGGAGGATGTGACCGACCAGTACGGGGAGGACGTCGAATAATGCGCATCGTATTCATGGGCACGCCGGAATTCGCCGTGCCGAGCCTGCGTGCTCTGCTGGACAACGGTTATGATGTGGTGGCCGCCATCACCCAGCCGGACCGCCCCGCAGGCCGCGGCCATAAGCTCACTCCCTGCCCGGTGAAGGTGCTCTCCCAGGAGCGCGGCGTGGCCGTCTATCAGTTTGAAAAGCTCAAGAAGGAGGGCGTGGAGTGCCTGAAGGAACTCAAGCCGGATATGTTCGTCACGGCGGCCTTCGGCCAGCTGCTCTCTCAGGAAATCCTGGATATTCCACGGTACGGCACGGTGAATGTGCATGCATCCCTGCTGCCCCAGTATCGCGGTTCTGCACCCATCAACTGGTGCATCCTGAACGGGGAAACCAAAGCGGGCGTCACCACTATGCTCACCGATATCGGCATGGATACGGGCGATATGCTTTTGAAGGCCGAAACAGAAATCGGCGAGAT
>JAGBDZ010000120.1 GCA_017937215.1 Akkermansia sp. | reverse complement strand
TTACACCATCCTTTATGACAGACATGATTTGCGCAGCTAATTTGCTGCCAATACTCATGGTGTATCCGGACCACTGGCCAAACGCCATGGTTATGGAGCCTGTGAAGGAACGGAATGCAGAGCCACCAGCTTTCCAGCCATCAACAAGGGGGCCGTTGTATGCGCCGGCTGTGCCAAGGTCGTGAGTCTGACCATCCTTGCCAAGTACGAGGCTGGTGGTGATTGTGCTTGTGACCGTGTCGATGAGGGCGGCTCCGCCGATGACAGTGACACAGGGGGCGTTGAGCTTGGCGCTCCAGTCGGTCAGCTTGAACATGGAGCCGAAGCGGGTGGAGGCCTTGAACTGGTTGAGCGCCAGATTGGAAACGTAGGGTCCGTTGTTCTGCACGCCGGAGCCGTCTACTGTTATCTTGCCGCCCAGCATATCAATAAGCTTGACATTCTCTGCCTTGTCGGCAGGGTGGTAGGCGGGGTAGGCACCTGCTCTCTCCGCCTTGCCCATGGTGCTTGATATAGTGATACCACCCTCCGTAATCTTGATGGAAGACTTGCCCACGCGCAGGGTGATGGCCTGGGCCGCAGTGAGCACAATCTCGCCGCCGGCGTTGATAAGCTGGTGGTCGGAAGACTGAATCAACATGTCCTTGCCGGAATACATGCTGATACCTTCGAAATGAGGGCGGGTAATGGCTTTGTTGCGTATGCCCTGTTCTGTTTTGGCGGCGGTGGTCACGGCATAGCCGAGCGACATATCAGCCTCTGCCACAATGCCGGCAATGGTCTCACCGATGGAGCTGTTCATGTAGGCCGAGGTGATGTCTTCTCCCTGGGGAATGGGTTTCACGCCGTTGTCGTGCGACACGAGCTGAATCTGGCTGAAGGGCAGGGGCGATTCCGCCAGATCCTTCACCGACATGGGGCGGGTGGGGGCCAGTGTGTGGTCGTTGCTGATGGATTTATCGACTGCAGCGGCTGTTTCAGCCGTTGTCTTGTCGCCTTTAATGCCCTTGGTGTAGGTGCGTTCGGGAACGTGCAGACGGTTGCGCAGGGTAACGGCGCCGGGGTCGGTGAGAGCTGGAGTGTCTGCGCGGGTCTGGCGGTCCATCTGCTTGAGCTTGGCCAGGGGCATGTCATTGGAATCGCGGAAGACGGCGGACACTGCCATGGGAATGCTCAGGTCACCGCGGTCGATGCAGAGCAGCACATTGCCCACGCGCGGGCGGGCCAGCAGGCCGCTGTTTGCATCCGCATAGGGCGAGCACATCTCTACCCACATGGTGTTGCTGTGGGCCGTTTCTGTCTTAGTTGTCCCGCCTGATTCCTGGGTAACCGTTACTTCGTCCGGCACTTCGCAGACCCGGACTATGTTTCTGCCCTCTTCCCCTTTATAGTAATCTGTATTGACTACTTTGGCCAGGAAATAGCGTGGGCGCGGCTCGGGCCAGGCTTCGCCGGTTATCAGCTCTTCACTGCACAGGTCGGGCGAATCATTCAGGCGGACTGGCCGGGGCAGCAGACCGTAGCATGCTCCGGTCGTGTCGGCTCCGGTGGCTCGGCCCTCAATTGTGGCTTTCCACTCGGAAGCGGTAGCGGAAATTTCCCGTCTGGTCACGAGGTAGGCGGGGGCTCCGGTCCCGTAATCGGCATCCGCCCCCCACCTGACCTTGCAGCCGGGGCGGGTGCAGTCTGAGTGAGCGGTGCTTTCGCTCTGGCTGTTCATCATCACCATGCCCCGGGCGTGCTCCCGGTTGTTGTGCATCTGCTGGTGGATGGTTGCGGCCGACTGTTCCGTTTTCGCCTGGGTCGAAATCCAGGGTTCCCGGTGCAGACTGTAATCAATCCTGTTTTCCGGTTGTTTCGAGTTGTACTGCTGCTCTACGGTGTTCTGGTTGAAAATACCATAGTTGAGCCTCCAGTGCCTTGATTTTTCTGCCGCTGCCGCCAGGCAGACCGCCGCTTCTTTATCCTTGCCAAGGTAGTCGACATGGGTTTTGATGGCCGAATCCGAATCACTTGAGGGGAACTCCATGCCATCGCCGGTGACGGCGTTGTACACCACCAGAACCTCCTGGGTGAGGTCTTCCGAGACGGTGCACACATAGCCCAGCCCCCAGCTGGCCAGCACACGGGTGAAGAAGTTATAGTCACTCTCGTCATTCTGCACCAGCTGCGCGAAGGTCGGCATGCTTTCGATGGCGTCATTTGTCGGGAGGATGGAAATACCCCACCGGGTAGCCATTTCTGCCAGGAAATCTGCGCCTTCGGCGGCTTGGTACACCCGGCGGTTCCGTGAATAACAGGCCTTGGCGAAGGAAGGCCGGATGCAGAGCAGGTAGCTGTGCGGGTTGGCGGTGCTGGTCTGCTCGTCGTATGCAGTGGTGGCTTCCACCGAGAAGATGGTGCCTAGCACGGTGTGGATGGTCGTGTTGGTTGTGGCTGTGCCGAGCTTGGCTGTAATGCTCAGCCTGGCCTGCTTGCCCAGCATACCGCGCGCGGTGCTGCTGTGGTCGGCCTGCGCCAGCTGGATGAGCACTTCGTAGCAGAACAAGGCCGAGAGCTCCTCCTTTCCGCTGATGATTTTTTTGACCGTATAGTCAGTGGAGTTGTCAACACGAAGCGAGATGGAGAATGGGGGCGCGGACATGATGGTTCGGAGAGGTATATCAGGTGGTGACACTCAGCGGCGGCGCCTGGCTGCTACACCAGCCAGCGCAAGCAGGGAAAGCATGGCTGTAGCGGGCTCGGGAACCGAGGCCGCAGCTATGGCCAGCGCCTGGGCCTGGTGGGCATTCAGTGCCATGTCGTAGTAGAATGTGGCCGTTGTGGATGAATGGAATGCGATGGTATCAAGCGTGGCGGTGGACTTCAGGTACTCGTTGGTGATGTAGGATGACTGGGTGAGTTCCTTGTTGTCTTTATCCAGAATGGTGAAATATACTGAGGAACCGTTATCGGCATCGTGGGTATATACCATGCCGGCGTAGGCCGCGTTGTCCCAGCCTGTGCCCTCCTGGTCCCCATTGAGGTCAGCCAGATTTTCGCTGTAGTTGATGTTGGTATAGCCGTAAGCGTCACCAATGAAGCCGATGAGGTTGGAGGAGCCGATGGTGTCGTCCGTGCCGGGCGAGCCTCCCGTGGCCACTCCTGTCTGGGTTTCGCCCGTACTGAAGCAGATGATGTCGGTCCAGAGCGTGTTCTGCTGCCCGGCTTCCAGAAGCACCCTCAGTCCGGAAACATCCAGCGTGATGGCTACGGAGAAGGTACTGCCTTGGGAGGTGATGCTGCTGCTGTCATAGTGCGTGATGACAGCATCTTGCAGCCTGACCTGGACAGCTTCTGCCGGGGTGTCACTCGCGGTAGCAGCTGTTGCCGCCGCGACGAGGGTAAGAAGGATGTGCTTCATGGAAAGTTGGGGAGGTCGACTATTCTACGCTGATATTGATTTCGCCATCGACCACATTGAGCGTGGCCCTGGAGTAGGACTTGTGTTCCAGGGTGGCCTGGAGCATGATGGCACTGAGGCGCGGGAGGATGCTGTTGGTGATGATGTTGTCGATAATGCGGGCGCCGGCATCGGCACGTTTGGCCTGAGCCATGACGAAGGAGTTGAGGGCATCGTCCCAGCAGAGTTCGGTGCCGTAGCCGGTCATGAGGCGGCGTGCCACCTTGCCGAGCTTGAGCTTGATGATGCGGTTCATGACCTCCGGGGAGAGCGGGTAATAGGGGATGACCACAATGCGACCCAGCAGGGCGGGCGGGAATACCTTGAGCATGGCCTCGTGCATGGCGGCGCATACTTCATCGGCCGAGGGCATGAGCTCGGGGTCGGCGCAGAGGCTCATCATCTCATCCGTGCCCACGTTGGTGGTGAGCAGGATGATGGTGTTGCGGAAGTCGATGAGGCGGCCTTCGCCGTCTTCCATGCGGCCCTTGTCGAACACTTGGAAGAAAATTTCGTGCACGTCCTTGTGGGCTTTTTCCACTTCGTCGAGCAGCACTACGGAGTAGGGCTTGCGGCGCACGGCCTCGGTGAGCACGCCGCCTTCGCCATAGCCTACGTAGCCTGGAGGCGCTCCCTTGAGGGTGGAAACGGTGTGGGCCTCCTGGAATTCGCTCATGTTGATGGTGATGAGGTTCTGCTCTCCGCCGTACAGGGATTCGGCCAGAGCCAGTGCAGTTTCGGTCTTGCCTACGCCGCTGGGACCAGCCAGCATAAGCACGGCAATGGGCTTTTCCGGATCGGCCAGGGAGGCTCGGGAGCTGAGGATGCGGTCGGCAATGATGCTGAGGCCGTGGTCCTGGCCCACCACGCGCTCGCCGAGCGAGGAGGAGAGCTTGAGGATGTTCTCGAGCTCGTTGCTGACCATGCGGCCGGTGGGGATGCCGGTCCATTCGCTGATGATGGCGGCCACGGCCTGTGCATCCACCTGCGGCAGCACGAGCGGTGTTTCACCCTGCAGCTTGGCCAGGGCGGTTTCCTGCTCCTTGAGCTCGGCGCGCAGGGGGGCGGCTTCCTCTTCGCTGATTTCTCCGGCATTCAGGGCATTGCGCAGCTCGACCACGCGGTCGACCAGGGCGCGTTCCTTTTCCCAATCTTCCTTGCGGGCGGCGTGGCGTGCTTCGGCTTCGGATTTCTGCTCCTGCAGGGCTGCGAGTTCCCTGGTGCGGTCCATACCCACCTTGTGCTCGCGCTCCAGCACATCAATCTGGGCGGTAAGGGCTTCAATCTCGCGGCGGATGTCCTCGAGCTCGCCGGGTTCGCTGCTCTGGGAGAAGGCTACGCGGGCGGAGGCGGTATCCAGCAGGCTCACGGCTTTGTCCGGCAGCTGGCGGGTGGGCAGATAGCGGCGGGAGAGGGTGACGGCGGCACGCAGGGCTTCATCCAGAATGAGGGTCTTGTGGTGGCGGGCCATCACGCGGCCTACGGCAATCATCATGCGGTGGGCTTTCTCGTCGTCCGGTTCTTCGATGAGGATGTTCTGGAAGCGCCGGGTGAGGGCGGGGTCCTTCTCAAAGTATTTCTTGTACTCGCTCCAGGTGGTGGCGGCAAGGCAGCGGAAGGAGCCGCGGGCCAGGGCCGGTTTGAGGAGGTTGGCGGCATCTCCCTGGCCGGCGCTGCCACCGGCACCCACCAGGTTGTGGGCTTCATCAATGAACATGATGATGGGAGTATCAGAATTGCGCACCTCATCGATAACCTGCTTCAGGCGGTTCTCGAACTCGCCGCGCATGGAGGCGCCGGCCTGCAGCCCCTGCAGGTCGAGCGAGAGCAGCCGCACGTTCTTGAGCATGTCCGGGATATCGCCGCTGGCAATGCGCAGGGCCAGACCCTCGACCACGGCGGTCTTGCCCACGCCGGCTTCACCGGTGAGGATGGGGTTGTTCTGGCGACGGCGCAGCAGCACATCAATCATGCGGCGCACTTCGGCATCGCGGCCCACCACGGGGTCAAGCCGTCCGGCACGCGCTTCCTCGGTAAGGTCGGTGCAGTACTGCTTCAGGGCCTCCTGCCTGCCCATTTCGGCGGGGGGCATGGCGCCGGATTCGGTGCCCACAGCCTCGCGTGCCAGACCGGTTCCATCGGCGGCCTGGATTCCTTCTTCGCGGCTGCCGGTGGTGATGGAGTAGAAGTGGTCAGAGAGTTCCTCTGCCTTAACTTTGGCGAACTGGGGCGAGAGCTCGAGCAGGGTGCGGCGCAGCTCGCCGGTGCGCATGCAGGCCAGCAGCAGGTCGCCGGTGCGGATGGCGCTGCGCTTGTAGAGCAGGGTGCTGAGCATCCAGGCTTCCTTGATGGCCAGTTCAATCTGCGGGGAGAAGTCGCGGATGCTGGAGGCGCCGCGCGGCAACTTGTCCAGCGCGTTCACCAGGTCGGCCGAGAGGCGGGAGGCATCAGCCTCGAAGTGGCGCAGGATGAGGTGGATATCGGTCTCGTCGGTGCCGAGAATCTGGTTGAGCCAGTGCACAAGCTCCACATAGGGATTGGTGCGCATCTTGCAGAAGACAGTGGCGCTTTCAATGGCTTTGTAGGCCACGGGGTTGAGCTTGCCGAAGAGTTCTGTGCGTTTGATTTCAGCCATGGCAGGGGGTCAGTTAGTGGTAGATAGCGAGGGTGAACGTAGTGGCGTTGTTGTTGGTATCGGGGAAGAGGGCGGTGCCACCCAGGACGCAGGAGGCATTCAGCGCCAGGGGGGGGATGGTGTCGGTGCGCACGCGGAAGTGGAGCTCCCAGCGCAGGGGGCGGCTGGAGAAGCTGCTGAGCCAGGCACAGAGGCGGGAGTGGCCGGTGCTGCCGGGCACAAAGCGCTGGTAGCGGGCAAAGCTGATGGGGCCGATGATGAGCTGCACCTGCTCACTGATGCTGCGCTGCCGGGTGCCCAGCAGGGAATCGCGCCCCAGGGTGCAGGCCTGCCTGCCGGGGCAGCAGCGGGCGCTTTCCGGAATGTCGAGGAAACAGGGGGTGTGCTCGTTGAGCTGCACGGGCACGCCGAAGTATTCTTCCAACACGCGGAGGAGGGCCTTCGCGTTGTCTCGGCGGCTCAGTCGCCCGGCCTGTGCCACGGCGGCGGTGGGCGGCAGGGGCTGCTCCCCACCGCTGACCGGCATGCCGGAGAGCGCTGCGGCAGCTGCGCTCAGCGGGTCATCCTCTGCGCGGTCGTAGCTCACGGCGGCCTCTGCGCGTGTGCCGGCGCGGTAGAATTGAGCCGTGAGGCGGTCGTGGAAGATGTCTGCAAACCGCTGCATGGAGAAGTCGTAGTAGTGGCGGCTGCGTTCGTGAGCGTATTCTGTGTAGGCTGTGGGCAGGGCTCCGTTCGGTCCGAAAAGCCCGAAGAAGTATACCTGCAGGGTGTTGTCCTTGTGGGCATAGTCAAACAGCTCCGAGGGCGGGAAGTGCAGATGCGGCACCTGGGCAAAATGCACCGGGGGATGCACGGCGGCAAAGGAACCCACTCGGGGGGCTGTGGGGGTGAGCTGCTCCAGCCTTCTTACTGTTGCGTAGAAGGAGTAGAGCCCCGGGCGGCTGCTCAGGGCACGCGCAAAATCGGTTTTCACGCTTTTTTCGGTTGCAGCTGCCATGTGTTGATGATGCCGGACGTAGTGCGGATGGTGACGCGTGTGAAGGTGTTGAACTCACTGAATGCGAGCAGGAAGGAGGCCAGCGCAGAGGCGAAGAGGTAGGTGCCGGTATCGGCAAAGGCCTGCTCGTTGAGTTTGATATCGAAGGCCCAGCCGCGCATGACACAGAGGTCGCCCATGATGGGGACGGTACAGGTGGTGGCGGAGACGCTGGCGGATTCGATGCCCCGCACCTGCCGGGCAGCAGAATGGTTGTCTGCTGCATGCAGGTGGCTGAGCAGGGTGCGCAGCAAATCCGGCAGTGCTGTACCGTAGGCCGCCAGGGTGCCGGGGTTGAGACGGGCCAGGCTCAGCCCCATCCACCGGGCGGCATCCTGCATGAGCGGTTCTTGCGGCGGGGTGGGACTGGTCATGAATTCAGCTATGGCCTCCGCCCCCTGCAGGCGGGCGTCCTTTCGTACAAAGAGGGGGAGGTCTCGGTTGGAGCATAGCGCGGTGAGCGAAATGCTGGCAATGGAGTTGCGCCGGGCTGTGTAGTCTGGCCCGGAGAGTTGCAGGTAGACCTCGCTCCCTTTGTAGGAACTCAGGCGCTTGCGGGGCGGTGCCACAGGGGCCTCGCGGTGCACGGAGAAGTAGTTGAGCCGCTCTGCTCCGGTGGGTTGCAGCAGGTCAGCGCTCAGGTAGAAGGGGTGGATATCGAAGAGCCAGTAGTTATCCTGCGTGTGGGCGCTGCCACGCTGGACCTGCAGGATTTCGTAGTTGCTGGCGGCGGTGGCATCGGCCACCAGGTGCTCAGCCTGCCGCCATGAGGGGACAACCCGGCTGAGGCGGTGGTTGAAGGCGTTGAGCACCAGGGCGCAGTCCGGCAGGAGTGGTTCTCCGGTGTTGAGTTGCAGGCACACGCGCTCACCGGGATTACGGCGCAGGGCAATGTGCAGCCGGGCGTCACCGCTGGCCGGTAACAGGCTGCGCAGTCCGCGGATGCTGAAGAAGGCCCGCTGCTCCGGCAGCAGGAAGTATTCGGCCACGGCGGGCAGGGCGGGGGAAACTGCTCCAAGCGGTGCTTCGCAGAGCGCACCGGACGGCAGCAGGCGCGTGCCGCTGTCGCTTTCCAGAATAATGCCGCTGCATTCTGTGAGCAGCAGTTGTAGCAGTTCACCCGCTACGGATTCGGGCATGCCCAGGAAGAAGTTCACGTCGTCGGCTTCGCTGGCTGAACAGTGCAACTCCAGGCGGATAGCTCCTGAGGCTTCTATCCCGTGCCGCAGAGCCAGGGGCTTGATTTCATTTTCATCGTACCGGCAGCCGGAAACAACCAGCCCGCTGAGCGTGAGCGGGTGCTGCAGGGTGTAACGGCATTTTTCGTCACCGGGCAGGGAGGTTGCCACTTCGAAAACGGTGCCTTGCGCCAGTCGGGATGGGGTCCCCTTGTCCGGGAGAATCTGCACGATGGCTCGCGAGGGCACGGGCGCGTTGAACTCGGGTGCCATCTGGTTGAGCAGGGTTTCCGGGAAATCCTGCAGCCCATCGTCCAGTTTGCGGGCAATGCGCGCGGTGAGGAATGCCACGCCCTCCAGCAGACGCTCCACGTAGGGGTCGGCGCATTCATTGCTGCTGAGCTGAAGGCGCCTGGCAATTTTCGGGAACTCAGTGGCAAACCGCCCGGCGGAGTTGCGCAGGTGGTCCAGTTCGTTCTCGTAGAATTTCAGGAAGGCGTCGTCCATGGTGCTGGTGTGGGACTCAGGGGGTGAAGGTGATTTCTCCGGTTTCCATATCGACCCGCATGCGGAAGTAGATGTCTTCCGTCATGGGGTGAACAGCCAGCCTGCTGCTGATATTGAGGTGGATGGCGGTGCGGTCTGCTGCTGTGTGGGAGTGTTCGGCACGCACCTGGATGCTGTCTGGCACGAGCCTGGGCTCAAATTCCGCGATGGCGCGGCGCACGTTCTCGGCAATGATGCGGGGGCGGTCCGAGGAGGTGGAGAGCCCGGTGCAGGAATCGATGCCGAAATGGTAGCAGGAACGGGCGACTCCCGGGTAGTTGCCTCGAAGGTAGCGGGTTTCTGCCGGGGCGGTCTGCGAGTTGAGCAGCATGTTCAGGTTGGTGAGGATATCCTGCTTGAGCTGCGCCAGAGTGAAGCTGAGACTGTAGTCGGTATCGACCCCGGAAAAAGGGTGTTCGTCCGTAAGCCTGGTCAGGAGACAAGGCATGAACTTGCTGTTGTTCAAGCTGTTACTGGTGCTTACGGGCATGAAGGAAAGGGATGGGGTTATCAGGGGGTACCGAAGCTCAGGCGGCCCTGGGTGAAGAGGGGCAGGAGACCATCTGCGCTGTTCCAGCAGCGCAGGCCCAGCCCGGTGTAGAGCCCGGCGCTGCCGCATTCCTGCCATTCGGTGTTGCGGGCCATGAGCAGTCCGGCATCGGCGCAGCCGGTGGGCATCGGGTAGCGGCCGGGCATGCGCCCCACCAGGGATTCGCCGCTGCGCAGGGTGATGCGCACATGCGGCCATACGATTTCGACCGGATGGGTGGGCGCGGCGATTTCCAGTGTGGCAATGTCCTGTTGGGGAATCTGTTTGTAGGAATCTCCCTTGATGAACTCCACCACACCGGCAAGACGCAGGTCGCCATCGAGCAGCCAGTCGCAGGTGCTGCCAGAGGTGCTGACGGGAATGGCGGGCAGGGCATCGAGCACGGCGGTGGCGGCTGTTTCTGCCGCTGCGCTGTTGCCGGTGGCAATGGCGGCGCGGGCCGCCTGCAATTCTGCTGCCCAGGCCGGGGGGATGCCCACCCATTCGCCGCCTATCTCGCCGCTGAGCACGCGCCCGCGGGTGCGTTCGGCGCTGATGAGCTGGGAGACCGTGGTGCAGAACAGGGCCCTGGCTGGACTGAGCTGCAGCAGAGCATTGGCCTGGGTTTCAGCTCGATCCCAGTCGCACTCCAGGCAGAGAATCTGGATGAAGAGGGCGCGGGCCTCCGCGCTGCGCGGAGCGGTGCGGATTTCCTGTGCGGCCTGCTTGTGCAGGGCTTCCAGCTTGCCGGCGGCAAAGAGCTCCTGAGTGGTCATATCCTGGTGTTGTGGGTTGGGACAGTTTGCACGAAAGGTCGACGGCCCGCTTGGTTGAGGCCGCCGACCAATTACGTATTATCTCGGGTGTGGAATCAGACGGACTGGTCGGTGGCAATGTTCCAGCCGGCCGCTACGTCGCCGCCGAGCTCACCAGTGGTCTTGAAGGTGTGGGTGGTCCACTTGTATTCCTCGGCCACGATGCTGACCTGCTCCACGAGGCGCAGGGCGGCGGCGTCACGGCCGATACCGGCCATCTGCGTGTCGGTGCACACGGGGGCATCCACGGTCATGACCTTGGCTTCCACCACGCGGGCGTTGGTCATTTCCACTTCGTAGAGCTTCTGCTTGGCGCCGCCAATCTGGGCGCAGACCTCGAGCTTCACGTTGGCGATGTTCTGGCCGCTCATGCAGCTCTTCTGCAGGTTGGGGGTGGCTTTGTCCAGCAGGTGCACGAAGGTGAGCGGGGCCAGCACACCGCGACCGGCGGCATTGGTCTGGTTGGCGTACTGCGTTTCCTGACTGGAACCGTGGCTGAAGGAAACCACGTCAATCCAGTTGGTGTGAGCCACATCGGTGGACTGGCCCTCGATGCCGTCAATCTTGATGTATGAGTTAAATGCCATAACTGTTAATTGTTGGGTTGGGGGTTATTGGTGATGGTGGTTGGCTGGGGGATTACTTCTTCTCGCTGGGCAGCTTGGTAACCAGGCGCATGGAGGCGGTGAGACCTTCCAGCTGGAAGTGCGGACGCAGATAGAACTTGGCTGAATAGTAGCCAGGGTTCCCTTCCACATCCTCCATGACCACATCGGCTGCGGCCAGCGGGTAGCGGGCTTTCACGCTCTCGTCGGCATTGGGGTCGGCGGTCACGTAGCCTGCAATCCAGTTGGAGAGCCACTTCTGCATGTCGTCGCGGCTCTTGAAGGAGCCTACCTTGTCGCGCACAATGCACTTGAGGTAGTGGGAGAAACGACTCGTAGCAAAGATGTATGGCAGACGAGCCGAGAGACGGGCGTTGGCAGTGGCATCCGCATCATCAAACACGGTGGGGTTGTTGAGTGTCTGACCACCCAGGAACACGGCGTAGTCGGTGTTCTTCCAGTGGCAGATGGGCAGGAAGCCATTCTGTGAGAGTTCGGCCTCGCGGCGGTCGGTGATGGCGATTTCCGTGGGGCACTTCATGGCCACGCCTCCGTCATCCGTCGGGAAGGTGTGGCAGGGCAGGGATTCCACTGTGCCGCCGGATTCCACGCCGCGGATGGAGGCGCACCAGCCGTGCTTCTTGAAGGAACGGTTGATGTTGGCACCCATGGCATAGGCTGCGTTCATCCAGGTGTAGGCGGCGTTGTCGCCGGAGCCGGTCTCCTCCTCGAAGGCGAAACCTTCCACCGGGGTGGTCTTGGCTCCGTAGGGAAGGCGGGCCAGCACGCGCGGCATGGTGAGGGCGATGTAGCGGCTGTCCTCGGAGTCGCGCAGGCTGCGCCAGGCGGCGTATTCGGCCGTCTGGAAAATCTTGCTCAAATCGCGCGGGTTGGAGAGCTCCTGCCAGCTGTCCATGTTCATGAGGGCGGGATCTGCTGCGGAAATCATGGGGCAGTGCGCGGCGGCGCAGATGCGGCCCATGCCCTTGAGAATCTCCACGTCCTTCGGCTGGTGGCTGAAGTAGTAGTCCGCAATCAGGGCGCCGTAGGGCTCGCCACCGGGTGATCCGAACTCGTCCTCGTACAGCTTCTTGAAGATGGGGTTCTGGTCCCAGGCTGCGCCCTTGAACTTCTTGATTGACTTGGCAATCTCGTCCTTGGATGCATTGAACACGCGAATCTTGAGGCGGTTGTCGGTCTCAGTGTTGGACACGAGGTAGTGCAGGCCGCGCCAGGCGCTTTCCAGTTTCTGGAAATCAGGGTGGTGAATCACCACGTTCAGCTGGGCGCTCAGCTTGCGGTCCAGCTCGGCAATCATGGATTCCACCGTGGAAATCACATCATCCGAGATGAGGTTGGCTTTACCCAGGGCCTGCGTGGCCAGGGTGCCTACTGCCTGCTGCACGGCGGACTTGGCTTCCTCGGACTTGGGGCGGAACTCGCGGTCGAGCAGGGCCTCAAAGTCGTTCAGCTCTACGGTCTCTACCGCGCTCTGTGTATTTGTCTGCGTTTCGGGCATGGCGTTTATGCGTTTTCGGTGGTTTCCTTATCCTTGGCGGCCTGTTCGGAGAGGGTCTTGAGCAGGCTCGGATCCTTCAGAATCTTGCCAATGAGTTCTTCTGCGCCGGCCTTGCCGTCCATGTAGGATACGAGGGCGGCCAGTTGCTTGCGGGCTTCCAGCAGATCTGCCACGCCGGGAATGCGGGCGGCCACGGCATCCGGGTCAAAGTCTTCCATGCTGTTGAAGGTGAGGTCTACGCCCACGCTGCCTTCGTTGGTGATGACATTCGGCACCGAGTAGGCCACGCGAGGCTTCATGCTCTCCATGCGGTCATTGAAGTTGTCGCTGTCAATTTCCATGAACCCGCGCTCGGCTACCGGAGCCAGGTCAGCATTCGACTTGCCGGAAAGGTCTGAAATCACGCCCATCACAAAGGGCAGGTCGACCTTCTTTTCTGCACCGTACAGTTCTACATCGTATTCAATCTGGACGCGGGGTGCGCGATTACGTCCAATGAATTTCTGACTACTCTCTGCCATGTTTCCTGTGTGTGTTTGGAGTTTTTGTGCTGGATTAACAGGTGCTGCGGTGCCGGTGCACCTGTTAGGCCTGTTAAGTATATGATTCTACTATACTATCAGGGGGATTAAGTCAAGTGTTTTTTTTGACTTTACCCCCTGTTGGAATATAAAATCTATATTTTTAGGGGAATTTAGGGTTTTTCTCTTTTCATGCATCATCATAAGGGAATGTAAAGCACGTTTTACCAGTGCGTCCTCATGCGCGGGCGCGAGTACGTAAAGACCCCGGCAACCAGGAAGAGGTTGCCGGGGTGGATGATGGGGTGCAGATTCCTGCCGGTTTACTTATCCGCCAGGGCAGCCTGGGCGGCGGCGATGCGGGCGGTGGGCACGCGGTAGGGCGAGCAGGAGACGTAGGTGAGGCCGATCTTGTGGCAGAACTTGACGGAGGCGGGGTCGCCGCCGTGTTCGCCGCAGATGCCCATCTTCATGCCGGGGCGGGTGCCGCGGCCGAGTTTCTCGGCCATCTGCATGAGCTTGCCGACGCCGTCCTGGTCGATGCTGGCGAAGACGTTGGTCTTCACGATCTCGAGGTCGCGGTAGTGGGGCAGGAAGGAGCCGGAGTCGTCGCGGCTCATGCCCAGACCGGTCTGGGTGAGGTCGTTGGTGCCGAAGGAGAAGAACTCGGCGGTTTCGGCAATCTCATCGGCGGTGACGCAGGCACGGGGAATCTCAATCATGGTGCCGACCTTGTAGGAGATGCTGCGCTTCTTCTCGGCGAAGACATCGGCGGCCACGCGGTCGATGATTTCCTTCTGCAGGTCGAGCTCGCGCTTGAAGGCCACGAGCGGAACCATAATCTCCGGCTTCACCTCGATGCCCTCTTCTTCCTGCACTTCGATGGCGGCCTCGATGATGGCGCGGGTCTGCATTTCGGTGATTTCGG
>JAGBDZ010000119.1 GCA_017937215.1 Akkermansia sp. | reverse complement strand
TTCCTCTTCTTCCTCGTGCTTACGGAGTTTCTGCGGACGCTTGAATGTCTTCCTGGCTACCTGTTGTTTTTTTGTAGCTTTTTTCTTTCTGGGGCTTACCTCTTCTTCTTCATCGTCTGCTGCCGGTTTTTCGCGCGTGGCTTCCATTGTTTCCGCTTGTTTGGTCAGCGTTGAATGCGTTGCGAGAATAGCATCGACAATCCATTCGGATTCTTTTTTAACGCCTCTGACAACCAGCTGAGGAGTTTTGCGTGTCGGGGAAGTCATGCGCACTGCATGGTCACTGAGGATGAAGTAGGCTAAGGCATTGCCATGGGCATCAATGGCGCGCAGATGCGGGTAGGAATAACTGTATTCAGACCCGAACGGCGATTTGTGCCCCTTGAAGAGTTTGTCCTGAACAGCTTTCTTGTAGACGTTGACAATAGGGCATTTTGCGTTGAGCTGGCGGCAACGTTTGGGGATGTTGGCGGCGTAGCCGTAGCGTCTGTTTTTCTGGTAGCGGGCGGCGTCTTCCTCCGTGTAGTCGACGTAGACGATGAGTTCTGCGCCGGTGTTGTGCATCTTTTTATGGAGTTCGGCCAGGTGCTCGGTAGCCTTGGTGAAATCCTCGTTTGAGTAGACGTTGCTCAGGTAGTACAGATAGAAAACCTTGGCGTAACGGTCGTATTTGGGAGAGTTGAAGAGCAGGTCCTTGTTGCGTCTGCTGGATTCGATGAGTGCGGGCACCGGGCTCAGTTTGTTGTCTTTTTTCGGTGCAGACCAGGCATTGCCACTTATGGCGAAAGTGACAGCAAACAGCAGGACGAACAATCGGAGTAGATGGGACATGTTGAGGAGAGAGTTGAGATGGAACCGTCGCTTTTCCCCATTCTACCCCCAAATTAATTCAGGTCAAGTAAGAAAAGGGGAATCGCACATGTATGCCACTGAAAAATGAAACCGGGCACCACGCATTATAGGCTGCCTATTGGGGCAGTTTACTCTGGAGATGCTTGAGGAGCCGTGCATCCAGCTCGTTGCGGGGCCGGCTGAAAGTGCCGGCTTGGTTGGTAATCTCTACCTGTGTTTCATCCCAGCGGATGGTGGCGTGGTAAAGTTCGCACTGGGCAATCGGGCATTCAACGCACCCCTGCGGTTGCGCCAGCAGTGGGTGCTGTTGTGGGCGATTTCCCAGTCTTGCCATATTTTGTCATCCTCCCGGAAATCTGTGTCGGCAGGCCAGTGGTAGATGCGGCCTATGCCTTGCTGCCAGAGGGTTATGCTCGCGTTGCGCTGGAAGGGGGTGTCCATGTAATCAATATAGGCTTTGGCGTAGACCAGTGGCATCATGAAAATGAGAATGCAGACGCTCAGCAGTCCCAGGCAGATGCATCTCACTTTGCGGGAGCGGCAGCCTATCAGCAATAATACCAGGGTGGAAACCGGCCACACCCCCCACAACAGGCTCCAGAAGAAATGCGACACCGCCCCCAGACCATGACTTGGATAGGCGCCCAGCAGCCCATCTCTGAGAATCCAGCAGATGGGTGCGCTCATCAGCCCGAGTATGGCTGTGCCTATTGCGCCTATGATGCAGAGCCCCGGGCCGGAACTTTGTGTATCCGGCTCCGGGTGGGAGGTGGCTTCATTCGGCTGATTCATGCTGTTCCCGGAGTCGTTTCAATTGCTGGCAGAGCTGAGCTCCGTTGCGTATGTGGAAGAAGCCGCATAGGGGGGCTTTCAGGTTGCTGGTGCTGCGGGCATCGTTCATCTGGAGCTTGCCTTCCATCAGTTTACGCATGGTCGTTCCGATTCTGCCGGATTGGGTGAGGTAAAGGTTGCCGGTCTCGCGGTCGATGTCCTCGTATTGGATATTCAGGGTGGAATCAATAGTGAAGGCCCGGAGTTCATCGCCCTCTGCAATGTAGGCATGTGTGGCGGTGAAGGCGTATTCTACCCGGCTGAGTTTACGTTGCCAGGCAGCGGGTTCGCTGATGAGTGTATAGCACACCCAGCTGAACAAGACAGCCAGCGCCCCGCATACCCCCGAGATAAGGGCTGACTGTTCGTAGCTGTTGAGTGCCAGTGCCGCCAGGATGAGCACAATGGGCAGCGCGCAGTAGCCGATGGTGGCATGGGTGCGGGCGTGTGCGTTTGTGGCGCCCGGTTCAGGGCGCCCGTAATAGAGAAGTTCCCCGGCTATGGCGCGGAGCCGCGGGTGCCGGGGCTGGTGCTCTGATTCTCCCTGCGGTGCTGGCGGCAGTGTGTCTGGCGCGGCAGACTTGTCGGGAATGAACTCATCGCGCACAAAAATCTGCTCCACAGACAAAGGGAAGACGGTGCCCACCTGGGCAATGAGCCAGAGCAGGGCCGGGGCAGCAAAGGCGCAGGCAAATACCGCATGGCTGATGCAGATGCCCAGTTCTGCAGCGGCCTTTCCCTGGGTGAGGGTGTCTGCCCCATACAGAATCCCGAAGATGAGATGCGGCACCAGCAGCAGCACGCAGGAACTGAGCCGGAGTGCCATCCTGTCGCGTTTTTCCTGCTTCTCTCCACTGGTTTTACGAAGTTGCCCGATGAGCGCCACAACCAGGGCGGGCAGAGCCGCTGCCCGGTACCACGCTTCATTGCACAGCAGCATGAGTGCCGCTATGAATAGAGCTGTGCTGAGTATGGGGACTCCCTGGCTGGCCGCGATGCCCGCTGCGGCAGCAGTGCAGAGGACGTTGATGATGATAACGCGCCCGTAACAGGGAAACTCAGACTTGCTCATGCGGCCAGTATAACTGAAAACAAATCAATGTCCAGCGTAATGCTCAGTTTCGCGGAAAGAAAAAGCAGCGGGTGCTTCTGCCCCCGCTGCTGAAAAGTATGTGTTCCGGACGGCTTAGTTTTCTTCGCCGAAGGCGGATTGATCAAGGTCGCGCACGCGTTTGACTCGGGCTCCCAGGGTCATGAGCTTCTCATCGAGCATCTCGTAACCGCGGTCGATGTGGTAGAGACGGTGAATCTCCGTGGTGCCTTCGGCTGCGAGGGCGGCGAGCACCAGGGCCGCGCTGGCGCGCAGGTCGCTGGCCATGACCGGGGCGCCGGAAAGCCCGCTCACGCCGGTGATGATGGCGGTGCCGCTGTCCACCTTGATGTTGGCACCCATGCGCTTGAGCTCAGAGCAGTGCATGAAGCGCTGCGGGAAGATGGTGTCCTTCACCACGCTGATGCCGGGGGTGAGGGCGAAGAGGGCTGTCATCTGCGCCTGCATGTCGGTGGGGTACTCCGGGTACGGGTTGGTGAGAATCTTGCCGCTGCGCGGGTTTTCGCCGGGCGCCACGAACACGGAGGTGCCGTCTTCGTTATATTCCACGCGGTGGCCGCACTCGATGAGCAGGTCGGAGATTGCCTTCATGTGAGCGCGGCACACGCGGTTGATCATGAGCCCATCGCTCACCATGGCGGCGGCTACCATGAAGGTGCCGGCCTCGATGCGGTCGGGGATGACGGTGTGGTCGCAACCGTGCAGCTTTTCTACGCCGTGGATGGTGATGGTGCGGGAACCGGCGCCTTCGATGCGGGCGCCCATCTTGTTGAGGAAGTTGGCCAGGTCCACCACTTCGGGCTCGCGGGCGGCAGATTCGATGATGGTGGTGCCTTTGGCCAGCACGGCGGCCATCATCACATTGTCCGTGCCCAGCACGGTGGGACCGCTGTCGCCGCGCATGTCAATGGTGGTGCCGATGAGACCGTTCGGGGCATCGATGACGAGGTTGCCGCCCTTTACCTGCACGCGGGCTCCCAGTGCCTTGATGCCGCGGATGTGGAGGTCCACCGGGCGGTCGCCGATGACGCAGCCGCCGGGCAGGGGAAGCACGCATTTGTGCATGCGGGCCATGAGCGGGCCCAGCAGGCAGATGGAGGCGCGCATCTTGCGTACCTGTTCGTAGGAGGCTTTGTGGGAAATGCCCTCGGGGGATTCGATGCGCACGGTGCCGCTGGAGCGCTCCACGGAGCAACCCAGCTGGCTGAGAATCTGCAGCATGTAGTTCGTGTCGGAAACATCAGGCACGCGGGTGATGCGCACGGGCTCATCGGTGAGCAGGGCTGCGGCAAGAATGGGAAGAGAGGCGTTTTTGGAACCACTGATATTGACGGAACCACTCAGTGTGGTACCGCCTTCTACGATGAGCTTGTCCATGGTGTGTGTGAGATTCTCTGGTTTGGAAGTATGACTGTACAATAACACACACGCCGGGCGCTTGCAAGGAGAATCGGTAGATTTTGGAACTTGGATTTCTGATTTTGGATTTTTTCAGTTCCGGATGGGGGGCTGGAGAAAGAAAAAGCCCCCGTTGATGGTGCGGCAACACCCGGGGGCTGATATATGACTAGATTAGATGGAGATTTCTCTCCAAGAAGGATTAGAACATAAAGAGGTTTTGAAGTCAAGAGATTTGAAGAAGAAAAATGCCCTGCCCGGTTTTCCCCGGGACAGGGCAGGGATTCTAACACCTCTGGAACGCAATAAACAGAATCCAGATCAGTTGCTCAGCCAGCACAGGGTTGATGCAGGCTGCCGTCAGGCGTGTGTCTAGTCTAGTCATAATATAGAGCCGCCTGATGATTTGCCGCACCAGGCGGCGCCGGGATTGTATCAGACAGATGGGGGATAAGCAAGGCCGCAGAATGCCAAAAGCCGCTTTCCGGTGAGGGAAAGCGGCTTTCAGAATGGTTTGCTCTATCGCGCAGTTGCTTTACAGCAGGGAGAATGCGATGTTGAGACCGGCGGTCACGATGGACACCATGCTCATGAGCTTGATAAGGATGTTCAGAGAGGGGCCGGAGGTATCCTTGAAGGGGTCACCCACGGTGTCACCCACCACAGAGGCATCATGCACAGCGGTGTGCTTGCCGCAGTAGGGGGCGTCGCCCGTCTCGATGTACTTCTTG
>JAGBDZ010000118.1 GCA_017937215.1 Akkermansia sp. | reverse complement strand
TCTGAGCCCGGAGGGCGACAGCCAGTAGCGCGGGGTGGAGCGACGTAGTCGCGGAACCCCGGGTTAGCTCAAAAATTTATCTGAGCCCCGAACGTAGTGAGTGGGCGGCAGAAATCGTTGCTTCACAATAAGCTGCGGCCCCCTGCCACCCCTCCACGTTGGTCGGGGTTCCGGTTATTTTTTATTCCAAACCCAGAGTTCCGCCGCTAACGCGGCTCCACTCTGGGCTATGGTTATACCGCCCTCCGGGCTCAAAATTCCGCTACGCTAACGCTCCGCAAACTACTCTACAAATTCCAATTTGTCGTTGAGTCCAAGCCATATTCTTTAATTGCCGGAGCAATAAGCAGCCTCATCCCCCCGTTGCAAAGGGGAAAAAGAGCCGGAATAAAACTTGAACACCCATGGGGAATCTGCTAACATCCCGCCATGAGCCGGGCTCGCCGCATCTATTGCATCTGCTACTCCCTGATGATTCTGGGGCTGGCTGCGCTGGTCTGCCTGCCCAGCTCGCTGCCGGAGCTGACACCACGGGAGAAATGGAGCAGTTTCCAGGCCTGGCTCGGCCCGCCCCCGCAGGAATTGCATACGGAGGATTGGGTGACCGGCCAAGATGACTACCGGGGCATCACCTTTGTCTTCCACGCCTCGGAAGATTGGCACGCGGAAATCGCGGAGCGTTTCGGCCTGGCAGCTGGCAGGCACGGAACCAGCCGACTGCAACCGCACTGGCGGGAGGCCGTTGACCCGGAATCGCCCTTGCTCACCGCCTGGCGGAAACGTCTGGCGGAAATCCGCACCGGCGATCCGGTCTACGATGTGAAGGATATGGCACTGGCCCGGCTGCGGGATGGCCGCACGATGCTGGTCTTCCGCTACCGCTGGGACAATACCTTTGGTAACCATTCCTATGTATTCTCCGCTTACGAACCAGGACAGGGGCGCGATTTTCCGGCCTGGTATGTGGTGCTGTACGGCGGCGCCGTAGTGGCCTTCTTCCTGCTGGCGCCGCTGGGCTTCCTGCTGCTCTTCCCCCGCTTTGATCTGAGGAAAAAGGGGCACACTGCCCTCTGGTTTGCCACGGCTCTGCTCTACCCCATCGGGCTGGGACTCTGCACCATTCCCTTCTTGTACTCCGGCAGCAAAGCACTGCTTGCCTTCATCGCGCTTCTCATTATCGTGGAGCCCCTGCAGCTCATCGGTGCGCTGGTGCTCTACCTCATAGTGCGTAACCTGCTGCGGGCACGAGCTTGAAACATCCTTTCCCTCATGAGTAAAAAGCGCATCAGATTCGTTTTCGGCTACCTGCTCTTTGTCCTGCTGCTACTCGTGCCGGTTTTCTTCCCCTGGCACCTTTTCACCAACAGCCCGGAAGAAAACTGGGAAAAATACCACGCCTGGTTCGGCCCCACCCCGGCAGGACTGAATATGCTCAAGACCAATGATGCGGGAAACGGCGACGTCTGCTACACCTTCACCTTTCCCTCTGCACCGAGGACAGAAACGCACCTTATCAATCACTTCCAACTCATCCCCGGAGCGAGTTCTCCTGGTGCCCCCACCACCACATACCACACGCAGGAAGAGCTCATCCTCCTGAGGGCAGACCACATTGATTGGGGATATCCGACCAAGGGGCTGACGCTCACCCGAGGGGACAAGGGCTGCACCTCACTTGTTTTCTGCCGGCCGGCAAACATCGATGGCCTCTGCATTGACGTGGTTTACGACCCGGCCTTTGAGGTTCAGCGCGATAGCCAGGCGCTGATTGCCATTGTTCTCCTGTTCTATTTACTGAGCTTTTTTCTGCTGCTGCCGCTGGGCTTCCTGCTGCTCTTCCCCGGTTTCACCCTGCGCCGCCCCTTGCATGTGCGCCTCTGGTATGCCGCGGTAGTTGTCCCGATTCTTCTGCAGTTCATCGCCGCCCACTTCGTTATCCACGATCCGGCCATCATCGGCAGCTTTATTTTACTCTTCCCGGGCACGCTTTTCATGCTGCTGGGCGCCAGGCTTCTCCTCCCCCTCGGCACACGCATTGCGCAGTCCTGAAGCTCAATCCACCATTTTCCGCTGGGTGATGCTGCACGAACGGGGCTGCCCGCCGCGCTTGCGGGCGCGTTTCAGCTCCAGCTGGCGGGGGCTGGGGGCCCCGTTGAGGCGGTGGTCCAGTTCCTCGCAAAGGGTGCGTCGGGCCAGGTAGCGGTTGATTTCGCGTTCCCGCTCGCAGTGGCAGCGCACCACAATGCCGCTGGGCACATGGGTCAGGTAGACGCAATTATTCGTCTTGTTCACCTTCTGCCCGCCCTTGCCGCTGCCGCGCACAAACTTCTCCTCCAGGTCATTTTTGTGTACCCCGAGGCGCTGCATCATCTCCTGAAGCTTCTGCAATTTTTCCGGCGATACGGGCATGCACTTATCGTATACGAATTTGAGCTAAAATCAAGACAAATTGCCGATTTTGCCGCAATGGAGCATTGACTTCACCCGCCTTGTTTGTTAGATTGCCATACATTGCGTGAACGCCATGAAAAACACTCTCCTTCTCGCCATTGTGGGTGCCGGACTTCTGCCGGCAATGGGCAGCACCCAGCAGGATTTCAACATTGATATCAACGCCGGCACGCAGGGCGCCGGTATGAGCGTCGGTTACCACGTGACACCCAGCGTGCGACTTCGACTGCGCGGTGCCGTTCTCGGCTATTCCACCAGCGAAAGCTGGAGTGATTCGGATGCCAGGATGAAAATCTACGGCAACAACGTAGGACTGCTGGTGGATCTATTCCCCGGTGAGGGTAACTTCTACCTCTCGGCTGGTCTCAATTTCAGCGAAAGCAAGATGCGCTGCCGTGCCCGCATATACCGCGACCCCGGCATGTCTGCCAACAAGGTAGTGGGCGGCGTGGAGTATGATGTAATCAGGGGTGATTATGCCGACATAAGCGGCAAATACAGCTGGAACCACGTGCAGCCCTATGTGGGCATCGGTTACCAGGATTCCCTGTTCGGGTGCGATTCGCTCTATTACAGCGTGGACCTGGGTCTCAATTTCATGGGCAACGGAGACCTCTCTGTGAGCAGCAGCGGTCATCTCCGCTACAAAGACACGTCTGATGGTGTTTTCAAACCGGCTACCGATGATGTGCTGGAAAAATCCATCCGCAAGGAGGGGCGCGATTTCTTCAAAATTGCGGACGATCTCTGCGTCTATCCAGTGCTTCAGGTGGCCATTGGCGCCCGATTCTGATTTCGCTGCCCGGTACAGCAAAGCCCCCATACGAGCACATGCTCGCATGGGGGCTTCGGTTTTATCGGATGATGAAATTACTTGCTGTGGATGTTAAGCATCTCAGCGTAGGTGGGCACGGGCCAGAGGTCGGCATCCACCATAGTCTCGAGCTTGTCCACCACCTCGCGAGCGGCCACCATGGCGGCGCGCATATGGGCCGGATTGCCTTCCTCGATGGCCGCCGCCAAGTCAGCAATGCGGTCGGGCAGCAGGTCGTAGAGGGTGCCTACAGCCTCGGCCTTGCCGGTGGCGGCCTTCAGTCCGGCGCTGATGCCGGAAGCCTGTATAGCGGCCACCGTGTTGCAAATCTGGGTCATCTGCTCCGCGATGGCGGGCATGTAGATGGTATCGAGCATGTTGAGGCAGGTCTTGGCCTCGATATCGATGAGCTTCTCGTAGTTCTCAATCTGGATTTCCTTGCGGGCCAGCAGCTCAGCGTTGGAGAGCACGCCGTATTTCTGCATGAGCTCCAGGGTATCCGGGCGGGAGAGCACTTCCAGAGCCTCCGGGGTGGACTTGATATTGGGCAGGCCGCGGCGCTCTGCCTCGGCTACCCATTCGTCAGAGTAGCCGTTGCCGTTGAAGATGATGCGGCTGTGGGCGGTAATCATCTCGGCTATGAGCTTGTGCACTTCGTCCTTGAATGCGGGAGTGCCGGCCACGGGCTCCAGGCGGGTCGCCACTTCATCCAGAGATTCGGCCATGATGGTGTTGAGCACCGTCATGGGCCAGGCGCAGGTCTGAGAGGAACCGACGCCACGGAACTCGAACTTGTTGCCGGTGAAGGCAAAGGGCGAGGTACGGTTGCGGTCGGTGGTATCCTTCGGCAGCTCCGGCAGGGTATCCACACCCAGCTCCATGGTGGTCTTGGCGCAGGAAGTCTTGGCGCCGCCGTGCATAATCTGCTCCACGATGTCGGTGAGTTCATCGCCCAGGAAGATGCTCATGATGGCGGGCGGAGCCTCGGCCGCACCCAGGCGGTGGTCATTACCGGCCTTGGAGATAGAGGCGCGCAGCAGGTCGGCATGGCGGTCGATGCACTGGATCACGCTTGCCAGGAAGGTGAGGAAGAGTACGTTGCTGTGCGGGGTCTTGCCCGGGGAGAACAGGGAGCCCAGCTCCGGGGTGGAGAGCGACCAGTTATTGTGCTTGCCGCTGCCGTTCACCGAGCTGTAGGGCTTCTCGTGGAGCAGACACACCAAGTTGAACTTGAGGGCCTGGCGCTCCAGGATATCCATAATCATCACGTTGTGGTCCACGGCCACGTTGCAAGGCTCAAACAGTGGGCAGATTTCAAACTGACCGGGGGCAGCCTCGTTATGGCGGGTCTTGGAGGGCACACCCAGGGCCCACAGCGCGTGGTCGACGGAGGTCATGAACTCCAGCACTCGCTCCTTGATGGAGCCGAAGTAGTGGTCCTCCATCTGCTGGTGCTTGGGCGGCAGACAGCCGAACAGCGTGCGGCCGGTTTCGATGAGGTCCGGACGCTGGATGTACAGGTCGCGGTCGATGAGGAAGTATTCCTGCTCGGCTCCCAGATTGGTATCCACCGTGCTGGGATGTAGGCCGAAGCATTCGAGCACGCGCTTGGTCTGGCGACCCACGGCTGCCATGGAGCGCAGCAGCGGGGTCTTCTTGTCCAGCGCCTCTCCGGTGTAGGAACAGAAAGCGGTCGGAATGCAGAGCGTCACCGTATTGGCCGTGCGCTTAATGAATGCCGGGCTGGTGGGGTCCCAGGCCGTGTAACCGCGAGCCTCGAAAGTAGCGCGGATACCGCCGCTGGGGAAAGAGGAGGCATCCGGCTCGGCCTGGATGAGATTCTTGCCGGTGAACTCGAGAATCATGCCGCCCTTGCCATCCGGCTCCACAAAGGAATCGTGCTTCTCGGCCGTGGCATCGGAAAGCGGCTGGAACCAGTGCGTGTAGTGCGTGGCGCCCTTGGAAAGAGCCCACACCTTCATAGCCTGCGCCACTTCATCCGCAATGCCCATGTCAAGCTTGCCACCCATCTGGATGGTTTGCATCATCTTCTTGAAGGCACTTTTGGAGAGGTACTTCTCCATGGTCTTGATACCAAAGGTATCGCTTCCGTACAAAGCCTCAAGGGCTTCCATGGGGTTCTTTGTGCTTTCTTCAGCCATTGTGGTACACTGGTTGTATCGTTCGCGCGGACATCTCTATACTCCGCGACGCGCTGATTTTACAGCTTTTCCACCCACTTGTACAGCAAAATTTCCCGCTGACAACACCCGGCCACGCGGGCCCCAATGATTGGGGACACGTGGATTGAGGATTTACGATTGATAATTGACAATTTGAAAGTTAGCGGCTTACGCCGATGAAACAACGCATGGAGGCTTACTGCTGTTGGCGAAGTTGGTAATACTCCGAGCGCATTTTTTCTCTTTATCGTACTCAATATGGGCAGATAGCGGCTCTTTTCCTTCTACCTTTGGGGCACATGCGCCCGCGCCGGATTGCGCGAACCTCGATGTGAAATATCCGTTCCCCTTCTACGTTTGTGAAATTTTGCAATATCACTGCGGATTTTCACGCTTTCTACTGCAAAATTTCACACACTTCATGTAATACACTCAAAATGGAAGCCGTGCAACCGTGTCAAAGTTGTGCGGCAGACATAGCGCACTCACAGCATAGATATGGGGATGGCGCAATGACCGCCCCCCAGAGGATACACCTGCTTGCTGGTGCAGAAAATGATGCCCGGCATCAATCGATACTGCCCGACGGGAATTTTGGCGGCATGTCTCAAGTCATCGAGATGAGGTGAAGCACTGCGCTTCACTTCCAGGGGATAGATACCTCCATTCTGCACAAGCAGGAAATCAACCTCCGCACGACCATTTGCCTCCCGGAAGAAATAAATCTGCGGGCGCCTGCCATTATGGTTATAACTGCGCAGCAACTGTCCGTATACCCAGGTTTCCAGAATTGCACCGGCAAATGCACTGTTCATCAGGGTCTCAGGGTTATCCCAACCTGCAAGCCAACTGCACAGACCAGTATCGCAAAAATACATCTTGGGGGTTTTGGTAAGCCTCTTGATAGTATTGGTAGCATACGGCTGAAGCAAAGAGATGATACCGGTTCTTTCAAGAATGGATATCCACGTCCTTGCTGTATTCGGAGCGATTTCGGCATCGCGCGCCAGATCTGAATACACAAGCTGCTGCCCGGTGCGCATGGCTGCAGAGCGCATGAATCGCACAAAGGCTGCCCGGTTTCCTACTTGCGCAAGGTCGTTTACATCCCGCTCCAGGTAACTGCGCACGTAGGATTCAAAAAAAACATCCGGCTCCAACTCCGGATCCACCACCAGGGCTGGATACCCACCACGCCAGATGCGGCGGTACAATTCTTCGTTCCCGCACACCGTGCTCTCCTCTATGCTTTCGGCGGGTTTATCCGGATTGAACACTGAGGCAGAAGCGCCCTTTCCCAAAGCCTCACGCTGAGAAAGGCTGTGCAAGTCCATTATGCCCACACGCCCGGCCAGGCTCTCACTGATATCTTTCATGAGATGGAGTTGCTGAGAGCCTGTCATCCAATACATGCCCTTCCGCTTTTCCCGGTCCACTCGTATTTTAATGGCACGCAGCAAATCAGGCGCATACTGCACCTCATCGATACACAACGGTGGTTCGAAATCATCCAGAAACCCCACCGGGTCTCGCCTTGCCCGGTCGGCCAGCACAAAATCATCCAGCGTCACATAGCGCATGCCAGGCGGCATCATTGTTTCCAACATAGTTGATTTTCCCACTTGCCGGGCCCCCTGCAACAAAATACACGAGAAGTGTGCAGAAAGATAGGATACCCTTTCTGTTGCCGTGCGGGGATAAAACGCTTTCAAATTTTCACTCACACCCGCATTATGAAGCAATTAGATTATAATGTCAAGTACGTTTGTGAAATTTTGCAATACCACTGCAGATTTTCACACTTTCCACTGCAAAATTTCACACACTTCATGTAATGCACTTAAAATAAAAGCCGCGCAACTGTGATGGAGTTGTGCGGCGGAGGAACCGATACCCTTTCCGGGATTTACTTGCTCGCAAGATACGCATTCATGGCCTCCATGATATCCAGCTCGGGGCGGAAGGCGGCATCGTGGTGAGAGGAGCGGATGAGCGGGCCGCTGGCTACATGACGGAAGCCCTTGCCAAGGGCGACCTCACGCAGTTCATCGAAGACCTCCGGGCGAATGTAGTCAATGACCGGCAGATGGCGGGGTGAGGGGCGGAGGTACTGCCCCATGGTGAGCACGGTCACACCATGCTCGCGCAGGTCATCCATGGTGCGCTCGATTTCCTCGCGGGTCTCACCCAGACCGAGCATAATGCCGCTCTTGGTCACCACGCGGCCGGGGGCCATCTCCAGCGCACGCCGGAGCATGTGCAGGGAGAGACGGTATTTGGCACGGAAGCGCACCATGGGGGAAAGGCGCTCCACCGTCTCCAGGTTATGATTGAAAATATGCGGGGCGGCATCCATGACCATGGCCAGGGCCTCCTCGTTGCCGCGGAAGTCAGAGGTGAGCACCTCCAGCACGGTCTGCGGGCTCAGCTCGCGGATGCGGCAGATGATTTCCGCCATGTGGGCGGCACCGCCATCAGCCAGGTCATCGCGCGTGACCATGGTCACCACGGCGTGGTTCAGCTTCATGTGCGCCACGCTCTCGGCAATCTTGCGGGGCTCCTCCGGGTCGAGGGGCTTGGGCTTGGCAGTGCGGGTCGCGCAGAATCCGCAGGCGCGGGTGCACACATCGCCGCAGGCCATGAAGGTGGCGGTGCCGTGGCTCCAGCACTCACCGCGGTTCGGGCACATGGCTTCCTCACACACGGTCACCAGACCGTTGTCCTTGATGAGGTGCTGCACATCCTTGAACACCCTGCCCTTCGGCAGCTTCACTTTCAGCCAGGAGGGTTTGCGTGCGCTCTGATTCTGTTCGTCTGACATGGCGGCAGGAGAATGCTACAATTCTACCGGAAATGCAAGCCTGAAAATGCACTCAGCGCAGCCCACGGCTGCGGAACCACTGGTCCAGCTCGGCAGCTTCCTTCGGAGTGAGCTGCACGGTCTTGGTCACTTCCTCAATGAAGCGCGTGAGCAGCTCCGACATACTATCCCCGCGTTCCTTGACCAGATGTGTGAACTTGGCGTGAAGTTCGGCATTCAGCCAGAATGTCACCGGGCGCTTGCTTGCATCTCTCTTTACAGGGGCCATATCTGTTACTTGTCTCGTTACCCCCTGACATTACCACACGGAGCCACGCGCCGCAACCCTAATCAAGTGTACTGACACACAGCGAAAAATCGGTGTTATAACACCTCGCATTTTCAAGGCCTGAAACAACGTATTTTCGGGTCATTTTCGTAACATTTTCGGTAGCCTTACACCCGGTGTTCTAATTATCGTATTATTCTGATGCTTTGTTGTTTGTCAATTTGCGATATGGCAAAGAAAACCCATTTTAAGCACCTGCGACAGCAAGCCCCGACACACAGGCTCAAACACCCTGAAAAGCACCGCGAAGGGCGCGAACAGGATAACTCCACCCCTCCAGCCGCCATCTAGTCTATTTTCCCCGCATTTTTTCAATTATTCGCCGTAATTCGCATGTACTTACACCTCACTTCTAAATACATCCTCTCATCTTGCTGTCTTATTGTTACAACTTGCTCACGACATTAATTATCCTATTTTCTCCACACAAACAGCCTTCAAATCGCCCTTTTGGTGTTATAACACCCAACAAAACTGACAAGCAGGTCGAAACCACCTCTACAAGGCAAAATTCCCCTTGCAATGGGGTCGAGAGCAATGCTCCATCGCCGCCAGAATGGCCTTTTTCGACCTGTTTTTCAACAGAAAACCCTGTAAATGAAGCATTTACAGGATTTTAAAAAAATAAGGCAAAGTTAAGCAAATCACTCCAACAGGAGGATTTCGCCATCATTCGGCACATGAATGGTGCCGGAGAAGTGAGTAGCAGCCTCGGCGGAGTATGCCGTGCGCCGGTTGGCAAGAGTTCTGTCCTCGGTGTGGTAGAGAACGAGGTGCTTGACGGAAAGGGTGGAGGCGAGACGGCCGGCATCAAGCGCAGTGCTGTGGTGTTTCTCGTAGGGTTTGAATTTCTCCGCATCGGCATAAAGGCAGAAAGCCTCGCAAAGCAGCCAGTCGGCAGCGCGGGCCATGGCTTCATTCCTGGTATTGTATGGTTCATCCCCCAGGCAGACGAAGCGTTGACCATCGGGCAGGATGAGGCGGTAGCCGAACTGCCTGGTCTTGGTGGAACCTATATCGAAAGCCACACCGGGCATACCCGCCATGGAGAAAGGCTGGCCATCCTTGAGCGGAGTAAACAGGATATCCTGCCCGAAATGCGCCGTGACCTTGCCAGGCAGCGTGGCGCGGCAAATCATCTCCAGCGTCTGCAGGCCCTCCTCATGACCGAAGACACGAAGCTCGCCCGCATACTTCCCGCCATTCATAGCCTGGGCAATCATGCGCACCACCCAGACCACGCCGAAAATGTGGTCCGTGTGGGTATGAGTGAGGAAAATATCGTGAATGGAATCGAGGGAAATCTGCGCCTGCTCCAGACGAGCCAGCACACCATTGCCCCCGCCGCCATCAGTGAGCAGACACTGCGAACCATTCCTCAGAACAAAGCATGTGTTGTAGCAACGCGTAACAGCAGCATTGCCGGTACCCAGCATAATCAGGGAGCATTTCATGCCCCTATCCTACACCAGCGGCGGCGCTTTTTCAACAATAAAGCTTGACCATGCTTCAGGGAAAAGCTAAAAAGAGCCATGCATTTGAAACACTCTCTCCCGGAAATTCTTGTCCGTCTCGCAGTTACATTTTTCGGTCTGTTCATGCTGGCCCTGGGCATCGACCTGACCATCCTGGCCGACCTGGGGACAGATGCCCTCACCAGCCCGGCGCTGGCTGCCAGCACCCTGCTGGAGCCCGACTATCCTTTCTTCACCGTGGGCAACACCCTGATCTGCCTGCATGTGCTGCTGATTCTCTCGCAGATTGTGCTACTGCGCCGCAACTATGAGCCGGTGCAGCTACTGCAGGTGGTGATGTCCCTCACCCTGGGATTCATGGTGGATGCCCTGCTGCCCTGCGTGAAACAGCTGCCAGTGCCGGACTACACGGCCCAGCTGGGCTACACGCTGCTGGCCTGCGTGGTCTGCGCCTTCGGTATTTTCTCTTTCGTGAAAGCCAACCTGATGCCCCTGCCTGCCGAGGGCTTCTGCGTGGCGCTCTCCCGCACCTTCAGGCTGAAGTTCAGCCTTGTGAAGGTGGGGCTTGACTGCGCCATGGTCGTGTTTGCTGTTGCCCTCTCGCTGATTTTCCTGGACACGGTAGTGGGCGTGCGCGAAGGTACCCTCATCTGCGCCACTACCATCGGTCTCATCATCGGCCTCTTCTTCCATATCTTCCCGTACTGGGACAAGCTCTTTGCCGCTGTGGGCCACCGCACCCGTGCTGAGAAAGAGGACTGTTTCGATTAATGCACGCTCACTCCGGCTGCACCGTGGTGGAGCCGTCAGAGTGAAGCGAAAGCGTATAGGCGCCGGCATGGGTATCCACATGCCGGCGTTCGCATGTCGGGGCCGGCAGTCCCACGGCATCCCAGAAATACTCACGCTCCAGCGAGCCATCTGCGGCATACTGGCACACGCGCTCAGCATACCCCAGCGCGGGGTGATTCACCGGCAGGCCATCGGCCCCGCCGAAGCACTCCCACTCCGGCAGTCCGCTGCTGTTGCTGCGCACCAGATGCTCCGCGCACGCGCGCTGCGAATCACAGGGAGCGCCATCCACCCCCAGAAAACTACGCCGCTCCACCCCGCCGGGAGCCGATGTTTCATGGCGCATGGCAGCAGCCCCCAGCGCCGGGTTCACCACCGGCTCACCGGCAGCGTTTTTCCAGCTGCGGCAAGTTCCCTGCGCACAGGGAGAAAACTCCTCGCGGGCCACCCCCGCAAAATTATCCGCCAGGCGCCCATCGACGTAATTGGAACGCACGGCTGAGCCATCCGCCCCATACGCATACACCACCACCTCCTCACCGGCAGCATTCCGCACCGGGTTGCCCGCGGCATCCAGATACTCCACCCGCAGCGGGCGGGCCTCCTCATCGTAGCTCACGCGGCATTCCGCATAGCCCGGATAGCGCGGCGAAATCAGCGCACCGGCCGCATTCCGGAAACGCGTGCGCACCACCCGCCCGGCGGCATCGCGGTCAAACTCTCGTTGCGCCACCCCCTGAGCATCCTCGGCCGGCGTACCGGTGGGGCCCAGATTCTCACGCCGCATCAAGCGACCGGCGGCATCATAATGCATGCGCTGCTCCGCCACCTGGCTGCCGGGCAGCCGGCAGAGACGTCCCTCTGCATCCACCCCTTTCATGCGCTGCAGTCGGCCCATGGCGTCATACTCCATGCGCACGTGCGGCACGGCTGGTGAGGCCCCGGGCCCCATGGGCAGCACTCCCTCCGGAGTCATGGCGCCGGGCGGATTGTGGACCCCGGCGTAGCAGTAATACAGTGGGGCCGCATCCGCCACCACAGCGTGGTAAATCCCCAGCCCCAATCCCGAGGCCAGTATACACACGGCAGCCAGGCTGCCGAGGTAGTTCCACGTGGTTTCAAAGGCTCCCCTCAGGGCTGCTCCTGCCCGCTTTACCAATCTCCGCATGCAGGGCAGATGCCATCACCCCGCATACCATTCAATATCAATTAGCTGAATCACCATTAACTCAACGGTGGCTCCGTATGCGGCGGCAGGCCGTGCGCATGCACATGAGGCTCACCAGCAGCATGAAGGCCGTGCCCAGCAGCGCCGGCACCCAGTTCACCTGCTCCCCGCTCTGCCACAGCCGCACCCACGAGGCCAGTGGCAGCGCCGCCACCACCACCGCCAACAGCACCCACACGGCCGACACGGCCACACGGCGTGCTGCGCGCTGCTGCGGCCGCGAATGCTTCCGCAGCGTCATCTCCTCATCCTTCTTTTTACGGTATTTGCCACCCATATTGTCTCATACTCTAGCACAATAATTTACATTAGCAAGCCAATTTCATCTATTTTTCGCGTTTTCCTGCGCATTTAGCCTTGAAAATCGGGGATTTTTCGCTAAAATACGCCGCACGAGATTTTGCAATCGGCAATTATCTCCAAAAACTTCAACCAATAATACAACAGTAACTATGGCTAAACTCACTGTACGCGACCTCGACGTCGCCGGCAAGGAAGTGCTCATGCGCGTTGACTTCAACGTGCCCATGAAGGACGGCAAGATTACCAACGATGCCCGCATCGTGGCTGCTCTGCCCACCATCAAGTACCTGCTCGAGAACGGCGCCCGCCTTGTTCTCTGCTCCCACCTGGGCCGCCCCGAGGGTACCGGCTACCAGGCTGAGTTCTCCCTGGCTGCTGCTGCCGAGTGCCTTTCCGGCCACCTGGGCAAGCCTGTTGCCTTCGTTCCCGAGACCATCGGTGAAGCCGCCACGGCTGCCCGCGCTGCCCTCAAGGACGGCGATGTGCTCCTGCTGGACAACGTGCGCTTCGACAAGAAGGAGAAGAAGAACGACCCCGAGTTTGCCAAGGCTCTGCTGGGCAACGCCACTCTGTACGTGAACGACGCTTTCGGCTCTGCCCACCGCGCACACGCCTCCACCGAGGGTGTGACCCACTTCGCCGAGAAGTCCGCCATGGGCTTCCTCATCGAGCGCGAGCTCGAGTACCTCGAGGGCAAGCTCAGCGCCCCCGAGCAGCCCTTCGTGGTGATCATGGGTGGTGCCAAGGTGTCCGATAAGATTCAGGTGCTCTCCAAGCTCATGGAGAAGAGCCAGACCTTCATCATCGGCGGCGCCATGGCCAACACTTTCCTGGCTGCCCAGGGCCACGATGTGGGCAACTCCAAGATCGAGGCCGATAAGCTCGACCTCGCCAACCAGATTCTGGCCGACGCCAAGGCCAAGGGCGTGACCTTCGTGCTGCCCGCCGATACCCGCTACTCCTTCAAGTTCGAGGAAGGTGCCGAGACTTTCTGCACCGCTCCCTGGGCTGAGGGTGGTTCCGTGCCCGCCGACGGCATGGGCATCGACATCGGCGACAAGGCCATCGAAGAGTTCTGCGGCATCATCAAGGGCGCCAAGACCGTCCTCTGGAACGGCCCGCTGGGCGTGTTCGAGCTCGACTCCTTCGCCAAGGGCACCAAGGCCCTGGCCGAGTGCCTCGCCGAGAGCGACTGCACCTCCATCGTGGGTGGTGGCGACTCCGTGACCGCTGCCAAGAAGTTCAAGGTGGCCGACAAGCTCTCCTTCTGCTCCACGGGTGGCGGCGCCTCCCTCGAGCTGCTGGAAGGCAAGATCCTCCCCGGCATCGGCTCCCTGAGCGAGAAGTAATCCCACCTTCTCTTTACCCTTCAGAAAGCCCGGAAGCCCCAGCGCTTCCGGGCTTTTCATTCTGCATGGGCATCACCCCATGAGAAATTGGTGGGGGAACATTGTCGGAGCACATCAATTCATTCTCTCCATTACCGCCGGAGTAATAAAACTTGTTAGCGGGGGCAAAATGTGCTACCCTCTCCCCGCAAAACCACTTGGCAATTTTATGATTATTCAGAACGAATTCATCAGCATCGATATCCAGACCGCCGGCCGCCGCCTAGCCAGTGTCCTGGTGCAGGATAAAATCAACGGCCGCAGCTATGACCTCGGCAAGGATATCTTCTGCATTCAGCTGCAGGAAGCCAAGACCGACGAAGCCTGCTCCAGAAAGGAATACACCGATGTGTGCCTGCCGCTCACCGCGCAGGACCTGATGTGCGGCACGCTCAGCCACGAAAGCATCCCCGCCGATGCCACCGCCCGCCGCCTGGTGGAGCGCCGCACCGGCCAGCGCGTGTCCCTGCCCTTTGCCGTGACCACGGATGGCTACCAGCTCACCTGGTGGGCCGAGCTGCGCGAAGGCCAGCCCTACTTCCGCTGCGGGCTGCACATCAACCCCATGCAGTTTGCCATGCCCGCCCGCAAGATTACCCTGCTGCACGTGGTGGCCCCGGAAGCCCGCGTGGAAGGCAGCGTGAAAGGCGCCCCCATCGTGGCCGCGGGCAACCGCCTCTTTGCCGGTGTGGAAAGCCCGCTCTGCAAGAGCGAGGCCAGCGCCGCAGGCTTCACCTGCTCGCTGGAGCGCACCACCCACCTGCCCAACCGCACCGTGAGCACCATCTCCGCCGTCATGGGTTTCTGCCAGCCCGGGCAGCTGCGCCGCACCTTCCAGCTCGCCTACCTGAACGAGGAACGCGCCCGGCCCTATTTCCCCCTGCTCAACTACAACACCTGGTACGACATCGGCTACTTCACCCCCTACACCGAAAAGGACGCCATGGACACCGTGCGCCTCTTCGGTGAGGAACTCGTCACCAAGCGCGGCGCAGTGATTGATTCCTTCCTCTTCGATGACGGCTGGGACAACACCGAAACCCTCTGGCAGTTCCATGCCGACCTGCCCAACGAGTTCCGCGAGGTGCGCAAACTGGCCGAAAGCTACGGCGCCCAGCCCGGCGTGTGGTTCTCCCCCTGGGGTGGCTATGGACAGCCCAAGCTCAACCGTCTGGCCGCCGCCGGCGATACCTACGAGACCAACGAGCGCGGCTTTGCCCTCTCCGGCCCGAAATACTACGAACTCTTCCGCGACATGTGCCTGCACATGATTCGCGAGAACGGCGTGAACCACTTCAAGCTCGATGGCTGCTCCGACATGGCCGACCCCGCCCCCGGCTCCCGCTTCGGCTCCGATTTCGAGGCCGCCATCTCCCTCATCGATGAGCTCCGCGCCGAGCGGCCCGATATCTACATCAACCTCACCACCGGCACCTGGGCCAGCCCGTTCTGGTTCAGCATTGCAGACTCCGTGTGGCGCGGCAACTGGGACCACGATTTCTGCGGCGAAGGCACCGCCCGCCAGCAGTGGATTACCTTCCGCGATGCGATGATTTACGCCCACAACGTCAAAATCTCCCCGCTCTGCCCCATCAACTCCCTCATGACCCACGGCGTCATCTACAACAAGGGCGCCCGCGGCCTCACCACCACCGAGGGCAACGACCTCGCCGATGAAATCTGGAGCGGCCTGGGTCTCGGCACCCAGATGCAGGAGCTCTACATCACCCCCGCCATGATGCAGCCGCACGAGTGGGACACCCTGGCCGCCGCCGCCAAGTGGACCCGCGCCAACGCCGCCACCATGGTGGACAGCCACTGGGTGGGCGGCGACCCCGCCGCGCTGGAGTGCTACGGCTTCGCCTCCTGGAGCCCCGCAAAAGGCATCCTCGTGCTGCGCAACCCCTCCGCCCGCGAGCAGGAATTCTGCTTCGACCCCGCCGCCGTCTGGGAACTGCCCCTTGGCGCCCCGCTGCGCTACTCCCTGAGCTCCCCCAAGGGCGACACCCTGCCCGCCACCGCCGAAGCCGGCAAGCCCACCACCCTGCGCCTGGCCCCCTTCCAGGTCCTCGTCATCGATGCTCTTCCTTCCTGAGTCCACGCGCAGCGTGGATATCGTCTTGCGAAGCAAGATATCGTCCGCCCCTGGCGGATATCGTCCCCGCCCTCAGGGCGGGGATATCGTTTCCCTATCAAGCAAAACTTTTTATCTTCCCGATGATGGGGAAGAGACCGGACACAGCCCACCGGATAACGATATCCTCATTTCATTCGGACGATATCTTGCCTTGCGGCAAGACGATATCCCTGCGGGACGATATCCTCGCTTCGCTCGGACCTCACCGGAGACGGCGGAACACCATGGAAACCAGCGCCCCCTCTGCCGGCGCAAAAGCGAGGTCCCACATGATACCACTGATCGCTGGTTTGAACACATAATTGCTCAGGTAGAAAAGGTACGAATCCCCCCAGCATGGGCCATCATGCACCAGCCCGGTGAACACCGGCGCACTGTCCGTCACCGTCACATCCCCACGCAGCAGCACGGTGATATCATGCTTCTGGTCCACCAAATCCTGAGCCGTGAAAACCTCCACCGTCTTTTCACCATAGTCCAGGGTGCCCTCCACCGACTCATCGCCAGCCTCCTGCGCCCAGAGCGTTCCCGCCATGAAAAACGCCTGCCCCCTCCAACACCTCATCCATCAACAAAATTCCCCGCCGACCAAACTCCTTAATTAATCGTCAATAGTCAATCGTCAATTCTCTTTGAGCCACCGGCAGAAGCCCTGCGCCCACTTCAGAGAAATACCGGGCAGCTCGGCCAGCTCCTCCGGGCTGCGGGAGCGGATGCCCGGCACCGTGTGAAAACGCGCCAGCAGCAGCTCCTTGCGGCGCGGCGTCATCGTGGGATAAGCATCCAACTTACTCTCGCGCACACGCTTGCGCACCAGCAACTCATTGTAATTATTCGCAAAGCGGTGAGCCTCATCGCGCAAGCGCTGCAACAGACGCAACGCGCCACACTCATGGCTCAGCACCAGCGGCTCCGCCTGCCCGGGCAGGTAAATCTCCTCATCGCGCTTCGCCAGGCCCACCACCGGCATCTGCTGCAAACCAATCTCCGCCAGCACCTGCACCGCGATGGCCAGCTGGCCCTTGCCGCCGTCCACCACCACCAGATCCGGCACCTTGATAGGCGCCTTGCCCTGCGCCCCCAGCTCCTTCAGCCAGGCATACATATCAATGCCCTCCGGCTTATCGAAAAGCGCGCTGCTCTCATTCACAATGCGCGAATAGCGGCGGCGCACCACCTCCAGCATCGAGGCGAAATCATTCTGCCCATCCACCCCCTTGATGCGGTAGCGACGGTACGCCGCATTGTCCGGGCGGCCATTCGTGAACCGCACCATGCTCGCCACAATATGGTTGCTCGATAAGTTCGAAATATCGAAACACTCCATCACCGCCGGCGGCTGCGGCATACCCAGCGCCTCGGCCAGCTCCGCCAGGTCGCGGTCCGGGTCCACCGTGCCTGGCAGGTCCGGCGAACGGCGGGCAAAGCGGCGGGCGGGCTCCAGCGTTTTGATAATATTCTCGCGCACATCGCGCAAGCGCGCCGCCTGCTCAAAATCCAGCGCATCCGCCGCCGCCATCATTTCCTGAGTCAGCGCATCCAGATGCGCCTGGCGCCCGCGCCCCTCCAGCAGCCCCAGCGCCGCCTCAAACTGCTCCCGGTACTCCTCCGGCGAAATCCGGCCGATGCACGGCGCCGAACAGTGGCGAATCTCATCATCGTGGCAATGGCGGTACTGCTCCTCCCCCGGGTGGCGGCAGGTGCACGTGCGCAGGCGGAAGCGGTGATTCAGCCACTCCACCGTCTCCTTCAGCGCCGTGGCATGCACAAACGGGCCTATGTAGCGCGCCCCGTCATCCTTCCGCAGACGCACCAGCGAAAAGCGAGGAAACGGCTCCTGACGGCTCGCCCGCAGCAGGTAATACCGCTTATCATCCCGCAGCTGCACATTGTAATGCGGGCGGTACTCCTTGATAAGCTTCTGCTCCAGAATCAGCGACTCCTGCTCATTGCGCACCTCGTAATAATCAAAATCCACAATCGCCGCAATCAGCGCCCGAGTCTTCCCATTCTCCAGCGTCGCACGCGATGGCGAGAAATAATTCGCCAGCCGCCGGTGTAAATCCTTCGCCTTCCCCACATAAATCACGCCACCGCCCTCCCCCTTCATCAGATAAACCCCGGGGCAGTGCGGCGTCCCCCTCCACTTCTCTTTCAGATTCACACCCGCCATACCCGCATCTTAGCAAAAAGCCCTCCCCGAATCAAGCAAACTCCCAACCCCGGATGACCGGGGCTTAAAGCCCCCAATACTCAATCGCCAGCCACGGCGTAGAAAGCGGGGCGCACACCCCGACTCAGAGCCGGGGCATTTGCCAATAGTCAATCGTCAATGGTCAATAGTCAATGGTCAATCGTCAATAGTCAATCGTCAATGGTCAATAGTCAATGGTCAATAGTCAATAGTCAATCGTCAATCGTCAATCGTCAATAGGGAACTTCTAAAAAGTCGGACATCAGAACAATCAAGAATTTCCAAGAGGAAGGGAGTATAGTATAATGAGGGCATGGCTCCTAAGTTAGAACTTCCGTCCCTGAATTTACGAGAACTGGTCCAATTGCGGCGCAGTATAACAGTTCGCCATGGATTGAATGATC
>JAGBDZ010000117.1 GCA_017937215.1 Akkermansia sp. | reverse complement strand
CGCCCACTCACTACGTTCGGGGCTCAGATAAATTTTTGAGCTAACCCGGGGTTCCGCGACTACGTCGCTCCACCCCGCGCTACTGGCTGTCGCCCTCCGGGCTCAGAATTCCGCGCACTACGTGCGCCTGTATGGGCTCTACAAATTCCCATTTATCAAGCTCCGTACTCAAACTTTGGGACACATGTGGCAATAAAAACAAGCTTATTGTTGAATGCGGGTGAGGTGTGTGCTAAAATACAGGGGAACGATGATGGCACCCACACTTAGCGAAGCGCTGTACGAATATTTATCTGCCCCTGATTATGAACCGCAGGAAATGGTTGATATTGCCCGGGGAATGGGGCTGCACCCCTCGCAGCGCAGTGAGTTGAAAGCCGTGCTGGCCGAGGGGCTGCGCAAGGGAAATCTGCTGAAGTTGCGTAAGAGCCTCTATGTGCTTCGAAAATTACAGGGAGAACCGCTTACCGGGCGCATTTCCCAGCGGGGCAGCCGGCTTTTCTTTGTGGCGGATGCGGAATCGGCCCGGCAGCTGCAGGCGCTTCGGCCTGGTGGGGATGTGGGGGCGTTGCTCGTGAATCCCTACCGCAGCCACGGTGCCATGGATGGTGACCGGGTGCAGGTCTCGGTGCGTTTGCAGGCACCCGCGCGCGACCGTCGCCACAAGCACCGCCCCCAGGCAACGGAAACGCACATTGAGGTGCGTGTGCTGGAAATCCTTTCGCGCGGACGCGATCGCTGGGTGGGCACCTATAAATCGACCGGGCGCTACGGCATGATGGCGGGGGATGGCAAGACCAGCCCGGAGCTGGTGCGACTGCTCACCCCGCCCCCGGCGGAGCTGTTGCCGGGTATGGTCGTGGTGGTGGAACCGAAGAGCTATCCGATTGCCAACGGCGAAGCCACAGGGCGCATCATGCAAGTGCTGGGCTGGCCGGAGGACGAAGCCGTGCAGATTACCACGATTATGCACAAGTTCGGGCTGGCTGATACTTTTCCGACTGAGGTGCTGGAGGAATCGGAGCGCATTCCGGATACCATTGACCAGGCTGAGCTTGCCCAGCGCGATGACTGGCGGCAGCGTTGCGTCATCACCATCGACCCCGAAACCGCGCGCGATTACGACGACGCCATCTCGGTGGTGCGGCACGGCAGTAATTGGGAACTGGCCGTGCACATTGCCGATGTGAGCCACTATGTGCGCCCCGGTTCGGCGCTGGACCAGGAAGCTCAGAGCCGCGGTAATTCCACTTACCTGCCGGACCGCGTGCTGCCCATGCTGCCGCCGCGGCTCTGCGATGGCATCTGCTCACTGCGCGAGGGTGAGGACCGCCTTACCCGACTGTGTCTGATGCAGATAAATCGGCAGGGCAAGGTGTTCAAGGCAGAGTTTCGGGATGCGGTCATCTGCTCCCGCCGCCGTCTGACTTATCCGCAGGTGCTGGAGGTGTTGCAAGGAAAATCCGGCACGGGGGATGCTGAGGTTGATGCCATGATTCACGAGGCCGGCAAGCTGGCGGCTCTGCTGCGACGCAAGCGGTATGAAGCCGGAGCCCTGCGCCTGGACATGCCGGAAATACGCCTTGTGACCGATGCCCATGGCGCCCCGGTGGATGTGGAGGTGGAAACGAGCGATGAATCGCACCAGCTGATTGAGGAATTCATGCTCATCGCGAATGAAACGGTGGCGCATGAGCTGAATGCGCAGGGGCTTCCCACGATTTACCGAGTGCACGAGGCGCCTGACCCTGCCAAGCTCAGTGAGCTGGCGCAGGAGCTCAAGGCCTATGGTATCAAGGCCGGCACCCTGGCTACTCGCGAAGAACTCAATGCCGTCATGGATAAGATTGAGGGCCACCCGGATGAGGAAATCCTGAAGGTGCAGTTGCTCCGCGCCATGATGCGCGCGCGGTACTCGCCCCAGGCGCTGGGCCACTTCGGTCTGGCCAAGGGGGATTACTGCCACTTTACCAGCCCCATCCGCCGCTATGCCGACCTGGTGGTGCACCGCTCGTTCAGCCGCCTGAGTGGTTCGCCGTCCGCGCCGCTGCCGAGTACCGGTGCGCTGGCCGCTATCGCTGACCACATATCGGAGACGGAACGAAATTCCGCCG
The DNA here is from genome assembly GCA_017937215.1 of Akkermansia sp. Classification (GTDB taxonomy): domain Bacteria; phylum Verrucomicrobiota; class Verrucomicrobiia; order Verrucomicrobiales; family Akkermansiaceae; genus Akkermansia. The sequence continues at coordinate 28,318 of JAGBDZ010000117.1, read as the reverse complement.
CTGCTGAGAATGAGGCACAGCAGAGCATGATGGCGCGATTCCTGGAACTGCAGTGCGAAAGTGAGCACCCACGCGCGTGGGATGCTGTGGTGCTGACCTGCTGGCCGCAGGGCATGGCGGTGGAGGTCCCGCTGCTGAAGGTGAAAGGCTTTGTTTCCGGCGCCGATCTGCCGAACGATACTTCCTGGTATTTTGAGCGCCACGCCGAACGCTGGACCAGCACCGATGCCCGCTGCCTTTACCCAGGGGCGAAATTGCGCGTGGTTCCCACCCGCGTGGATGCCGCTACGGGTTTTGCGGATTTCAGACCGGTGCTTTAAGCTTGCCTTGCCGGTAGAGATTTGCTAGCATGTCTGGCATGATGAAGCTTTTCCGCGCCCTGAGCATAGCGCTTCTGATGATGGGAAGCGTGCTCGCCGACTGGACATCGCCCCACGACCTGCAGCTTGAGGAGACTGCGCCTGCAGCCCTCATTCCCTTTCCCCGCGAGGTGAAATGGAAAGATGCTGAACTTGAGTTGCCCTCTGCAGATAACTGGAATCTCACCGGCAAGGCTGCCAAGGATGATTCGGTGCGGCTTGCATGGAAAGGACTTCTCAGTGAGGTGAAAGGGAAGGGGAAAGGCAAGCTCACGGTCCGACTCCGCAGCGCTGGCGACAAACTGAATGAGGAGCAGAAAGCTGAGGGCTACGTGCTCCAGGTGAATGCCAAGGGAATTTCCATCGGCGCAGAAACGCGCGCCGGCTTCTTTTATGGCTTGCAGACTCTGAGGCAGCTGGTGCATAAGAAAAAGTCCATTCCGCACTGCTTCATTGTGGACTGGCCGGCTTTCAAATACCGCGGGTACATGCAGGACTGCGGTCGCAATTTCCGCAAAGTGGAGCGGCTGAAGAAGGAACTCGACCTCGCAGCCCGACTGAAAGTGAATCTTTTTCACTGGCATCTCACCGACTATCCCGCCTGGCACATCCAGTGCAAGGCGTATCCGCAGCTGAATTCCCCCAAGCACCGCACCCGCGACCTGAACGACACATATTCCTATGAGGAGATACGCGAGGTGTTTGCCTATGCGAAAGAACGCTGCATCACTGTTATCCCGGAGCTGGATATGCCCGGCCACAGTGCTTATTTTGACCGCGCATTCGGCTTCAAGATGCATTCACCGGAAGGCATGAAGATTGTGGCAAAGCTGCTGGATGAGTTCTGCACGGAAATTCCGGCGGATATCTGCCCCATCGTGCATTTCGGGGCGGATGAAGTGCGTATCCCGAATGCTGCGGAATTTGTGGGTATGGTCACCACCAAGCTGGAGGAACACGGCCGCCAGCCTATGCAGTGGGCCAGCAGCCGTGATTTGCCGGTGGGTGAAAAATCCATAGAGCAGCGCTGGGGCGAAGGTTCCGATATGGTGGCTAAATCCATCATCCCGGAGCGCATTACCCGCCGCGCTTTCGACTCCACCATGGGTTACGCGAATCTGCTGGACCCTGCTATGGCGGTGCGCCGTTACTTCTTCATGCGCCCCTGTGGTTCCGCAAAGGGGGATGAGCTCAAGCTCGGCACTATCTTCTGTATCTGGCCGGACGGTAAGGTCGACAACAAGGAGTGGATTCCTGCCTTCTGCAGCATGTGGCCGGGCATGATGGCTATGGCCGAGCGCGCCTGGGTTGGCGGCGAGGCAGATGGCGATGCCCTTCCGCTGGAAATGCCCGCGCCCGATACCGAAGCAGGCAAGGCCTATCGCCTGTTTGAACAGCGCATGGCAGCCCTGCGCAAGAGTATTTTCAAGGATGAGGATTTTCCCGTCTGGCCGGAATCCGGCATGATATGGACTTTGGTGGAACCCACTGATAAAGCTAATGCGGATAGCACTCGCAAAGCGGTCTTGGCTGGCAAAATAGAGGGCCTGACCACCCGCACTGCCTACTGCGCTAACCTCTATTTCCGCACCCGCCCGGATACTGGTTACCTCGGTATGTTCTCCAGTGCCCGCCCCGGTAGTACCGTGTGGGCTACTACTACCATCAATGCTAAGAAGGCCGGTAAATATCCGTTCATGATTGGCTTCGATGCACCCGCTCGCTCCAATCGTCGCTGGACCGGTGTGCCTAAGGCTGGTGACTGGTCACAGACCGGTACCCGCATCTGGATTAACGGCGCAGAGGTGCGTAACCCTCGCATCTTCAAGAATGCCGGAAAATTTAGTCACCCGGGGAATGCCTGGAACTTTGATAACCCGCTTGATATCGAAGAGGTGTGGTGGGCTTTAGACCCGGTGCAGCTCCCGCTCAAGAAAGGCGAGAATACCATTATTATCGAACAGCCCTATGCAGGAGAACACCACTCCTGGGGAATTTCTTTCATCCCCTTGTTTCAGTATAAATAAGTAACAGCCGTTGAAGCGTGCATTCTTCTGCCTTGGCTGCCGGCGGTGTCATTACAGTGCTGTACGCATGCCCAGGGCGGTGAGCAGGGAGGTGAACCGGGCGTAGTCGCTCTCGCGGTCGGCGGAGACGAGGGCGAACTGGTACTCGCCCATGCGGGCGTCTTCCTCGGCAGCGTTTCGGAGACGCAGGAGGATGACTTCCTCTGCATCGGTCTGGCGGCCGCGGAGTCGGCGCTCCAGCTCATCGGCGGGGATGTGGATGTATACATCCGCATAGGCTCGGCGGATGATGGGATCCTCGCAGGCTCGGATGCTGGCCGCCCCTTGAACATCGATATCCATGACTACATTCTTGCCGGCTTGGAGTAGGTCAATGATATCGCTCTTGAGGGTGCCGTAGCTGTTGCCGTGCACAGTGGCGTGCTCCAGGAACTCGCCGGCCTGCACCTTGGCGGCAAAGTCCTCAGGGGTGAGGAAGTGGTAGTCGACCCCATCCTGTTCGCCGGGGCGGGGCTGGCGGGTGGTGCAGGAGATGGAGTAGGCGGTGAGACCGTCTTTTTCCGCGCGGCGGCAGAGGGTTGTCTTGCCGCTGCCGGAGGGACCGGATACGATGAGAAGGGAACCAAGCATGGGATGTGAATCGTTAAAAAGTGAATACTGAGGGAGTGGAAATTACTCGATGTTCTGGACTTGTTCGCGGATTTTTTCGAGTTCAGTCTTGGCGGTGACGACGAGCTGGGCGAGCTCGGCATCGTTGGCCTTGGAGCCGGTGGTGTTGAGCTCGCGGAAGATTTCCTGGCAGAGGAAGTCGAGGGTGCGGCCTACGGGTTCGGACTTGTCGCAGATCTTTTCGAACTGGTTGAGGTGGGATTCCAGGCGGGTCATTTCTTCGGACACGTCGCACTTATCGGCAAAAAGGGCAATTTCCTTGATGATTCGCTCGTCGTCCAGCGGGAGGGGGAGGCCGGCTTCGGCCAGTCGCTTGAGGAGCACCTCGCGGTGTCGGGTGGCCACACCGGAGGCACGAGCCATGAGCTGCTCGCGGAATCCGCGCAGGGTGGCAATGCGGCCGAGCAGGTCGCGCTTCATGTTTTCACCCTCCTGCGCGCGCAGCTTGAGGAAGGCCTCCAGCGCTTCGCGCACGGCGGGTTCGGCGGCAGCCTGAACGGTTTCCAGAGGGAGTTCTGTTTCCGTTTCCTCGGCAATGATGCCCAGGCGGAGCAGCGCATCCAGCGAGGTGTCGATGCTGCGCCCCAGCGTGTTTTCGGCATCAGCCAGGGTGGCGGTCAGGGCGGCGAGTTTATCGCGGTTGAGTGCCAGGGAACCTGCAGCACCGGGAGTCTGCTGCAGGGTGAGGCTGACGTTGACTCGCCCGCGGGAAACGGCTGCGGCCACGATATCGCGCACGGTGGTTTCCAGCGAGGCCCAGGCGCGGGGCAGGGCAACGGCGATTTCTGCCTGTTTGCGGTTGACACCGCCAATTTCTACGCGGATGGAGGAACCACCCAGGGGAGCCGTAGCGGCTCCAAATCCGGTCATGCTGTTCATAACGTGATATTACCGATGATGTTGAGCAGATGTGAATCGAGTGTGAGGGCTTCGTTCACGTTGAAGTTAAGATCAGTGCGCAGGGCCTCGAGCGCGCGCATGCGCAGCAGAAGCTCCGCTACGGGGCGCGCGGCGGCCAGCCCGGCGATTTCCGGGGTGAGCGGCTGCACATCCGGCGCGTGCGAGGCCAGCAGCACGGCTTGTCCCAGGCAGAGGGAGAGCAACTCCAGCATCTGTTCGCGCTCAGCCAGGTACTCAGTTTCGATGAGCGCGGCGGTGGCATCCTTCTGCCGTGCTTCCCAGTCGCGGATGTCGGTCCCCTCGGCTATGGCCTTGGCCTCGGCCTTGATGGCTGCGGTGAGGCGCTTGGTAATCTGTTCCTTGCGCTCAGCCAGCAGGGCCTGAAAATCGGCTCGCAGGGCCAGGGCTGCCACATCGGAGCCGACCAGGGGCAGAGCTGCTGCCACCGCGGGCAGGAAAGCCTGCTGAGCTTCCGAGAGGTGCAGGGCATTGCCCGGCTCGTGCAGGGGCACGCGCACACAGCGCGAGAGAATGGTGGTGAGCAGACGGCTGGGCTGTTCGGTAACCAGGATGATGAGGGTCTGGGGCGGGGGCTCCTCCAGTGTTTTCAGGAAAGCATTTGCGGCTTCCTCCATCATGCGGTCCGCCTCCAGAATGACGATGAATTTCGTGGCGCCTTCCTCCGCGCGCAGCGCCAGGAATGGCTCGATGCTGCGTATGTCCTCGATGAGAATCTTACGGCTCTTGGAGCCGGGGCGCAGCACGCGGCACATCGGGTGACGCAGCGTTTCCAGTGTGGTGGCTGTGGCGCCATTCAGCTCGGCTGCCAGGGCAAGCGCCAGCTGGTGGGTGCCGGCCGCCGGGGTGCCGGTGAGCAGCAGGGCATGCGGCAGTCGTCCGCTGCGGCGCGCGTGCATCAGAAGTTGCTGAGCCTGGGAAAGGGAGAAGGACATGGGGAAAATCAGCTTTCGGGGTAGGAACCCAGCACTTTGAACACGGGGCACTGGGCTTTCAGCTCGGCCAGGCAGCTGCGCAGCGGTTCGGCTTCCTCATGGCCGTCTACATCAATGTAGAAGAGGTATTCCCACGCGGTGTCACGGGTGGGGCGGGAATCCAGACAGTAGATGTTGATACCATAGGTGCGGAAGTACTCCAGCACGTCTACGAGCCCGCCGGCCTTGTGCGGCACGGTGAAACAGATGGTGGTGCGGTCCTTGCCGCAGGGGCGGGTTTTCTGGGTGCCGATGACCACAAACCGGGTGGTGTTGGTGGCCACATCCTGCACTTGCTCGGCCAGTATGTTGAGACCATGAATTTTTGCGGCCAGAGGACTGCCGAGCGCTGCGGCTCCATCGGCGGCTTTTTCCACGGCCATGCGGGCGGCGGCGGTGCTGCTGGCTGTGGGAATCTGGTCGGCGTCAGGATAATTCTGCTGCAGCCACACGCTGCACTGACCCAGCACCTGCGGGTGGGAGTAGATGGTGCGGATTTCCTTGGGCTGGATATTGGCCATGAGGCAGTTCTGCACGCTCTGGTGCACCTGGGCACAGATGCTCAGGTGCGTGTGAGCAAAGAAATCCATGGCTTGCACCACGTTGCCATGAGTGCTGTTTTCCAGCGGGATGACACCGTAGTTCACTTCGTTTCGCTCCACTGCCGCGAAGATGTGGGCAAAGGAAGAGTAGGGGACCAGTTCCACGCTGTCGCCGAAGCGGCTCAGCGCTGCCTGGTGGCTCCAGGTGCCCTCCGGTCCCAGGTAACCTATGCGCATGTTGCCCTCCAGGTGGAAGGAACAGCTCACAATCTGCCGCCAGATGCTCAGAAGACTCTTTTCGGGCAGCACGCCGTCGTTCAGCTTGAGTAGTTTCGAGATGAGTGCGTTCTCCCGCTCAGGCACAAAGGTGGGGGCTCCACTGGCTTTCTTGAGCTCACCTACCTGGTGCACATAGGCGGCGCGCTGCTTGAGCAGCTCTACCAGCTGCGCATCGACGTTGTCGATTCCTTGTCTCAGCTCATCTAAATTCATGGTCGTGCGCGCATTGTATCACAGCCGGGCCGCGGGTTCAACCCTGTTTTTGGTAATCGCGCAGCGCCGCCGGAATTTGCAGTGCTTGTATGCCTGATTCAGGTGATGATTTAGGCCGAATTTGCTTGACGCAGGGCGCTGCTTGTGTATAGTAAGAAAGTACTCGCATTTTTTTCTATGAAATTGAGACAGACTCAAAAACTCTCCTCTCCCGCCCGTAAGCGCCAGAAGAAGGGCTTTGCGCTCATTGCAACTCTTACGCTTATGATGTTGCTGGCCATGCTTGCCGTGGCTATCATGGCGACAGCGGCTTCCCAGAATCGTATCGCGCTGCAGACCATGTTGCAGGCAGAGGCTCGCCAGCAGGCGCTGGTCGGCCTGGATGCCGCCATCGGTGAACTGCAGGTCGAACTGGGTCCCGACCAGCGTGTGACGGCCAGCTCCGGTATTCTCAGCAATAATGATAGCGGTGCTGCTCAGCACCTGCTGGGCGTGTGGAACAGCTGGGATGGCCCCATCTACGGCAAGAGCGTGAGCGGTCTGGGTAGCAAAATTTCGGGTACCTATTCCAAGGGCCGCTCTGATATGTTCCGCCGCTGGATGATTTCGGCTCGCGACCGCAATACCACCCGCTCCATGAATGCGGCCAGCCAGCTTTGCTCCCGCGCCCCGGGACAGCGCATCTGCATGGTGGGCGAGGGTACGCTGGGCAAGAATCTCTCCGCCCAGCACTATGTGTATGCCGACCTGCTGAAGATGCCCGCTACCGGCAAGAATGAAGCCTGCTTCGCCTGGTGGGTGGGCGGTGAAAACCAGAAGGCCAAGGTTTCTGTCAAGAATCGAGAGGAGACAGATGATGCCTACGAGGCTCTTCACCGCACCTGGGATACTCCGGCCCCGCGTTTTGTCGATAACCGCGATCTGGATTTCCTGCCCGGCGATATCGAGGAACCCTCCCGCCTGGTGACTCTGGCTTCCCTGCCGCTGGTCGGTTCTTCCTCCCAGGCAGCCGGTATGCCGTATTTCTTCGACGTATCCACCACATCCTATTCTCTGCCTATCAATGTGAGCATGGGTGGTTTCAAGCAGGACCTCTGCCTCCTGCTGAATAAGGAAAGCCTGAAGGGAACGGATTTCGCCGCCCGCACGAATCAGGACTGCCCCATCGCCGATAACCAGCAGGTGCCCCAGGGCACGGAATCTGACATGCCCATCGGTTCCTGGCAGAACCTGCATGCCTACTACAATAGCTGGCCGGATGGCACGGCTAAGGATGCCCGCAATTTCACGGCTCGTCTCATCGGTAATCTGGACAAGGCATACACGCGTATGAGCGGCTCCGTATTTGATGGAAGTCTGAATTATGCGGAGGATCCGGATGAAGCGAAGGGCGCCGGTGACGGTAAGACTTTCTTCGACAGCCGTTCGATGATGGAAGAGGGAAGCACTGCTTCCGGTTATGCGCGTACGCCTGTTCTACTTGCCTTCATGTCCAACTTCGGTCTGGTGGCCAGTGAGGCCACGGCTATGGCCGGTGAGGAAGCTACATACAACCTGGATATGTGCTTTGCGCCCATGTTCCTGTGGTGGAACCCGTACAACGTGCCGATGCGTGTACGCGGCAAGCAGCTCTGGGCCCAGTCTCTGCCTTACAAGACAACCTGGATTGATACCTACTGCGTGACCCAGGCATACACCTGGAAGTATGGGTGGAACAATTACCTGATGCAGCAGTCTCGCTACGGCCAGGACTATGGCGACTATTTCCTCGCCGCGAATGGCGATGAGAATGGCGATATCGTGTTTGAACCGGGCGAAGTCGTGTTCTTCTCCCCGGGTAAGGCCCGTTTGTCCCAGGATTATTCAAAACCCTTCTCCAACCCCTGGGTTCCCGGCTATAACCCCAGCTCGGTGTCTGGTTACAAGGCTCGCTTCTATTCCGGGCGTGCGGCTCAGCCGACCACTCCGGGTGTTCCCACCCAGACCAATGTTGACAGCGGTAAATTCTATGTGAAACTCCGCTTGGGCCAGGGGCCGCCCAATGGCGCCGGTACGGATGGTAAATGGTTTGCTCCCAATCATTCGGAGTGTCTTACCGTATTTGCCGGTTACAACGGCGCGGGCCAGGCTTCGGGCGCAGATACAGGTGCCAACAAGCGCGGTATTTCTCCCCAGCGTTTTGTGCTTGGCTGGTATGACCCCCAGAATGTGGCCGAGACGGACACCCAGTTCTGCGGCAGCAAGGATACCGAGTGGAAGACGGACGGTTCTCAGGATGACCCGGATGTGCCCTACTACATCGGCGCCGTGGGGGTGGTGGCTAAATCTGCCGGCTCTCATACCAACTCCGTCATTTTCCAGGGTGACTACCGTGCAAAAATCTGGCAGCACTCCAGCCCCGCATTCTGGGGCAGCGCCATTATCAATCCTGATGATCAGATGCGTAAGTACCATCCGTACCAGCTTGCCGCCCTGCGTGTGAGCTCCGGTATGGACAGTGCTCCCATGGATAATATCGGTCGCAATGGTTTCCTGGGCATCACCAGTGAAGGTGAGCAGGTTTCTTACGCCTCCGTGCTTGAGCTGCCGGTGCATCCTCCGTTCTCTCTCGCCGGTTTCGCAGGCATGCGTCTCCAGCCGGGCTGGTACAAGTCAAATACCTCTGGCAACTATGCGACTCAGGGTGCTCTGCGTCGCATGCAGTACCAGGCCGGTGTGCCTGGTGTTGGTCTTGGCAACGCCTTTGCCGACCCCTGCTTGCCGCCGGATGATGTGTACACCTACTTCCAGAACAATACGGAGGCTAACGACTTTTCCTCCAACTCCAAGGTGTTCGGTGACTTCTTTGACCATGGCCTGATGATTAACGACGCCATGTGGGACCGCTGGTTCTGCTCCTCCGTGTCTGATATGCCGGATAAGAACGGCAAGATTGAGGCTGAGGAGGTTCTTTCCAAGTTCCTGAAGGGTGAGGACGAGCTTCCGGTTTCCCGTTACAAGCGTGTCAATACACCCTACAATGATGAGCAGGTTATCAAGCGCATCATGGCCGAGGATGGCTGGAAGTACATTGCTCAGTATCTGATGATTGACGGTGGGTTCAACGTGAACTCCACTTCCGTGGAAGCCTGGGCTGCCGTGCTGCAGGGCCTGGCTAAGCGCAAGCTGGTGACCGGTAAGGATAATCGTCTTTCCTTTGTGGAGGACGGCAAGGGTGATAACGAGGTACTCTTCTCCCGTTTCATGCTTTCCACTACGGATAAGAGTGTGGACGGCCTCGGTGGTTACAGCATGATGCAGGGGTCCTCCGCCTTCCGCGATGGCGGTATGGCATCCGCCTGGGGTGAGGTGCGCATGCTGCAGGCTGAATCCATTCGCAAACTGGCCGAGGAAATGGTGGAACAGGTGCGCAAGCGTGGCCCGTTCCTGAGCATGTCTGACTTTGTGAACCGCCGCCTGGAGCAGGGCGAACATGGTCTGAAGGGTGCATTGCAGGCGGCCATTGATGCGACCGACATCAACCGCGATTTCAACGATGTAAAGGTACCTGAGGCTCGTGGTAATATGTTCAAGAACCCTGAGGCCGGCATGGGTTCCCTGCACACCGCTGCACCCGGTTACCTGATTCAGAGTGATGTGCTCGCTTCTCTGGGCAACATCCTGACCGTGCGTGACGATACCTTCACTGTCCGTTCCTACGGCTGCGTGCGCAACCCGAACAAGGCCATCCTGGCCCAGGCCTGGTGCGAGGCTGTGGTGCAGCGCACCATGGACTATGTGGATCCCTCCAACGCCCCGCAGGATGTGGATTACAACCCGGATGGCACCAAGGGTGAGGGACTCTCTAACACCAATAAGGTCATGGGCCGCCAGTTCCGCATTGTATCCTTCAAGTGGCTGGATAACTGGGATATTTAACTTCCCACCAGTCGAGGTATTCTTACACCGCGCATCCTGATAACGGATGCGCGGTTTTGTCGTACGACTAATAACTAGGTCAAACAACTTGCATTTGCGCGAGGTGTTGGTAAATTGCGGATTATGAAACCGCATTTGCCCACATTGCTTCGAGCAGCCTTGCTGCTTTCGATTGTATTGCCGATTCAGGCAGCCCTCACCTGGAATTCCGGGAATTGGAACACAACAGACGCCTCGTGGCTGGAGAATGATGTTCCGGCGGTGTTTAGTAACGGAGATGATGTGGAGTTTACCGCTGCTGCTGCATCTGCAGCCGTTACGATAACCGAAGCTGTAGAGCCCGATAGCGTTCTGGTGAGTGGCAGCGGATTTGTTTTTTCCGGTCCGGGCAGCATAGGCGGAACGTGCGGCCTGACACTCGCCAGTGGTGCGACTCTGGAGGTCCGGAATGCCAATGCGTTTACCGGCGGAACTGAGATTCAGGAGGGAGCCACCCTCACCATCAATCAGTACAACAGCCTGGGTACCAACAACGCTGCCGGTACATCGTTCGGTCCGGTGAGTGGGGGCGGTCAGCTCGTGGTCTACCTGGCCAGTGCTTCGACTCCTGCTTCTATTTTTGGTGAAAACCTGACTGATTTCACCGGAACATTGTATGTTAAACGTGGAAATGTAGCGTTGGGCCGGGCACCACAGCACGGTGGCGCCGGGCAGAATGCTGGTTTTGGTGCTGAATGTGTGAATGTCGGCAGTTCCGGTACATTCACGATTACTCTTGGCGGGGGTGCAGCTGCGCTGGTTACCAATAAAGTGTTTGCAAGTGACGTGCGTACAGAAAACGGTGCTACTATCGGTAACAGGGATGGTCACGTGAATTGGAGTGGTGATGTGTATCTGAACATGCAGGACGTGACCGCTGCTACTCCGGTTTACAACGAGACTGCCACCACTGTTTTTGCCATGTACTACGGCAAATTCATCGTGTGGGATGGCGTGGTGAATGGAAGCGGCGTGCTTGCTTTGTCGGCTGGTAACGCGGATACTGGAGCCGACCATCGTTTGGTTCTCACCAATAATGACAACTCATATACTGGTGCTTTCCATGTGAGCGGCGAGTATTTAAGCACTCTTGCACTGGCGGCGCAAAATGCCGCAGCCGGTGCTGATGTACAGCTCGATACGCAGAATGCACGGTTATTATTAATGAGTACCAGTGCCTCCATTGACGAGTTGAACGGGGCTGCCGGCACGGTGATGGCTGAGGGAAGTGGAGCCTGTGTACTCAGCGTTGCCGGGGGGGACTATGCTGGTGTTGTGCGAGATTCTGCCTCAGCTGTGTCCGGCCTTTCACTGGGAATTACCAAGACTGGTTCGGGTACACTGCAGTTGAATGGCGCTAACTGTACTTACACCGGTGTTACAACGGTGGAGAATGGAATACTCACCTTCACGGGAGATACAAGTCTGTGTAGCGTAGATTTGGCTCCCGGCGCTCGATTGATAACTGAAGGCAATTTAGCATTGCGGGAGGGCACCAGTGTGAGTATCGATCTGAGCGGAACTACTGGTGCTGCTGTGCAGGTCGGCGGTGCCTTGTCCCTTTCCGGCGCTGGATATGGCGTTATCATCAGTGGCTATGAGGCTCTGGCGACAGGCGAATATCCACTGGTCAGCTGGGGCGCGGCTTCCGGTGTGGTGTTGGATAATTTTTCTGCCAGCGGACTGAATGATACAGCTGATAGGGTATACAGTCTGGCTGTGGATAATAATGCACTCAGGCTCGTGGTCGGGGATCTGGCGGACGTTCCCTGGTTGTGGAGCGGAAATAGTGCCACTTGGACGGATGATTCTGCAGCCCAATGGAGCAACGCCAGCGGCAGTGGCCCCGCCGGGCAGCAGGTGACTTTCAGTGTGCGTGATGCTGGCACGGTATCGATTAATCGTGTGACACCATCCGGTATCAGCGTAATTGGCGGGGAGTATACATTCATCCCGACAGGGGAAAATCCCGAGGGAATAGTCAGTAGCGGAACGCTGAGGGTGAGCGGTGATTCTACCGTGCTGAACCTGAATCTGGATAATTCATCCTTTACAGGCAGTACCGTGCTGCAGGGTGGAATCCTCGTGGTGGGGGAGGAAAATGCACTGGGGACTTCAACTCTCTATTTCAATGGTGGCTTGCTGCGTTATGGTTCCGGCGTCAGTGCCGATGTAAGTGGGCAGATTCACGCAGATTCCATTGCGCAGGTCCGGGTGGATACAAATGGTAACAATGTCACCTGGGCTGGTGATGACGGTGTGAAACAAGTCCTTTCAAGCGGTATCGCGAAGTCGGGTGATGGCGAATTGACTCTTACCTGGACTGCCTCAGGAGATACCCGGACCGGGGCTATTGCTGTGCATGGTGGCACGCTCCAGATCAACAAGGAAAGTGGCAATGGGACACTGAGCGGTGGCTTTTCCGGAACCGGTGTGCTAGGCTTGAGCAGTGCGACTGGTCAACTGACAGTGAATGGCGATAATAGCGCATTTGCCGGTACCCTCCTGCTCAGTGGAGATGGCAGTGGCTCGACCGGTAGTGTCAGCTTCGCAATGGGGAGCTCCATAGGTGGTGCGGAGACGCTGGTGAAGGTGGCCGGGCAGCGTTTCTGGTTTGCAGCCAGTACGGCAACTGCCGCAAACTTTGAAATGGTGGAGGGAACGTCAACGTATTTCGATGGCAGCTCCGGACGTTCTTATACCTTTACTGGAACAATCAGCGGTTCAGGCAATTTGCGGGTCAAGCCATCTTGTTCTATTACGATGTCTGGTGATATCAGCCAGTTCAGTGGCCAATTCGTGCACCCAGGGGCATCTGCAGTGACCTGGCTTTTCGGCGGTGAAGATATCGAAGGCGCTGGCCTGGTGCAGGCGGGACTGGAAAGCACCGGCACCGGCGCTACCTTCGCTTTCTGGTACTCTGAACCCACCACAGTGAGCGGCGTCATCAGCGGTAGCGCGAATGTGAGACAACAGGGAGCTGGTGCACTTACCCTGACGGGGCAGAACACGGCCAGCGGCTCCCTCACCATAGATGCGGACACTGAAGTACGGCTGGGCTCTGCTTCTGCGGCAGGCGCCTGGGCTGGTAACTCGGTTCTCGGAGATGGTCAGTTCACTCTGGTCAATGGCGCGCTGACGTCGCCTCTCACTTCTCTGGAAGCTACCTTGGTGGCGGATGTATCAGCTGGCGGAACGGTTGATATGGGCGGTATGGATGGCAACGTGTTACAGAACATCACCGTGGGTCCGAATGGTTTGCTGACCGGTATGAGCGGCGATTTGAATGTGGGCTCTGCTGGTGGAGTTGCTTCCATGTACCTGAATCTGGGCAGTTCCAATCTGGGGGCGGCCGCCGGACTTTCCGCAGATGAGCAGTTCATGCTGGAAATTGAGGGCGGTGTTCTGAATATTGCCGAGGCTGCTACCGTGACTCTGGATATGGAAAGCATCAAGGCTCTGCTCGACGGGCAGCGCCAGGCTGTGTACCTGCATATCTGCAATGCAGATATTGTGCTGGCGGATGGTTTTCCGGTGCAGAATTTGTTTGCCTACAGCCTTACCACTCCCGAGGCTCTGGGCCTGGTGGTACTGGGTATCGAGGGCGGCAACATCGTGCTCGAAGGCGCCGTGCGTGATGTGTACATGGTGACTGAGAATGGGGATTATGATACGGTGACTGAATACGGGCGTCTCCAGCCTTACAAGGCTGTTTTCATTGATTCCGGGTACACCCTCTCCCTGAATCTCCCCGGTGATAACACGCAGGAGGCCTGGGTTAATAATCTGCTCGGCGCCGGCAATCTCAGCGTGAGCAACACTGATGAAGCTGCCGGTGTGGTGCGTGTCCTGCTCAATAACGAAGTCCTGGTTTCCGTAGATGGTGTTCTGACGCCGGAGCAGGATGCCCAGATTAATTCGGCCAACACCGAGCTGCAGGGAAATGTAACGGCGGGCAGTGCGGTGCAGCTCGTTAAGACCGGGAGCGGCACGTTGAGTATTGGTGGGGCGCTCTCTGCTGACTGGTTGGAGCTGGAGGAAGGCACTTTGCGCCTGGCCGGGCAGGGGAGCCAGGTGCATTCCCTGCATGGCGGCGCTGCCATGGAGCTGGATGGCTCTCTGGTACTGACCGGCAACTCATCCGGCTTTACCGGCAATATCTCCGGCGAGGGTAATCTGGTACTGAATGGCATTCTGCCAGGACGCGGTAGTGTGGGGGCCCTGCAGGGAAATGGGGAATTGCTTTCTGCTGGTGAGACCTTTACTGTGCAGAGTGCTGCTGATTCCAGTTTTTCCGGCAGCTTGAGTGAGGGAAATGGAATGGGTGTACTGTCAGTGCTGCGGGGGCCGGGACAATTCGCCCTCAATCAGGTCAAATCCACAGCTGCTTGGTCTGTGCAGAACAGCGGCAATATGCTCCTGCTGCAAGCCGGCAATAGTGCAAACTCCGTGCTGACTCTTGACACGCTGCAATTGCTGGCAGGTTCCGCAACTACCTTGGTGCTTAATACTGATTGGAACAGCAAGGTGTTTAGTCTGGAGGACCTTGTCGTGGCTGACGATGCAAGCGTGACCCTGCAATCTATCGGCACGCTTCCGTGGGAATTATCGGATGAAGGAACACAGGTATTGGGCGATGTGCAGAGCGGTGATTTGGGAAGCGACGGAATAGCCCCGCTGACGCTGGGCTCCGGCACGCCGTTCCGTGGTATTGACGCCGCCTGGCTCAGCGTGGAGAATGGGAAACTCATCTTCCATGCCAGGATGAATTCGCGCAACTACTATGCAGAACTGGCGAAATCGCCGAATGCAGAAACCGGCGCGCAGATGCTGTGGCGGATACCGAACCGGATTCTCCGAGATAGTCCCGATTTGTCGGCCCTGAGCCGCGCGTTGGAAACCATGGTGACCAACGGGGACTCGGCTGCGGGGAATTCACTGCTGGCGGCAGTAGCCGGTGCCGGAGCTGCGGCACTTGGAGCGGCTTCGATGTCGGACCTGGAGCGCCAGCTTAAAGCCATCCGTAACCGCACCACCAGTATGGGGCTCGACCCGCAGTACACCTACGATAACCTACCCCTTTTCAATGTCTGGGCGAATGCTGAGGTCGACCGCCGCGAATTGCGCGCCTCGGGCACCGATGCTGGCTTTACGCTCAACAGCTGGGGCGCCACCGTAGGTGTCGATATTGATTTCTCCACCTCATTCACCGCTGGATTTGCCTTTACCGGCATGTATGGTGATTTTCAGGCCAAGAGTCCGGACCATGCTGATGGGGATATGGACCACTACTACCTGAGCTTGTTTGGCCGCTATGTGTGGCGCCGCTGGACTCATACGCTTGTGGGGGCTTTCGGCTGGGCTGATGTGTCGCTGAGTCGGCACGTTTCATTCCCTGGCGGGCATTACCGCACCCATGGCAGCACCGATGGTCACTCATTCGGTTTCCTTTATGAACTCGGCTATGTTATCCCGCTTGATGAGGAGAATCGCGCCTGTCTGCAGCCGGTCTTCAATGTGAGCTACCGCCACACTGCGCTCGATTCTTTCACTGAGCACGGCAGCGATGCCGCACTGCATTTCAGCAGCCAGAGCATGGATACGGTTACGTTCGGCCTGGGTGCCCGCGCCCAGACCTATGCTCTGGAGAACACAATGAATCGCAGTTCGCTGTTGGAGGCCCGTGCCTTGCTCAAGCTGTATACCGGGGATACCCGGAGCGATGTTGCAGCCCGTCTCGGGGCAATGCCGGAGCGTGGCGGCCGTGTCCGCAGTGCCGATGCCGGGCGGGTCGGTCTGGAACTGGGGGCGGGCATCGCCGTGCCGGTCGGCGTGGATTCCGGTTTTATCTTTCTGGATGCCGGTTTCGAATTCCGGGCGGATGAGACCGACTGGAACGGCACCTTCGGCTACAGAATGAACTTCTGAGAAGACCCTGTGTCAGGGATTGTTCGTGGAGCGGTACGTGCCCTGGGGCTGGCGCACAAATGTATCCTGCTTCCAGCGGTCCCATTTGACGGTGATGCTGTCCTGGTCATATCGCACCACCGTTCCGGCATCCTTGGGCCCACTGGAGCGCACTGCCACCTTGTGCTTGAATGAAATCAGCACGGTGTCGCTCCAGTGGCGGGAGGTGAAGCGGAATTTGCGGACTCGGATTTCGTTGCTGCCACTGCGTATCAACTGTCGCACACGCTCGGCTTCCAGTTCCTCGGGGTTGACCTGGTGGTATTTACCGTCCGGCTCTCGCACAAAGGTTTCCTCGCCCCAGCGGTCCCACTTCAATACGAGTTTCTTATCGTTGAACTGGATGATTCGGGCCGAGTCCTGAGCACCGGTGCATCTTGCCGCTACCATGTGTTCCGGGGAGAGTCTCAGCGTGTCATCCCATGCTTTGCCTGCTACCTTGATTTCCTTGAATGCGATGGCGGGGCGGTATTCTTTGAGCGCCAGTTTTGCTGTTTCTTTATTCAGGGTGAGAAGCTTGTCTTTGATGAGAATGAGTTGAGTCGAGCCGCCCTTATTCCATTTCAGCGAGATAAAGCCGGAATGCCCCCTATGCAGTTGCAGCACTCGGCCGCCTTCTTTAGTGTCTCCTCGTACGGCATACCGGCAGTCCGGGTGCAGGTAGAGCCGGGCCTCCAGGCCTTTTTCATTGGTGAAGTCCACATAGTAGTGGGGCACTTTTGTGGGGGCTTTCTGCAGGTCGCGGTAGCGGTCCTCATCTATTACTTCGTGGAAATGTCCGTCGGTTTTGCGTTCCATGTAGCCGTATCCCCAGCGGTCCCACTTGAGCTTGATGCGGTCTGGCCCCATGCTGATGATGTTGGCCGTGTCCGTGTTGCCGGAAGCGCGTGCCAGCACCATGGCCTCATCCGAGATTCGCACCGGGCCGCTCCAGCCATCGGTGATGAACTGCACCGTGCGGTACTGTTCCTTGTTGTCGGGGCGCTGCAGCTCACGTTTGATTTCATCCTTGCGGGGATGTACATCCGAAACACCGGCTTCTTTCAGCATCTGCACGATGGTGTGGTGCGCCCGGAATGCCTCCAACTCAGCCTTGGTGGGACTCTCCCGGTAGGCTTCCGCCAGCTTTTGCAGCTGTGCCTTGTGGTGGCTCAGCAGGGTATCCCCGGTCGGCCCTCGCCAGGTCAGGTCAGTGCCATGCGCCATGAGTATTTCCGCAATATCCACATCCTTTGCCAAGGCCAGCGGTGAAATATCGAAACCATTGAGCGCCACGCCATTCTCCAGCAGCAGGCGGGTCATCTTGGACCGTCCGTTCTTCACCATGCTGGGCAGCATTGCGTCGCCGTCCCGGTGGCTCTGCATGTTCAGTCTGACCCCATTGGGGGAGAATTCCGGTCTCGTCAGCAGGTACCCCAGCACTTTTTCATTGGCAATCTCCTCGGGTGCGGAGGGCATGAGCCCGGCTTCTGCAAAAGCCTTGGCCATGGCGGCCGTGCGCACCCGGTTCCAGTGCGGCGCCAGGTCGTTGACGCGATTGTGTTTTACGAAAATGCGCACCACATCCGGGTTGCCATGCCGCACCATATAGGCCATGTTCTCATAGTAGCCCGGTGCTCCGGCCTGGAGCAGCAAATCGGCTGCTGTGGCATTTTGCACGCAGCCCAGCGCCACGGCCATGATGTCGCGCTCCGGTTTTGCTTCCAGCAGCTTGCGGATGGCCGCTGTGTCATCTGTCATGGAGGCGAGCACCAACTGCAAGCCCGGGTCGGTCGGCAGCGGTCCTTTCTGGGTGAGCAGTCGTGCCACATATTTACTCCTCGGGCCGCAGGGGTTGCGCAGCATGGCTTCCAGCGCCGTGCGCCCGAACTTGTTGCGGACAGCCGGGTCCACCCCCAGCTTCAGCAGGAACTCCACCAGCCGGTCATCTGCCGTGCCTCGGCGGATGACTGCCAGGTGCAGGGCGGTGTTTCCATTGCGGTCCAGCGCTGCCGGGTCGGGCTTGGCTTTCTTGATGATGTCCAGATAATCCCCCAGCAGCTCAATTGCTTCTTCGCGTATCTTATCATCCGGGTCGGCCACCGGCAGGGAGCAGAGGCCGGGAAGGGCATAGAAAAGGAATGTTTCTCCCTTGTTGTCCTCGTGTTTCAAATCGGCCCCTGCGGCAACGATGTCCTCCAGCAGTTCCAGATTTTCTCGTGTAGGTTCCTTGTAGACTGCAATGTGGGCGTAATTCGCACCGCGGGAGTTCAGCGCATTCACATCAGCCCCGGCGTCCACCAGCAGCCGCACGCATTCAGGCAGAATGCTCATGCCGCCCGGTGACATCGGGGAGCGTGGCTTGCCGCCTTTGGGGTGATATTCTGTCCGGGCGCCGGCCGCCAGCAGCAGCTTCACGCAGCGCGGAATACCGGAGATAACGGCATCTCCATAGGGATTACCCAGCCCCTGTACCGCATGCTCCAGCACAGTCTTGCCGTTGTCGGCTACTCCATCGGGATTGGCACCATGCTCCAGCAGCTGCTTTACCAGCGCGGCATCGCCCCTTCCGGCCGCCATGGCAAGTGCATTGGCACCCTTGACCGGAGCTCCGGCGGCGAGCAGAGCCTGCACGGCACGCGGGTGGCGTTTGATGTTGTTGAGCACCGCATGGCTGGCGCCCTGGGTATCCACCGCGGCGTCCGGTTTGCTTCCGTGGCGCAGCAGCATCACAATGCTGCCGGGGTCGCGGTGGCGTTGCTGCAGAACGTGGCGCCCCTCGGCATTGACCGCATTTGCATTGCCACCCAGCGCCAGCACCTGCGCCGTGAGGGTGAGGCTGTTGCCCTGCCAGTTGTTGATAGCCTCGAACAGGGCTGCGGTCAGGTCATCCGGGTTGATGTAGGCCGTGCGCAGGTTTCGGCGCATCTGTTCTTTTTCCTGTTCGCCGGGGTTGCTTTCCGCCAGGGCGCAGGCCTCCAGCAGCTCTCGGGTTGCAGTATTCGCGGCCATGTCTGCTGCCGTTTTGCCATCCGGTCCTTGCAGGTGCAGGCGGGCACCCTTGACCAGCAGGTAATCCACTGCTGCTGTATCGCCGGCGCACGCGGCGTTCATCAGGGGCGTGTATCCATGAGCATCCGCCTCATCGGGGGCCTTTCCCGCGCGGATTTCGTGCATCTGGGCCCGCAGCGCCTTCTCCAGATTGGTTTCCTGTGCAGCACAATGCTCAATTTCCTTGAGTATAGGGTCGCGTCCGGGCCATGCCGCCACTACGCCGCCGCCCAACACCAGCAGAAGCAGGGCGCTGCCATAGAAAACTTGTTTCCGGGAGAGACTCAATTTCATGTCCTCTGCCAGTATACCACCCCATGCCCGAACTCGTCAAACGGAAAAACGAATATCTGTGCGGGTTTCAGCAGTTTGAAAAACTTGACACGCAGCGGGAATTGCGGTATGGTAGCGCGCGTTATGGCAGGACTCATCATAGCGCCCAAGGCGCGCATATTCCATGGACACGATTGGGTGTATGGCACCGAGGTGCGCACGGTTTTCGGAAATCCGCAGGCGGGCGACGTGGTGCTGCTGAAGGACCAGCGCGACCATTACCTGGGCTCTGCCATGTATAACCCGCATTCTCAGATTGTGGCGCGCCGCTTTTCGCGTCGCAAGCAGGATCTGGACCGCGATTTCTTTGCCCGCCGCATCTCGCAGGCTGCCATGCTGCGCGAGCGCTGGCTGCCGGGCGAGGAGATGATGCGCCTCGTGTGGAGTGAGAGCGATGGCCTGCCCGGTCTCATTGTGGACCGCTATGCCGATGTGCTGGTGGTGCAGACACTCACGATGGCCATGTACCAGCGCCTGGGGCTGATTAAGGATATTCTGGGTGATTTGTTCAATCCCCGCAGCATCATTGTGCGCAATGATTCACCCATGCTGGTGGCCGAGGGGATTGAGCAGGAAACCTATGTGGCTCTGGGTGAGCAGCCCGAGCCTTTTGTGGCCACCGGTCGCGGTATCAAGTTCATGGTGGACCTGGCCACCGGGCAGAAGACCGGCCTGTATCTGGACCAGCTGCAGAATTACCAGGAGGTCGCCCGCCTGGCTCGAGGCCGCCGCGTGCTCGACTGCTTCTGCAACCAGGGTGGTTTTGCTCTGGCCTGTGCCAAGGCAGGTGCCGCCAGCGTAACGGCGGTGGATATTTCGGAGGATGCCATTGCTTCCGTGCGCAAGAATGCGGAATTGAATGGTGTGGAGATTGAAGCCGTGGCGGAGAATGCCTTTGACTTCCTGAAGCGCGAGAGCGATAAGGTGCGCAATGGCGCGGACCCGAAGTGGGACCTCATCATTCTGGACCCGCCCAGCTTCACCCGCAACAAGAAGAGCCTGAACGGCGCCCTGCGTGGGTATAAGGAAATTCACCTCCGCGCCATGCAGATGCTGCCGGTGGGGGGCGTGCTTTCCACCTTCAGCTGCTCGCACCATATCAGTGCCAATCTGTTCAAGCAGACGATATGTGATGCCGCTGTGGATGGCCACTGCACTCTGCGTCAGACCCACGTGCACGGACAGAGCCCGGACCACCCCATTCTGCTGAATATTCCGGAAACGGAGTACCTCAAGGGCTTCAGCTTTGAATTGGTGCCCGGACGCTAAGGAAAAGCCTTGCAAAAACCGGGTATTGTGGTACTCTTGAATCTGCATGACTCGGTGTTCTTCCTGGCTGGCATTTCTTGGTCTGGCGGCTCTCATGGGGCCGCTGGGGGCGCAGCAGTCTGCCCCTGATTCTCCCGCCGGCGAAACGGTGGTGGAGAGCGAAGCCTCTGCCGCCTCGGTAGCGGTGCTGGGCTATGGCAGCTTTGCCGCGGCTGAGGGCGAGCGCGGTATCACGGCCGCCACCTTTGCCGCGCAGATGAATTACCTGAAAGAGCAGGGCCTCAGCCCCATCAGTCTGCAGCAGTTTATCGACTGGAAACAGGGCCGCACCAATGTGCCGGAGCGCAGTGTGCTGATTACCCTGGATGAGGCTGATGCAGCCACCTATACCGTGGCTTACCCGATTCTGCAGCAATTCGGTTTTCCCTACGTGGTGTTTGCAGATGGCCGCAGTTTCCAGTCCTCCGCTGCGGCGTTGAGCGCCGAGCGTCTGCAGGAGATGCAGCTGGCCGGCGCTGCGGTGGGCAGCCACAGTACCTCACGTCCGCTGGCTCACGACTGGAAATTTGCTGAGCAGTCCGGCCCCGATGCCGCCCAGAAGATGGCGGAGCGTGAGCTGGGGCTCCAGGCGCAGCGCATTACCGCCAGCTTCGGCAGTTGCGAGGCCTTTTCGTATCCCCGCGGCTATGCCGATGCCCATATCGTGGAGAATCTGGCGGTATATGGCTACAAGGTGGCTTTCGGGCTGCGAGAGGGCAAGGTGCAGCAACAACACCCCTCGTTCATGCTTAACCGATACATGGTGAGCGATATGCAGGCTTTTGCCCGGGCTGTGAACTTCGGCCCCGAGGAGGATGCAGTCAAGGTGCTTCAGCAGGTGCGTGAGGCGGCCTCCCGGGAGCTCCCGGTTTCGCTGCCGGTGGAGGTGAAATCCCCCGAAAAGGCAGCTGCGGCTTTCCCTGCATTTGTGGAGAATCTGGCAGTGAACGCCGCGGAACAGCCACCACTGCCGCCGGCGGTGGACCCGGTGACCGGGCAGCCTCAGGAACAGCCCCCGGCAGATGCTGCGCCTATTCCGGCCCCAGTAGTGGAAGCTCCCGCCTTGCCGGAGTTGAAAGACCCGGTGCTGACGCCCCGCCCGGTGAGCACCAAACCGGCCGCGGGTACCTGGGTGCGCCGCAATCCCGGCGAGGACTGGGTTTCCCGCGAGTTTCCGCAGCCGGTTGTGCCCCGCGAACAGACTCGCGTGGCTGTTCTTGGCTACCACAATTTCAGCAATACCCGCCCGGTGAGCGACATGCTCATGCGCACCTCCGAGTTCTGCCAGCAGATGCAGTATATCCAGGATGCCGGGCTGACCGTCATCACGATGCAGGATTTCCTGGAATGGCTGCTGGGCGACCGCTGTCTGCCGGAACGCTGTGTGCTCATCACTATCGATGATGGCTGGCGCAGTGTGTATACGGATGCTTACCCGGTGCTCAGGGCCTATGGTTATCCCTTCACTCTCTTCCTGTACACCACATACCTGAGCGGGAGGGGGCAGTCCATGACACCGGAGATGATACGTGAGATGACCGAGCAGGGCGCTACCATCGGCAGTCACTCCACGACGCACCTCTATCCCAGCCAGTGGAAGCGCTTTGCGGAGGATTCTCCCGAATATGCCACCCAGCTGAAACAGGAACTTCCGGATTCGGTGGATGCTCTCAAGACCCTGTTCGGAAATTGCAGCACCTATTGCTACCCGGGTGGCTATCACACAGAACCGATGCGCCAGGCCCTTTCGGCTCATGGGGTGCGCGCGGCGTTCACGGTGCTGGAAAAGAAGGTGACCACCCTGGAGGACCCGCTTCAGGTACACCGCTACATGGTATTCGGCACCGACCCCCGCATTTTCCGCAGAGCCGTGAACTTTGACGATGTGCCGGGTATCAAACCCACTGCGCAGGGCATTACCGAGGCCCGCGAGCGTGCCAAAGCCTTCTTCCCGCGCGCTTTCGAATCGGTGGTGAAACCCGCTGACCCCGCAGCGGAACCAAAGCCCTCCTCCGGCCCGCTGCCCGCACCGGCCACCCCGCCGGCACCGAAAGCCGAGCTGCAGGAGATTCCTGAACCTAACTACACTAGCCTGCCGGCGTAAGGATTGACACAATCCCCGCGGGCTGTACGTGTTTTTGTATGGACAATCGCAGTGGGGGTGGTTATAATGGCTCGTCTTCATGTTGAAACGCTGCTACAGAGTTCAGGAGAGCCAGGTGCGCTATTGGGCGCAGCAGGCGGTTGAACTGTGTGAAGAGATTGATGATGAGTCTCTTAATGAAGTACGCGATGGCTTATTGGATTCCATTGAGCGGATGGGAGCCGACCGCCGGGTGGTGATGCTTGGCGCTACCCGCAGCGGTAAATCGGAACTGCTGGCCGGCATGGTGGGCGCCCCGGTCATCGGCCGTGTGGAGCCCGCGCACCATTACCTCCGCTGGCGTTACATGAATAACGATGGCGATTCCGCCCACTGCCGTTTCCTGCCGGAGCCGAATCTGTTTGGCATGGAGCTGGTCAATACCCGTGGCTGCGAGAACCCGCTGGTGGCTGAGGCCGTAGCTCCGCTGCTGCCGGGGGCCGATGTGGTGGTGGCGGTGGTGGATGCCCGCACGCTGCAGGATTCCCCGGTGTGGGCTCTGCTGGCACCTCTGCCGGAGGAAGGCGGCCCCGCCTGCATGGTGGCGCTCACGCATACCGATGCCTTGGATGCCGAACACACCGTGACGCTGAGCGATACCGTGCGCCAGCTCTGTCGCGAGCGCGTGGGTCGTGCACTGCCGGTGTACCAGGTGAACCCGACCAATGCCGCCCTGGCAGATGCCTTTGGTGATAAGGTGGTAGAGGCCATGGAAAGCTCATCCGGCGGTCTGCGCGCAGCTATTCGCGAGGTGATGCGGCGCGGTTCGGACCTGCTGTACAAGCAGGGCAGTATCCTCAAGGCGCGAGATGCCGTGGCCCGCACCGATAGCGGCTTCCTGCAAGGAATTGAGCAGGAAATCGATAACTTCCTGGCGCGCCAGATGCAGGGCGTGCGCAACTGCGTGCTCAACTACGCGGCTTCTGCCCAGCGCAGCATGCCCAAGTTGCTTCTGCACCTGCGCCGCAGCATGGGCTGGTTCCTTTCCCCGGTGGTTCTGCTGCGGCTGGAGAGCTATGCCTCTGCCGCAGAGAATTTGTACTACCGCCTCGTGCTGGACGACGTGACCCTGCAGCAGGAAGAGCTCGACAAGCAGTTTGTGCATTCATGCGGCGGCCACTGGCGCAGTGTGCGCCCCCGCATGAAGCAGACCCTGCAGTGCGAAATCGGCGATTTCCCGGCCGAAGAATTGGAAAAGGAACTCGAGCAGCTGCGCCAGCGCCTGCAGAGCTCGCTTTACGAACCTTTCCGTTACCTGCGCATCCGCAGCCACTTCGCCTCTCTGTTCAAGTGCCAGGTGGACTGGATGCGCTTTTTCACGACCTGCCTGTGCCTGTCGCTCACGGCGGCCGGCTTGCTGGGCTTCTTTGCGCTGGAGAGTCTGGCGTTTATTTTCCTGGGGGTGGCAGCCGCTTTCTGGATGCTCGGCACGCTGATTCATCTGCTGGTGGTGCGCAAGATATGCCAGCTGGTGCGCAAGGATGCCGAGCCGCTGCGCGAAAACCTTTCCGGCCACATGGCAGCCCTGGTGCAGGATATGATTGTCTCGCGCGTCGCGGCCTACCGCCGCCTTTACACCGACCCCCGCAAGCGCGTGGCAGAATACGAAACCTCTCTGGCGCCGCTGCAGCAGCGCCAGAGCGAAATCTTCCGCCAGTTGCGCTCCTCGGCCCCCCACGTCTAAATCACCATGCAATACGACCTCTTCACACCGCATGGCGAAACTCCCTGCGAGCAGCCTGAAGTACAGCAGCAGATGCCGCTGGCTGCCCGCATGCGCCCTGAGAATCTGGCCGAGGTGGCCGGGCAGAAACACCTGCTGGCTGATGGAAAACTGCTGCGCCGCGCCATCGAGACCGACCGCTTCTCTTCCCTCATTTTCTACGGCCCGCCCGGCGTGGGCAAGACCACGCTGGCCTATGTCATTGCCCGCTGCACGAGCGCCTTTTTCGTGATGCTCAACGGTGTGGAATCGAACGTGAGCGAGATTCGCGCCAAGATTGACGAAGCTCGCTCGCGCATGGCGATTCACGGGCAGAAAACCATCCTTTTTGTGGATGAGCTGCACCGTTTCAACAAGGCTCAGCAGGACGTCCTCCTGCCGCATCTGGAGAAAGGTACGGTGCGCTTCATCGGCGCTACCACGGAAAATCCGTATTTTGCTATCAATTCCGCCATGCTCAGCCGCTCCCAGATTTTTCCGCTGGAGCCTGTGCCGCATGATGAGATTGTGGCGCTGCTGCGCCGCGCGGCGGCAGATGAAACCCGCGGACTGGGCAAGCTTCCGCTGCAGCTGGACGATGAAGCGCTGGAGCACATTGCCATCAAGGCGGATGGCGATGCCCGCAAGGCTCTCACCGCGCTGGAGGTGGCTGCTCTTTCTACCGCCCCCGGGGATGGGGGGCAGATTCATGTGACCCTGGAGGTGGCCGAGGAATCCATCCAGAAGAAGGCGGTGAAGTACGACCGCGCGGGCGATGGTCACTATGATACGATTTCTGCTTTCATCAAATCCATGCGCGGCAGCGACCCGGATGCTGCCCTTTACTGGCTGGCATTCATGCTGAATGCCGGTGAGGATATCCGTTTCATTGCCCGTCGGCTGGTCATCTGCGCCAGCGAGGATGTGGGGCTGGCGGATTCCAACGCACTGCGCGTGGCGCTGGATGCCGCGCGTGCTGCCGAGATGGTGGGTATGCCGGAGGCTCGCATCCCCCTGGCTCATGCCACGGTGTACATTGCCACTGCGCCCAAGAGCAACTCTGCCTACATGGGGGTGAATGCCGCCCTGAAGGACGTGAAGGAAGGCCGCACCCTGGCCGTGCCGGATCACCTGGCCACCCCCACCCGCAAGAAGCTGGCCAGACTCCGCGGCGTGGCCGAGGAGGATACCCAGTACAAATACGCCCACGATTTCGACGACCACTTCGTGCCCCAGGCCTATCTGCCCGAAGGCCGTGTGTACTATCACCCCACCACCAACGGGCTCGAACTCCGCATCTCCGAGCGCATGGAGTACCTCCGCCAGCGCCGCGAGCAGGGGAAATAAGCCCCGGCGCTATGAGCGCGCCGGTGAATGGCTTTTGATGTAGCAGCTCGCGCGAGGGGGGGATGCAGGGTTATGGCTTGCTGATTTCCGGGCGGCGCGGTGTGCCGTCTTCCTGGCGGAAATTGAGATGCAGTGAGTCGAAATAGGGAATATGCTGCTCGAGTCTGGTGCTGAAATGTTCTTCCGTGGGGCGATTGGGCGCTCCGTAGAGCCAGGCATGTTCGGCCAGGGCGCAGATGCGGGGCACCAGCATGAATTCCAGCTTGCGCATATCGGGGATGCACTCGCTCCACAAATTGGCCTGCAGGCCGATGACCTTGTTGCCGGGCACACTGGTATCAAAGCCGAGAACGTGCTGCCAGTTGATGTTGTCGAAGCCGTGCAGCCCGGTATAGAACTTGTCTTCCGGCGTTTTTCCCTGGGGAAAGTTGAAATAGAAGCTCTGGATGGGGCA
This sequence comes from Akkermansia sp., assembly GCA_017937215.1. Lineage (GTDB taxonomy): Bacteria > Verrucomicrobiota > Verrucomicrobiia > Verrucomicrobiales > Akkermansiaceae > Akkermansia. The sequence goes on along the minus strand of JAGBDZ010000117.1, from coordinate 2,096 downwards.
GAGGATGACCCGGTGCCCGCGGGCGGCGGCAATGCGGGCGTGGTCCATGCCGCGCCAGGCCATCACCACGGCGTCCGGCGGCAGCTGCGGGGCGCACATGATTTCATCCCAGCCTGCCATGCCGCGCCCCAGTTTCCGGAGCACCTGCGCGCAGAAATGAGTGAAGTAATCCTGAATCTGGCTTTCGCGCGTCAGACTGTGCTGCTGCATGAATTGCTGCGCTGCCGGACTCTGCTGCCACTGGTCGCGGGGTACTTCATCGCCGCCGATGTGGATGTAGGGCGCCTGGGGGAATAATTCGCAGACCTCCGTGAGCACGTCCTCGATGAAGCGGAATGTGAACGCACCGGGCGCCATCACGTGGGTGAATACTCCCCAGCCGGTCACGACTTCCGGGGCAAAGCCGGGACAATCGCGGTTGCCCAGCTCCGGGTAAGCTGTCACGGCGGCGCTTGCGTGACCGGGAATCTCGATTTCAGGGATGATGGTGATACCCAGGCTGTGGGCATAGGCCACGATGTCGCGCACCTCATCCTGCGTGTAATGGAACGCAACAGGCTTGCCGTCCTTGATGCTCTGGTCAAGCCAGCTGGAGCTTTCGCTGCGCTTGCTGCCTATTTCGGTAAGCAGGGGGTATTTCCTGATTTCGAGGCGCCAGCCCTGGTCGTCGCACAGGTGCCAGTGCAGGCGGTTGAGCTTATAGCGGGCCATGAGCCGCAGAATCCGCTTGGTGCCCTCAACCGAGATAGGATGCCGGCAGGGATCCAGCATGATGCCGCGGTGCGGCAGGGCGGGGTGGTCTTCCACTTGCAGGGTCGGAAGGGCTGGCTGCCCCTCTGCGTCGATAGTGGCGGCCTGGGCCAGTGTCTGGGCTGCGGCGTGCAGAGCTCCCTGGTCCGCCGCGCGGATAACAATGCCGCGCGGGGAACATTCCAGACGGTAGCTGCCGGCCGGCCTCCCTTCTGCCTGTTCGACCCGCAGTTCTCCTGTTGCTTCCTCCGGCAATATGTTGAAGCCGGCGGCCATGAGGGCTCGTATGGCCGCGCGTCCCCACTCGCTGTGGCTGGTGGCTGAGTCGACCTTGATTCCACCATTCAGGAGGAACCCGGCTTGCCCGGGAATCTGGGTCAGCTGCCGCGGCTGCGGAATGATGGCCGCTTCCTGGTGAATGGGCGCCGAGGGCAGGGCCGCAGCAGGCAATAAGGAGAAGATACCTGCCGTCAGCAGGCCGATGGTGCGCAGGGGAGAGAGCTTCATGTCGGAGAGAAATCAGCAGTCTTCGAACTCGTATTTGCGAAGTTTCATGAAAGTGGGGGCCGGGCGGCGCGAATCCCAGAACAGCAGAAGCATGGCGCCCAGCAGCAGCAGCCGCATGCCGGTATCAAAGGGATAGTCGGTTATCTGGTGCGTGCTGCCCAGGCAGTTGCAGCTCAGCTCCAGTCCGCGCATCCACCCCTGGAAATAGAGCAGCAGAAACACGCTGCACATCACCACGCCCCACACCGTGGCGCCTCGGTAGCTGCGCCGGGTCAGCAGGCAGACCGCCACTACCAGCTCCATCGCCAGCCCGATGCAGGCCAGCGGAAAGGAAAAGAAGGCCGGCAGAATCCGGCTGCGGGTCAGAAAATCAACCATTTCATTCATCCCTGCCACTTTCTGCAAACCGGTGAACAGAAAGAAGATGCCCAGGCCGATGCGCAGCACCGCGAGCAGTAGGTTGATGAATCGATTGTACTTCACAATGGCGAGTATACAATAAACAGCCGCTGCCCTGCAAGCCGGAAATCTGTATTCCCCCGGCCGCAGTCACACGTGTCCCAAAGTTTGAGTACTAATCTCGATAAATTGTAATTTGTAGAGTAGTTTGCGGAGCGTCAGCGTAGCGGAATTTTGAGCCCGGAGGGCGGTATAACCATAGCCCAGAGTGGAGCCGCGTTAGCGGCGGAACTCTGGGCTTGGAATAAAAAATAACCGGAACCCCGACCAACGTGGAGGGGTGGCAGGGAGGCCGCAGCTTATTGTGAAGCAACGATTTTCCGTCTCCGGGCTTACGCCCTACGCCGTGACTGGCTGCCACCCGCTCACTTCGTTCGGGG
>JAGBDZ010000116.1 GCA_017937215.1 Akkermansia sp. | reverse complement strand
TCTTCATCAGACTCTCTCCATGAAAGGAATCGTACTCGCAGGCGGCTCCGGCACGCGTCTCTACCCCATTACGAAGGGCGTCAGCAAGCAATTGCTGCCGGTCTTCGACAAGCCCATGGTGTATTACCCCATCTCGGTGCTCATGCTGGCGGGGATTCGGGATATACTCATCATCTCCACCCCGCAGGATTTACCGGCTTTCCAGCGTCTGCTGGGGGATGGCAGCGACTACGGCGTCAACTTCTCCTATGCCGTGCAGCCCAGCCCGGACGGTCTGGCTCAGGCCTTCATCATCGGCCGCGAGTTCATAGGTGATGATACGGCCTGCCTGGTGCTGGGGGATAATATTTTCTTCGGTGCCGATTTCCGCAAAAAACTGAAGGCCGCCGTGGCCGATGCCGATGATGGTAAGGCGACCGTTTTCGGCTACCGCGTGGCAGACCCGGAGCGCTACGGAGTGGCGGAGTTCGATGAAGAGGGCAACTGCCTTTCCATTGAGGAAAAACCGGCGGAGCCCAAATCAAACTACGCCGTGGTCGGCCTCTATTTCTATCCCAACAGCGTGGTGGACGTAGCCGCCGGCATCAAACCTTCTGCCCGTGGCGAGCTGGAAATCACCAGCGTGAATCAGCACTACCTGCATGAAGGTGCGCTGAAGGTGCAGCCCCTTGGTCGCGGTTTCGCCTGGCTGGATACGGGTACGCACGACTCGCTCTCCGAGGCTTCCACCTTTGTGGAGGTCATCGAAAAGCGCCAGGGACTCAAGATTTCCTGTCTCGAGGCCATAGCTTTCGAAAACGGCTGGGTAAGCGCCGATAAGCTCGAGGAGCTCGCGCAGCCCATGATTAAGAACCAATACGGTCAGTACCTTATGCACATGGCCCGCAAAGCAAGAAAGAACAGCAAATGAACGTCATCCCCACAGCCATCCCCGGAGTCGTCATCATCGAACCCCGCGTGTTCGGTGATTCTCGTGGTTATTTCTTCGAATCCTTCTCCGACCGCGAATTCCGCGAGAAAGTGTGCAATACCACCTTTGTGCAGGACAATGAATCCATGTCGTGCTACGGCGTGGTGCGCGGGCTGCACTACCAGCGCGCTCCGCATTGCCAGAGCAAGCTCGTGCGCTGCGTGAAGGGGCGCGTGCTCGATGTAGCCGTCGATATCCGCCGCGGTTCGCTCACTTTCGGAAAACACGTGGCTGTGGAACTCAGCGCCGAGAACCATCGCCAGCTCTTCATCCCCCGTGGCTTTGCCCATGGCTTTGCCGTGCTGAGCGAGGAGGCCATCTTCCAGTACAAATGCGATAACTACTACGCCCCGGATTGCGAGGGCGGCATCGCCTGGGACGACCCCGCCCTGGGCATCGACTGGCAGCTCCCTGCGGCAGATGTCATTCTCTCCGCCAAGGACACCGGCCGCTGCACCCTGGCAGATGCCCCGCATGATTTTGATATCAGAATCCCGCTGTACTGATTGCCCATTTCGTAAATCGCAAATCCCAAATCATCAATCATGAAAATTCTGGTAACTGGTTCCAACGGTCAGCTGGGCAATGAAATGCGCCGCGTGGCCACCAAGGCATGCAGCGTACACGAATTTATCTTCACCGATGTAGCTGAACTCGACATCACCAATGCCGCCGCTGTACTGGAAGCCGCCAAGGGCGTGGGCGCCATCGTGAACTGCGCCGCCTACACCAATGTGGACGCTGCAGAAGACAATGAAGAAACAGCCCACCTCATCAACGCCACAGCAGCCGCCAATCTGGCAGCAGCCGCCAAAGCAGAAGGAGCCCTGCTCATCCATGTGAGCACGGACTACGTGTTCGGCGGCGATGGCAACACCCCCCGCACAGAAGATATGCCCACCAGCCCGCTGGGGGCCTACGGACGCACCAAGCTGGCAGGCGAACTGGCTATCACCGCCAGCGGCTGCCGCAACATCATCATCCGCACCGCCTGGCTCTACTCCATCCACGGGAAGAACTTTGTGAAGACCATGCTCAGCCTCATGAGCAGCCGTCCGGCGTTGAACGTGGTGTTCGACCAGGTAGGCACTCCCACCTATGCCGGTGACCTGGCAGATGCCATCGGCACCATCCTCAGTACCCCCGACCCGGCAGAAAGTGTGTACCACTACAGCAACGAGGGCGTGTGCTCCTGGTACGACTTCGCCGTGGCCATCGGTCAGTTGGCAGGCAGCCCCTGCGTGGTGAATCCCTGCCACAGCAACGAATTCCCCAGCAAGGTCGAGCGCCCCGCTTTCTCCGTGCTGGATAAGACCAAGATCCGCACCACCTTCAACCTCACCATCCCCCACTGGTATACTTCCCTGAAGCATTGCATCGCAATGCTCCAAAATTCGTAAATCGTAAATCCAAAATCGTAAATCATGAACATTCTCATCACCGGCGGTGCAGGCTTTATCGGCTCCCATGTTGTGCGTCTCTTCGTCAACAAATATCCGGAGTACAAAATCGTCAATCTGGATGCCCTCACCTATGCAGGCAACCTCGCCAACCTCAAGGATATCGAGGACAAGCCGAACTACACCTTCGTGAAAGCCGATATCTGCGACTTCGAGCGCATGTGCGCCATCATGCAGGAGTACGATATCGACGGCGTCATCCACCTGGCGGCCGAGAGCCACGTGGACCGCTCCATCAAAGACCCCTTCACCTTCGCCCGCACCAATGTGATGGGCACGCTGAGCCTGCTGCAAGCCGCCCGCCAGCACTGGAACGGCAACTGGGAAGGCAAGCGCTTCTACCACATCTCTACCGATGAGGTATACGGCGCGTTGGAGCTGGACAAGCCCGAGGGTTCCGCCCCCTATGGCAGCGAGTTCTTCCACGAAACCACCAAGTACAACCCTCACAGCCCCTACAGCGCCTCCAAGGCCGGCAGCGATCACTTCGTGCGCGCCTACCACGATACCTACGGCATGCCCACCCTGGTAACCAACTGTTCGAACAACTACGGCCCCTATCAGTTCCCGGAGAAGCTCATTCCCCTCTTCATCAACAACATCCGCCACGGCAAGCCGCTGCCCGTCTACGGCAAGGGCGAGAACGTGCGCGACTGGCTCTATGTGGTGGACCACGCCCGCGCCATCGATGTGATCTTCCACCGCGGCAAGACCGGCAATACCTACAATATCGGTGGCTTCAACGAATGGAAGAACATCGACATCGTGAAGGTGGTCATCAAGACCGTGGACCGCCTGCTGGGCAACCCGGAAGGCACCAGCGAGAAGCTCATCACCTACGTGACCGAC
>JAGBDZ010000115.1 GCA_017937215.1 Akkermansia sp. | reverse complement strand
GTGCCCCACTCGCTGGGAATGCCGTATTTCTGGCGGTAGGTGATGGCGCGCTCGTTGTTCCAGGAGCCGAACACAGCGCCGATGGCGCCCTGCAGCTGGTCCCACGGGCTGGTGGGGAACATTTCGCCGGTGCGCTTGAGCACCAGGGTCTTGAATCGGCTCACCAGTTCCTGGTTGTCTTCGGCGGTGAGCTCGGAGTCGGAGATGTCCTTGCCGTAGCGCTCCTGCTTCAGGGCGTGGATGACGCTTTCGAAGGGTTCCATGTCCTCGTTCTCGGCTTTCTGCACACCCATCACCACATCGCCGTACATCTGCACAAAGCGGCGGTAGCAGTCCCAGGCAAAGCGGGGGTTGCCGGTGGCCTGGGCCATGGCGGCCACGGTCTCATCATTCAGACCCAGGTTCAGGATGGTATCCATCATGCCCGGCATGGATTCGCGGGCGCCGGAGCGCACGGAAACGAGCAGGGGCATCTCCACCGTGTCGCCGAATTTGCGGCCCACCAGGGCCTCCATCTTCGCAATGCCTTCCTTCACGCAGGCATCGAGCTCGGCGGGGTAGGTGCGGCCGTTGTCGTAGTAGTAGGTGCAGACCTCCGTGGTGATGGTGAATCCGGGAGGCACCGGCAGGCCGATGCGGGCCATTTCGGCCAGGTTGGCGCCCTTGCCACCCAGCAGGGGCTTCATGCTGCCGTCGCCATCGGCGGTTCCGCCGCCGAAATGATAGACTATCTTGTTCATCGTGATGTGTGTTGCTTCTTTGTTAGTTAATGGAAAAATTTCGAGATGAGGTCAGCATCATACGCCTGGGGCAGCTGGGTGTCAAGCATGCACGCGCGTATATGACGCGTAAAAAATCTATACTTTGCGCTTGACCGTAGCGCCGGGTTGTGGTAGCTTGCACCTCAGCGGACACCGACGCCGCCGTAACGTATATTTCACCACTATGTCCACAGAACTCCCCCAGAAAGTCCAGTCCCGTGTAGCCGGGGGGCGCATCACGATTGTTGCTGCCCGCTACAATGAGAAGTACACCGACGCGCTTTTGCAGAACTGCCTGGATGAGCTGGCCGAAAGTGCCGCCGGGGTGGAGGTGGAAGTGGTGCGCGTGCCGGGCGCCTTTGAAGTGCCCATGATGGTGAAGCGCGCGATTGAGAAGCCGGTGAGTGGCGAGACTCCGGATGCCGTGATTGCCTTTGGCGTGATTCTGCGTGGCAGTACGGCGCACGCGGATCTGATTGGCACCGCCATCACCAACCAGCTGATGGATATGAGCTGCAATTCGTTGGTTCCGGTGATTCATGAGGTGCTGTTGCTGAATAATGAGGAGCAGGCCTTTGCCCGCTGCGTGGCCAGCTCGCTGAACCGCGGGCGCGAGGCCGCCCGCGCCGCGCTGGAGATGCTCAATGTGCTCTATGCTCAGAAGCAGGAGATTCGCTTCCAGGCGCGTCGCAATTCTGTGAGCCGCACCGGTTCTCTTATCTGAAAAATGTTTCCCAGTAGCTGATTTATGAATATTTCCCGAAGCAAGGTGCGCCAGAGTGCGCTGAGTTATCTTTACACTTATCTCACTAATGGTTCCCAGCCGGTGGATTCGCAGTTGTTCTGGTCGATTTCACTGGAGAAGGAACGCGACCACTTACGCACGGCGCATGCCAAGGCGCTGCTGCATGCCTGCCGCGCCACGGCAGATTCTGCCCGCTTGCTGGAGGACAGAACCCAGAACCTGGAAAACTGGATGCACGCAGACCTGACCGCCGCAGCGCTGCGCGAGGAGATTGAGCGCTACCGCAGCCAGTCCTCGAACTTCGATGCCGCAGTAAAGGCCCTGCAGTATTGTTATGCGGATAAACGTCGCGAAACGACGGAGCAGCTGGCGCTCTGCACCGGGGATGTGCTGCGTCTGGCCGCGGTGGTGGAGGCCCTGGGCCGCGACCTGTTGCCGCGTTTTGCAGATTTCCCGGCTTACCGCCAGCTGCTGGATGCTCTGGCCGCCACCATCAACCGCCGCGCCCGCATGTTCCAGGTGTGCATCGCTCTGGCAGAGCCGCTGCAGCTTAAGGATGAGAAGGAATACGTGGGCCTGGTGCGCCTGGCTCAGGATATGGAGGAGCTGCGCCCCGCTGTGGAAACACTGGTGAAGGGTGTCATTGCCCGCATCCCCCTGGTGGAGCCCCGCCTGGAGGCCCTGCTGACCAATTATTCGCTGGAGCGTCTGGATATGGTGGATAAGGCGATTCTCTATCTTGCTCTCTATGAGCTGGAAGAGAACGGCTTGGAGGTGGCCATTGTGGTGTCGGAAGCCACGGCCCTGGCCAATGAGTATTCCGGCTCCAAGAGTGCCCAGTTTATCCACGGTGTCATTGCTGCCGCCGCTGCCCAAAACTAATTTTCCATGGCTCATTTCTTCACGCGACTGGTAGACAAGTTCCTCGGCGAGCCCGAAATTGACTGGGATGAGCTGGAGGCCGACCTCATTTCGTCCGATATCGGCGCAAAGCGTGTGATTCCGCTTATTGAGGAGCTGCAGGAGCAGGATTCGCAGGATGCCTGCGACATAGCCGATTACATCAAGGCGCAGCTGCGCGCCGCATTTCCCGCCAATCTGCCGCAGTTGCCCGCCCCGGCGACCGGCAAGCCTGTGGTCATCATGATGGTGGGCGTGAATGGCGCCGGCAAGACCACCACCAGCGCCAAGCTGGCCCACCTGCTGCAGAAGCAGGGGCATAAGGTGCTGCTGGCCGCGGCTGATACCTTCCGTGCCGCAGCGGTGGAGCAGCTGGAAAGCTGGGCCTCGCGCCTGCAGGTGCCGTTGTACAAAGGGCGCGAAAATCAGGACCCCGCCTCCGTGTGCTATGAGGCGCATACCCGCGCTATTAATGGGGGGGTGCAGTACCTCATCTGCGATACCGCAGGTCGCCTGCACACCCGCCACAACCTCATGGAAGAACTTTCCAAAATCCGCCGTTCCATTGCCAAGCAGGATGCAGATGCCCCCCAGGCCTGCTACCTGGTGGTGGATGCCACCACCGGCGGCAACGCCCTGATGCAGGCCCGCGAGTTCCACAAGGCCACGCCGCTCACGGCGGTGGTGGTCACCAAGATGGACGGCTCCGGCAAGGGCGGTGTGGCGGTGGCTATTCAGGATGAGCTGGGGATATCCCCGGTGTTCCTGGGCATCGGTGAAGGCAAGGACGACCTCATCCCCTTCAAGGCGGATGAGTATGTGAACACGCTGCTGTAACCACCATGGACTGCCTGCTGGAATACACACGCGAGGCTCTGGTGGAGCTGCTGGGCGGCTTGGGCCACAAGGCATTCCGCGCCACCCAGCTGCAGGAGTGGATCTGGAAACACCGTGCCACTTCCTTTGAGCAGATGAGTAATCTGCCCCCTGCGCTGCGCGCAGAGCTGGCGGAGCAATTCTGTCTGCGCCCGCTGGAGGTGGTGGAGGTGAACGCCAGCACCACCGGCACCACCCGCAAGTTCCTTTCCCGCATGCAGGACGGCCACCTGGTGGAATCTGTCATCATCCCCGCGGCTGTGGGGCAGGGGGGCGCACACAGCTCGCGTCTCACGCTCTGTGTTTCCTCGCAGGTGGGGTGCGCGTTCGGCTGCCGCTTCTGCGCCAGCGGGTTGCTGGGGTTTACGCGTAACCTGACGGCTTCCGAAATCCTGGGGCAGATACTGGCCGCGGAGCAGATTGCCGGTGAGCGTGTGGATAACCTTGTGTTCATGGGCATGGGCGAGCC
>JAGBDZ010000114.1 GCA_017937215.1 Akkermansia sp. | reverse complement strand
TATTATTATGCCGCCCTGACGGGCTCAAAATTCCGCTACGCTGACGCTCCGCAAACTACTCTACAAATTCCAATTTGTTACCCCTCCGATACGTATAACACATCAATCTTTAATTGCCGCGTCAATAATCATGTTCTGCCTGCACCATGGCAAAACCGTCTTTCACCGCGGTGATGACCACCGGGGTGCCGGCTTCGAGCCCGCTGCGGCACGCCTCCGCCACGGGCAGGAACTGGTCGCCGTATTTGACGCTGAGGTTATCGCCCTGCCCCACGATACGGCCACGCGTGCCGGCCAGGTTCTCCTGCGCCTCCTTGGGGGCGCGGCGCAGAATGATATCCATGACCAGGCGGCGGACACAGTGGGTCCACAGCGTGTAGTAAAACACGGCGCAGATAATGAGGATGACAATGTAGACCAGCACCATCCACTGCACCGGGAGGTCAAACTGCATGGTACCCCAGAGCGCAAAGACCAGCATGGATATCCAGGAAAGGAACTCCGTGTTGCAGAAAACATCGAGCACCAGCAGGGTGAGGCTGATAGCCAGCATCCAGTGCAGGAAAGTGCCATTCGACACGCCGAAAAAATCGGCCAGGAACAGAGCGGTGGTCATGGTCGGCATCAGCGTTTGAGGTCGACCACGGCGGGCACGCTGTTGGGCAGGTACACGGTGGAGGCCGGGTTGGTGGAAATGGTGGCGTAGCCCTCCAGCGCCTGGCGGTTCATGAGCACTTTGGCGGCGGCATCTGCCCCGATGATGGTGGACAGGCGCTCCACATAGGCTGCCTCGGCTTCGGCGGCCAGATGCAGAGCCTCCGCTGCGCCCTGAGCGCGGAGAATAGCTGCCTGTTTTTCGGCCTCAGCCAGGCGGATTTTGGCTGTGCTCTCGCCTTCTGCCTGCAAGGCGGTGGAGCGGCTGATGCGCTCAGCCTCCATCTGGCGAAGCATGGCCTCGCGGGTCTCGGAATCGGTGGTAAGTTCCTTGATTTCAATGGAGGTGATAGCAATGCCCCAGCGTGCCACGGTGGAGGAAACAGCCAGCGTGACCATCTCCGACATCTCCGAGCGGGAGGACAGAATCTCATCCAGATTCCGGCTACCGATAAGGGAGCGCATCTCATTGAGCACCAGTTCAATGAGCGACTGGTGCAGGCGTTCCACCTCGTACACCGCCTTGATGGGGTCGGTGATGCGCCAGCGTACCACGCAGTTCATCTGCATGGTGGCGTTGTCCTTGGTGATGCAGGAGCGAGGCTGCGTATCAAGCAGCTGCTCTGTCAGCTCAATGTAGTAGCCATCCTTATTGGTCAGGGTACCCCAGGCGGGCGACACATCGCGCAGACGCTGCAGGAAAGGAATGCGGAACTGCAAGCCACTCTTCTTCACCGATACAGGCTTGCCGAACATCTCAACAATGGCACAGTGGCCTTGCTTCACAGTAAAAATGAACATGCTTCCATCATACAACAGACTCTAACGAATGCAACGCACCGCTTTGTCATAGCGCGCCCGGGCTCCAGAACTTTGCCGCAAGCCCCGCGGTGAGCCCGCGCATGCTCAGATACCGGGTGCGAAGCAACGCGGCAGAGCGGTGCCCCATGTCCTCCTGCAGGTGGGCAAAATGGTGAAAATGCTTGGCATGGTAGCTGGCAAACGTGTGCCGCAGGACATCCTGCCGCCAGGGGGTAAGCCCGGCGCCGTCACGCAAGCGCCGCCAGCGCCGCTGCCAGTTGGATGGGCAGATGCAGCCCTGCCCCGGGCCATACTCGCGCAGCCAGGCACGCAGCACCGCATGCAACCTGATGTGCCGGCACCCGCCGGTCTTGGAATGCATGGGCCGCAGCGAAATCACGGACTCCTCCCAATCAATGTCCTGCCAGTGCAGCCGCGTCACCTCCGCCGGGCGCACACCGGCCCAGAGCATGAGCCCCAGCGCCGGCATGCAGCAGCGGTGCGGCGCGCAACGTGCCAGGCGAGTCAGGCGCTGCAGCTCAGCCCAGTTCAGCGGGCGAATCTCCTGTTCCTGCAACAGGGGAGCCGGAATCAGCTCCACCGGGTTCGTAAGGCACCATTCCTGGCGGCGGCAGTGCTCAAACACGCCATGCAGTATGGCCCGCCACTTGTGCTGCTGGCGCGGGGTGCCGGCTCGTTGCAGCAGCTCCATGCAATCGCGCCGCCCTATTTCCCGCACAGGGCGCTCTGCCAGCCCGGGTGCCACTCGTATCAGGCGCGTGCACACACTCCGGATTTCGGCCAGTGTGCGCGGACGCCGACCGGCTCGCGCCTGCAGAGATTCCTGCACCGCCCGGCTGAAGCTCACGGTCTCGCCCTCCCCCAGCAGGGCCAGCGCCAGGCGCAGCGACTCACGCAGCCGCATCTTATCTGTCATTTGGGTCTTCATATTATTACACTGGATCGGATTGTTAATCCGGCGTCAAGCAAAAAAGTACAGGGGGAACCCCATTGCACACCATTAAGCTGTTTATGAACCCGGTGCCGGGGTAATGCATCCATTCCTCATGCAGATACGTTCCCGTCTGCATATTCGTAAGAAGCTATGGCTTGCAGGATAGCGACTGAAAGCAGAGCATAGCGGATTAACAATCCGCTATGCTTTACTGTATCTATGAGACGCGCCTACACTTTCCGCAGCACCACCATGATGGAACAGTACATGAACGAATTGATGCTCGATTGGGAAATCGACCGCACCTCGGTCATCAAACTCTCGCTTTATCTGCTCTCCATCCACATGAAGCAATGCACCATTGCCCACCAGGACCTCTACGGCCTCATTCACGAGCTGGAGCTGCTGGCCCCACCGGGATTTCCGAACTACGCCAGCTTTGCCGATTAACCCCGACTGCCCCGCATAGGTCCCAAAATATGAAAAACTGCGCGATAAATTGGACTTTGCAGAGCCCATACAGGCGCACGTAGTGCGCGGAATTCTGAGCCCGGAGGGCG
>JAGBDZ010000113.1 GCA_017937215.1 Akkermansia sp. | reverse complement strand
CACCCCTCCACGTTGGTCGGGGTTCCGGTTATGTTTTATTCCAAACCCAGCGTTCCGCCGCGTGGCGGCTCCACGCTGGGCTATGATTCTGTCGCCCTTGCGGGCTCAAGTTTCCGCTCGCCTGCGGCTCGCCAAATTCCAGATTATCGCGCAGCGGGGGAGGCTTCTTTCAAAGGCGCTTTTCGGAAAACCTTGGATTTATCAGCACTTGCATCTCTCAGAAAAAAAATCTTTAAGACACGTGTGCAAAGAATTTAGAGTCATACCGCCACTTTCATCATTGCCACACGCGCGCGGCGGGAGTAGAATGACGATATGAGTTACGACCTGATTGTGATTGGTGGCGGTCCTGCCGGTTATGTTGGCGCAATCCGTGCGGCCCAGCTGGGCAAGCGCGTGGTGTGCGTGGAGCGGGAGCGCGTGGGCGGCACCTGCCTGAACTGGGGCTGCATCCCGACCAAAGCCCTGCTGAAGAACGGCGAGGTATACAACACCATCAACAAGCGCGCGGCCGAATTCGGCATTGCGACTGAAGGTCTCAGCGTGGACTGGGAGGCCGTTATCGGCCGTTCCCGCCAGATCAGCGACCGGCTCTCCGCCGGCATCGCCTTTCTGTTCAAGAAAAACAAGGTGGAGAGCGTGGCCGGCGTGGCCAGCATTCCCGGTCCCGGCAAGGTGGAAGTGACCGCAGCAGACGGCACCGTGACCACCCTGGAAGCCCCGCAGATTCTCATTGCCACCGGCGCCCGCACCCGCGAGGTGCCCGTGTTCCCCTTCAACGGCAAGACCATCATCGGCAGCAAGGATGCCCTGGTCATGAAGACGCGCCCCGAGAGCATGATTGTGATTGGCTCCGGTGCCATCGGCTCTGAGCTTTCCTACGTGTACCACTGCTTCGGCACCAAAGTGACCCTGGTGGAGGCTCTGCCGCGCATCCTGCCCAATGAGGATGACGACGTGAGCCAGGCCGTGGAGCGCTCATTCAAGAAGCAGGGTATCACCTGCATGGCCGGCGCCAAGGTGGATGCCCTCAAGGACAACGGCGACAGCGTGACCGCCACCATCACCGCCAAGAACGGCAAGGTGCAGGAAATCACCGCCGATGTGTGCCTCGTGGCCATCGGCGTGGTGCCCGTGGTGCCGGATGCCAATGGGCTGGAGCTCACCGAGCGCGGCTTCATCAAGGTGAATGAGCGCTACGAAACCAGCATCAAGGGCGTGTACGCCGTGGGCGACTGCATCGGCGGCATCATGCTGGCCCACACCGCCAGCTACGAGGCCGAACAGGCCGTGGAAGGCATGTATGTGGATGGCCACACCCCGAAACAGGCCGTCGTTGTGCCGGGGTGCACCTACTGCCACCCGCAAGTGGCCAGCGTGGGCAAGCGCGAGCGCGAGCTCAAGGCCGCCGGCGTGGAATACAAGGTGGGCAAGTTCCCCTTCCAGGCCATTGGCCGCGCCGTGGCCGGTGGTGATACCGAGGGCTTCGTGAAGCTGCTCTTCGGCAAAGAGAACGGCGAGCTGCTGGGTGCCCACATCGTGGGCGACAACGCCACCGAGCTGCTCACCGCTCCGGAGCTCGCGCTGAACAGCGAGCTGACGGATGCTGACCTCAACGCCATGATTTACGCCCACCCAACGCTGTCGGAGGCGATTCACGAGGCCGTGCTGGCCGCTGATGGCCGCGCTATCCACGCATAATCTTCCGATAATCAACCATGGCACGCAAGTTCTATTACGACACCGGCACCGAGAAGGTAGGCCCCGTGACCGGGGCTGACCTGGTGCGGCTACGTGCCACAGGCGAAATCAGCAACGAGACCTGGGTACGCCGGGCCGACAACAACACCTGGCGCCCCCTCCACACTGTCAACCTCAACGAGGAGGAAGAAGAAGTCCGCAACCCCGGTCTCTTCACCATCCTGAAGCAGAGCGGTCTGCTCGGCCCGCTGCTCGTGGTGCTGTTGGGACTGGCGCTGTTCATCGTGGTGGCTATCGGCGCCATCCAGATATTCTGGCCGGTTCTGCTGCTGCTCTTCATCTTCTGGTTACTTTCCAAGGCATTGAAGTGACATGGTGGACACATGCAGCTTAGATAGTTTGCAGGCGGTGCAGAACTTCGGGGAGCACCCCCTGTTCTACATCTGCTGCATCTTCGCCACCGTGGTGGGCGCCATTGCCGGCGCCACGGCATCCAGCCGCGTGCGCATGGACATTGTGGGCGTACTGGTCTGCGGCACCATTGCCTCCCTGGGCGGCGGTACCGTGCGCGATATTCTGCTCAATGGCATGATGACCCAGGATGGCACCCCCGTCACGGTATACTGGGTGGTGGGGCACGATGTGCAATTCCTGTACATGGCGCTCATCACCTCGCTCATCATGTTCTATGTGACCCGCTTCTGGAACCCGCCTGTGGGCACCATCCGCGTGGCCGACGCCTTTGCCATGGCCTTCTTCACTCTGCTGGGGGCGGCCAAGGCCTATTATCTGGGCTGCCCCGGCATCGTCTGCATCTGCATGGGCGTGTGCACCGGTGTGGCCGGCGGCGCCCTGCGCGATGTACTCACCGGCAACGTGCCCTACGTATTCCGCTCCAAGGAAGTATACGCCTCAGCCGCTTTCTCCGGCAGTCTGCTCTTCATCGTGCTTCAGTATTTCAACTGCCCCTACCAGATATCCTACATTCTGGGTACCATCGTGGTATTTGTGGTGCGCATGGTAGCTGTTTACATGAACTGGCAGCTGCCCTCCTACCGCTCCCTGCTCGAACACGACAATACCCCCCACCAGGAGCAGTAAAACCAATCGCGCGCATACGGCAGATTCGCAGACTTGCACGATACACCATCGCAAGCTTATCCACCCTGGTCCTCTTTCTGCAGGTCTACCGGATTGAAATCCAGGCTGCATCACTGGGGCAATACCTCGGCCACTGCTTCAGCCAGAAGACTGATTGCGTACAGCGGCAAATCAATTACCAGGTAACTTCCGGCAGGGCTATCCTTTGTGGCAGCAACATCTACCTTATTGATCGCGTAGGGTTGCATCGAAGTACGCACGGCTAATGGCCGCCGATACCGGCGGTAGAAACTTTGCAGACTCTTGGCGCGCAGGTTCCGTTCCGCCTTTACTTCCAGCGGCACTATTTCATTTTCTCCCTCATACAGGAAATCGACTTCCGCCTGAGCTCTCTCCGCACTCCAATAGTGCAGCGTTGCTCCAAGTTCTGTTGCAATCTGCTGTTGCACATACTGTTCTGTAAGGGCTCCCTTGAATTGACCAAAAATGGCATTCGCATCAAGCATGACGGATGCCGACAACTTGCAACGTGCAGCCAGCAAGCCGACATCAACAAAAAACATCTTGAATGCAGCATCGGTAAATGCTTCCAGCGGCATCTCCGGACGAGTAACGCGCTGCACAATGTTCACAAGCCCTGCGTCAGCCAGCCAGCGAATGGGCCCTCTCAGTCTGTCCGTTTTTACACCCGGAGCAACATCGCTTTGCACGAAGCGCTTGTCCTCTCGCGATAACTGCCCCGGAAGCGCTTTCCATATCTGGTTAATTAAGTGCGATTCCGCAGGCGTTGCATGCTTACTGAAATCAGCGCAATAATCCGCCAGCAACCTCAACTGCACTTCCCGGGCTTCTTTGAAACTGCCAGTGGCCACATAACGCGTCACAACTTCCGGCATACCGCCTATGTAATAGTAGCAACGCAGGTGCTCTGCGAGCCGTTCATGAAAACGAGACAGCGTTTCCCAATCTTTTTCTCTGAGCAACTGTACATACCGGCCATTCCCGGTGGCTTGCAGAAATTCAGTGAACGACATAGGCCCCAGGTACATCCTGTCAACCTTGCCCACCGGAAATCCGGTTCCTCTATGTTCAGCCACACCTAACAGCGACCCCGCAGCAATGATATGCTGCTCAGGGGCATCCTCGCAAAAATACTTCAGGCTGGTTAATGCACTGGGGCATTCCTGTATCTCATCCAGCAGAATCAGCGTCTCTCCCGGCACAATGTCCACATCCCCATGAATCTGCAAATCTTTCAGCAACCGGGGTATCCGATAATCCTTCTCAAAGGACTCCTTCATCAGAGGCTCCTTATCAAACCGGACATACACCACGTTCTTGTAATATCGAGCTCCGAATTCCTGCATCAACCACGTTTTTCCAACCTGCCGAGCGCCCAGCAACAGCATAGGTTTTCTATACGGATGCTCCCTCCAATGCTTTAATTTTTCCACACTCCAGCGTTCCATATCTGACTCCTTTCAACTCTCAAACACAAGATATCGCATACAGCATTCATAGTCAAGCTCGTTTATGCCTATTTCGGCAAAATGCAAAGGAACTTTTGCCAAATTTACGGCAAAATGCAAAGGAACTTTTGCCAAAATTGCGGCAAAATGCAAAGGAACTTGCATTTCCCAAGGGGTGCGGATACGGCCATAGAACACTAAATCGGTAGTACCGCTGCGCGGGCAGCGGCAACGAGTCGCTTCGCTCAATGAAATCCATGGCCGGTGGCCATGCGTGGATTCAGTAGAACGCAATGGCTTATTGCCGCGCCCGGCGGCATCTGGTATCATGGGTGGCAAGATGACACTGGAACACCCCTTTCTTGACGACACCCAGCTGCCGGCCTGGTCACAGCTGACCCCGGAAAAAGCCCGCACGGATATCCGCCTGACCATCGAACAGGCCAAGGCTGCTGTAGAAAGCATCTGCCAGGTGCAGGAACCAACCTACGCCAACACCTTCGACGCGCTGGAAAACAGCAGCGCCGCCCTCATGCGCGGCTGGCAGCGCCTCAACCACCTGCGCTCGGTCATGGATTCGCCGGAGCTGCGCGAGGTCATCAACGAGCTCATGCCCGAGGTGGTCATCTACTCCAGCAGCGTAACCCTCAACCCGCAGCTCTACGCCGTGCTCAAGAATGCCGCCGCCCAGCCCTGGGTGCAGGAACTTTCGCCCGTGAAACAGCGTTTCATCAGCGAGACTCTGGCCGATTTCCGCGAGAGCGGCGCCGACCTGCCGGAGGACAAGAAAGCCCGCTATGCCGAGCTTTCCACCGAGCTGGCTCAGCTTTCCCAGACCTTCGGCGAGCACGTGCTGGACTCCACCAACGCCTGGGAATACGTGACCGCCGATGAAGCAGAGCTGGCCGGGCTGCCGGAATCTGCCCGCGAGGCCGCCCGCCAGGACGCACTGTCCAAGGGCCACGGCAGCGAGGAGGCCCCCCAGTGGCGCTTCACGCTGCAGTTCACCTCGGTGCAACCGGTGCTCACCTTTGCAGAGAACGCCGCTCTGCGCGAGCGCGTGTGGCGCGCCATGCAGACCAAGGGCACGGGTGAGTTCGACAACGCCCCGCTCATCAACCAGATTCTCACCCTGCGTGCGGAGAAAGCCGCCTTGCTGGGCTATGGGCGCTACTCCGACTACGTGACCAGCCGCCGCATGGCCGGCAGCGGGCAGAACGCGCTGGATTTCATCAACCACCTGCACAAGCAGGTGCGCCCCGCCTTCCTGACCGAGCAGGAAGCCATCCGCCGCTTTGCCGAGGAGCAGACCGGCACCGACATCCCCGCGCTGGAGCCCTGGTCCGTGGGCTACTGGAGCGAGAAGCGCCGCAAGGCTCTCTACGATTTCGACACCGAGGAACTGCGCCCCTACTATGCCATGCAGAACGTGCTGGAGGGCATGTTCTCCATCTATGCCGGGCTCTACGGCATACGCTTCACCCAGCGCCCGACCACCTGCCTGCAAGTCGGCGAGGAACTGCCCGCCGGCACCGTGGAGGTGTGGCACCCGGAGGTGCTCTTTTACGAAGTGCACGATGAGGAAAGCGGCGAGCACCTGGGCTCGTTCTACGCCGACTGGTACCCGCGCGATGTGAAACGCGCCGGCGCATGGATGGATGCGCTCTCCACCGGTCTGCCGCCTGTGGACGGCCGGCCGCGCATCCCCCACCTGGCGCTGATGTGCGGCAACATGAGCCGCCCGGTGGGCGAGAAGCCCGCCCTGCTCAGCCACTACGAGGTGGAGACCGTTTTCCACGAGTTCGGCCACCTGCTGCACCAGGTGCTCAGCAATGTGGAGGTGCGCTCCCTCTCCGGCTGCAATGTGGCCTGGGACTTCGTGGAACTGCCCAGCCAGATTAACGAGAACTGGACCTGGGAGCCTGAAGCCATTGCCCGCTACGCCCGCCACTGGCAGAGCGGCGAGCTTATGCCCCGCGAGCTCATGGACAAGATGCTGGCTGCCCGCAACTACGGCGCCGCCACCTTCTTCATGCGCCAGCTCTGCTTCGGCAAAATTGACCTGGAGCTGCATACCAACACCGCCACCTACCTGGGCCGCGATGTGGAAGAAGTGGACCGTGAAATCCTGGCCGATTACCGTGTGCCCACCACCGAACAGGGCAACAGCGTGCTGCGCGCCTTCTCCCACATCTTCGACGGCGGCTACGAAAGCGGCTACTATTCCTACAAATGGGCCGAGGTGCTCGACGCCGACGCCTTCTCCCGCTTTGCTCAGGAGGGCATTTTCAACCCCGCCACCGGCCGTGATTTCCGCCGCTGCATCCTCTCACAGGGCAACTCCCGCCCCGCTGCCGAGCTCTACCGCAACTTCATGCACCGCGACCCCGACTCCGCTGCCCTCCTCCGCCGCAGCGGCATCGAATCCTGAAAGCCGGATTTTTAATTTTGAATGAATCTTTGAGCTTGCGCGACTAATACCGTTGAAGTAAGATAAGTTCACGCCATGACGGAAGCAGAACAGAAACCGGTTGAGGAGTTCACGAAGGTAGAATCCATCTTTGTGCGGGGGCGCAACTGCCTGCTGCTGCGGGCAGATTTTTCGCCCCTATTCGTGGACTATTACCTGCATCTCATGCAGCACGGGCTGCGCAATGCGGAGACGGAAGATACCGTCCTCAAGAAACTGCTGGCGTATTTCACGCTGCACCTGGTTTCGCGCCCCTGGCAGGAATACCACGCCTGGACCTTCAATGTGTGCACCCCGCGGCTGGCCAACTACTTCATCTCCGGCTCCTCGCTGACAGAGGATGTGGTGGGCCGCGCCTTCCGCGAAGGGGTGCGCGAGACGGATAAGAACATGCTCTTTGCCCAGAACCTGCTGCCCAACAAGGAGCCGCAAACCTCCGTCATCACCCTGCCCCAGGGCCCGGTGGAGGAATGGGTGCAGGACTTTTACCGCCAGAGTGAGCAGCGCCAGTCCCGCGCCTTCGACCTGGGGGAAGACAAGTTCGCCCTCATCACCGCCCAGCCGGATGCCGACCACGACTGGCTGCAGGAGCTCACGATGGAGGACGTGCGCGCCATCAGCGAGGTGGAGCAGACCAAGCTGCTGGAGACGCGCAAGTTCAAGTTCCGCTGCGGCTGCACGGTGGAGAAGATTCTGCCGGTGGTGCGCGCCATGAAGCACGACTTTGCCGACCTGCTTTCCGAGCAGGGATTCCTGGAAATTAACTGCCCGCGCTGCGGAGCCTCCTACAAGGTGACCCCGGATATGGTGCAGGAGCAGGATAAGTAATCTCCTCCCCTATCACCACCACCATGCTGCGCTGGCTGCCCCTCGTTCTGCTGCTCTGCTGCACTGCGTGCACCCCGGTGCGCACGGTGTATGATGCGCAGGGAAACGAGGTGAAAGACGAAGAGGACGGCGGTGGCGAAAAGGACCTCATGTCCACCTTCGAAAAGCGCTTCGACGCCGCTTTCTCCGAGCAGAAAACCAAGGACGGCGTGCCGCAGACCACCTCCTCCAAGGTGAGTTCATTCCAACGCGAACTGGATGATGCCCGCCGCATCGACAAACCTTTTGCTACCGGGTCCTTCGATACCGGAAAGCACCTCGATTTGCGTGAGGACGGCTTTGCCGGCGCCGGCAAGCGCTTCTCCACAGGCAAGGACGGCATCGAGAAAACCACCAACTCCATGTATTCCACCGACCTGCGGCCGGATTTCATGGATGCGAGCCACGGCATCAGCTTCTCTGACCGCTACACCGGCGCTACCCACGACGACCGCTCCGACCTGGAAGGCCGCACCCGCGACGACCGCAGCAAAACCCACTACCTGACGGATTACGAGCCCTACAACACCGGCCAGCAGAACAGCTACACCGAGCACCGACGCAACAAAACGCCCCAGCCCGATATCATCCACTACCGGGACTACTACCGCCAGCACAAAAACAGCGTGCGCCAGCTCCTGGGGCGGGATAACGACCCGCAATAATTTAGCTTGCAGTGCCGCGCTTCATCGGCTATCATAGCAGCATGTTCCGCCTATTCGCCTTTTTTCTCTGCTGCTCCACAGCCATAGCACTTGATCTTGCAGAAAGCATCAAAACCGGTGACTTCTGGAAACAGGACACCAAAGAAAGTCTGCAGGGAGTGCACTGCAGCCAGCCGGATGATGAACACCTGCGCACCAGCGGCCTGAGCTTCGGAGACCTGAACTCGGGCGAAGTCATCATCACCGTGGCAGAGGGAAAACCTGTTTCCCTGCAGGCCATGCTGTATAACAAAGGCGACGACGGCACCATCGGCGAAGATGATTTCAACGCCACGTTAAACGACGCACGCAGCGCCATGGACACCCTCACCGGAGTGCGCGGAAAAATCCGCCGCAACAACAAAAAGGATTCTGCCGTCAAGCTCAAGTCCTGGGAGTGGAAGTGGGAGGGCGGCCTCATCCGCCTGGAAACCAGCTCCACCGGCAAAAATAACAGCTTCGAGGGCGAATTCATCCGCCTGAATATGGCCGCCACCGCCAAGGCGCTCAATGCCGGCGGCGCACGCGACACCGTGCGCAAGAACGAACTGCGCGGCAGCATCACCACCGAAGAGGACGGCACCGTGTGGCTCAAAGGCGTGCCCATGGTAGACCAGGGCACAAAAGGCTACTGCATGCCCGCCACCCTGGCTCGGGTCTTCGCCTTCTACGGCATGGACAAGGTAGACCAGCACGCCCTGGCCGCCGTGTGCAACAGCAACGCCGGCGGCGGCACCACCTCCTACGCCATGGAACAAGCCATGAAGGATGTCTGCAAGAAGTTCCACACCAAGTTCATCGTGCTGGAGGACTTCCTCAGCACTCACAAATCCATCATCGAACCATACAACAAACTTGCCAAGCGCGAGGATAAACCCACCGTCAGCTTCCAGAGCGACATCTTCGGCACGGCGGATGCCGAGATCCTCCGCAAAGCCCGCGCCGGCAAAAACAGCCAGGTGAACAAGTGGCTCAAGGACATCAAGAAGAGCATCGATGGCGGCTCCCCCGTCATCTGGCTGGTCATGGTCGGCATCTACCAGGAGGAAATCCCCCTGCCTCAGGATCGCGGCGGCCACGCCCGCCTCATTATCGGCTACAACCTCAAGAACAAAACCATCATCTACACTGATTCCTGGGGTGCCATGCATGCCCGCAAAACCATGCCCGCGGCCGATGCCATCGGCATGACCATGGGCCGCTACATCATCAAACTGCGCTGAGTCTGACTCAAACGCATCAGGGTGCATGGAACTGTATACCCCATGCACCGCTCCCGATAAACTTCCATTTTTCGGGCACACGTGTCCCAAAGTTTGAGTACGGAGCTCGATAAATTGGACTTTGTCGGGCTGAAAGCCCGAGGAATTCCGAGCCCGCAAGGGCGACAGAATCATAGCCCAGCGTGGAGCCGCCACGCGGCGGAACGCTGGGTATGGT
>JAGBDZ010000112.1 GCA_017937215.1 Akkermansia sp. | reverse complement strand
TGCCGCTCTTGGTATGGAATATAAGATGCACATTCAGATTGGAAAAGCTATGCGACATATTATTTACAACACGCTTGCATAATACCATTGTGAGGCAGGCAAATCAAGGCGAAAGCGGTGGCCTCCCTGCCACCCCTCCACGTTGGTCGGGGTTCCGGTTATGCTTTATTCCAAACCCAGCGTTCCGCCGCGTGGCGGCTCCACGCTGGGCTATGATTCTGTCGCCCTTGCGGGCTCAAGTTTCCGCTCGCCTGCGGCTCGCCAAATTCCAATTTGTTAAATGCGTAGAACTCATCAATCTTTAATTGCCGCATCAATAATCGAGGCTTCCGATAAGCGCAAAACGGCCCGATAAAGGGGGCCGTTGC
This sequence comes from Akkermansia sp., assembly GCA_017937215.1. Lineage (GTDB taxonomy): Bacteria > Verrucomicrobiota > Verrucomicrobiia > Verrucomicrobiales > Akkermansiaceae > Akkermansia. The sequence continues at coordinate 7,605 of JAGBDZ010000112.1, read as the reverse complement.
CGGGTGCGAAGCGCTTCCCTGCTCACTATTTCCGGAGGTGCTGCAGCACAAACTGCATGGCTTTTACCTTCGCGGCGGTGGAGTCCGGGTAATCGCCGGTGTAAAGCGGGTCTCCGCAGTCCAGGAATCCGCGCACATTGTGGAGCACATCGGGGAATTCGAGGAAACCTTTGTGGAAGATGGTGTAGAGGATTTCACTTTCATCGGCATTGGCCGCGTTGAGGATTCTGACCTTATTGGCCTCGGAAACAATGGCGGCGACCATGGAGATGACGCTGTCTTCCAGGCGGTTGCTGCGGTCCTGGTAACCGTCTGACAAGTAGTGGATGACCTTGTCAATGATGCCGGTGGTCATGCCGTAGCAGGTACCTTTGCAATAGTATGATTTTGCCGGAGCCACACCGACCATGTCATGCTCTGAGCCCAGGGTGCTGAGGAAGTAATCACTCAGCAGGAAAACGTCGGAATCAATCTTGACCACATTGGCATGCGGATGGCGCCTGGCGAGGAACTGCATGGTCCTGAGCATTCCCAAGTGGCATTCCAGCCCCATCAGGTTGCCGTTGCGGGGAAAGTCTGCCCGGACTTTGAATGCCCCGGCGGGAACAGTGGCTCCGCCTGCTTCATGCTTGTCGTACACATAGTAGACGGGTGCTCCCGGCACCGCGTCCTGCAGGGCCTTGTAATGGAAGGGCAGCAGGGCAGAGTCTCGCAGACAGGTGAAGCAGATGTAGAGATTCCGGGGCATGGTCGCAATCAGTGGGCGGAGTCCTTGGTGAGTTCCTGCAGCCTGGTGCGGAGCTCTGCAGCCTTATCGGGCTGCGTGGGGACCAGGTTGTGCTTTTCGGCCGGGTCAGTAGCGAGGTTGAAGAGACGCTCGGGCTGGCGGCGGAAGGCGGGGATGTATTTCCACTGGCCGCTGCGCAGGGCATAGCGCGGGGCTTCGAATGCCTGGGTCACAAGCTCGGAGCGGGCTTGCTGGCTGAGCCCCAGCAGGGCGGACAGGTGATTCTCGCTATCGCGCATGGAACCGGCGGGAACATGGATGCCGCAGAGGCTGGCCAGGGTGCGGCCGATATCCATCTGGCACATGAGGGCAGAGTTGATGCCGGGCTTGATGGTGCCGGGCCAGGAAACGATGAAAGGCACGCGGGTACCACCTTCCAGCAGGGTGTACTTGCCGCCGCTCCAGGGGTGGGCGGGCTGGTGCCCGGCGCAGGCTTCGCGTGCGCCGTCCTCATAGCCATCGGAAATGACGGGCCCGTTGTCGCTGGTGAAAATGATGAGGGTTTCCTCCGGCTTGTAGCCGGCCTGCTGCAGGGCGGTCATGAGGCGGCCCAGGGAATCATCCATCTGCAGGGTCACATCGCCGCGGATGCCGAGCGGGCTCTTGCCGCGGAAGCGGGTGTGCGGGTCGCGCGGCACGTGGATATCATTGGTGCAGAAGTAGAGGAACAGGGGCTTGCCTGCACAGCTGGTAATGAAGCTCTCTGCCGCGGAAGTGATATCATCTGCAATGTCCTGGTCTTTCCAGAGGGCAGAGTTGCCGCCGGTCATGTGGCCGATGCGTGAGATGCCATCGATGATGGTATCGGCATGCTGCTTGTTGCTGGGGCGTCCCCAGGGTTTGAGTAGTTCGGGGTGGGTGGAGGCTGTTTTCTCGCCGGGGTAGGTCTGCCCCTTGTAGTTCACACGGATGGGATCCTGCGGGTCGAGGTTGCGCACCTTGCCATCTTCCACGTACACACAGGGTACGCGGTCACCCGTGGCGGCCATGATGAAGGAGTAATCGAAACCCACGTCTGCCGGGGCAGGGGAGATAGGCTGGTTCCAGTCAATATGGCCGCTGCCCAGGCCCAGGTGCCACTTGCCGATGGCGGCGGTGCGGTAGCCCGCCTGCTGCATGAGGGTGCCCAGCGTGGCAGCCTTGTCGCGCGTGGGCAGGATGAGGGCGGCATCTCCCGGCAGAATACCGGTGCCTTTCTGGCGCCAGGCATACTGACCGGTGAGCAGCGAGTAGCGCGAGGGGGTGCACACGGAGTTGGTGCTGTGCGCATCGGTGAAGAGCAGCCCCTGGTCGGCAAGACGTTGTACATTCGGGCAGGGTACTTGCTCACAGCCGTAGGCTGAGGTGTCATTATACCCTAAATCATCTGCCATGAACAGGAGAATGGCCTTCGGTCGCTCGAGCTTGATGAGGAGCGGGGCATCCTTGTCGGCAAGAAGGAGAACAGCTGAGCATGCCGTTTTGATGCTTCCACTGATATTGCCACATATCTCGGTGATGTCATGGTAGATGTCACTGGCGAGCTTTTTTCCATCCTCCAGTATTTCGGTGAAAGTTTTATCTTCTGCGGGTGTTGTTGGCCTGTGTGTCGTCGCTCCATCCAACAGAATATCATCCCAGAAAGCACGGGCGGGCTGGGCAACGAACACGGCTGCCCCCAGCAGGAGGGTGAGGAGAGGGTGTTTCATTTCTTCCGGGGCTTGTGCTGCGGTTTCTTATTGCCATGCTTCCCTTCCACTCGGCGGCCCATGGCGGTTTCCTCGTCGCCCATGGAGGCAGCGGCGCGTTCCATGAGGCCTCGCTTTTCGCTGTCCTTATCCGCGGTGACTTTCCAGATGGGGGAATCCTCGGCAAAGGGTGGGGCTTCCAGGGGGAGTCGCACGGTGTAGTCGGCCTCCTCCTGCTTGAGGTTTTCCTCGATTTCTTCGAGGTCGGGGGTGGTGTCGTTAGTGCGGAAAAGGGCGAGCACGGGTGATTTGCCCGGGGAGAATGTACCGTGCTGCGGCGATTCGTCATCCGCCACTTTCTCAATCAGGAGGCAGAAGCCGAACTCATTGCCGGGGATTTCGGAGATAAGGATAGCGATGGGATAACTCTTGCCTTGTTCCACCCGGAAGGTGCTGCCGGTGGCGATGCCGCCCAGCATGCGGTTCCAGTGCGGCGTTTCCTCGTACTGGTAGAGGGCGCGACCGCCTTCTGCGGAGGTAATCTGCCGCTGGTAGTCGCGGGAGGTGCCCAGCGTCATGTTGTTGCGGGAGGGAATGGACCAGCCGGATTCCAGCACCACTTCCTCGTTGAAGCGCACCACCATGGCGTCATCGCCCATGCCGACAAAGCGGTAGGTGCCGGTTTCAGGAGCGGTGACCTGCCCGGTGTAGACCACCAGCCAGTCCTGGGGATTCACGTGGCGTGTTTGGTCTGCACGGTTGCATTCAAAAGCCTCCGGCGCGTAGGCGGCTTTGCAGCGCGGCAGGTAGAAGTACGGGGCGGATAGCTTGATATCCGGCGAGTAGTAATCCTCCAGTTTCTTCATGTCCCAGCCTGAATCCATGAATTCCTTGATGAAGCTGACCACGGAATGGCGGCTCAGCGGCCGGGCCCCGGGGGCCACGGGTTGTTTCAAATCATAGAAACGGCCGGTCAGGGCAGAGCTTTCATCGGCAGCCAGTCGCTGCACGCGGCGCCTGGTCTTGCGTACGGCGCGCTGCATGGTGTCAAATCCCTTGCCGTCCTTGGCAAACTGGTCCATGGCTTCGCCGGCACTGGTGCGGATGTCTTCCCACTTGGGTGTGTATTTGTTGCCCGCGTCTTCCTCAAACTTCTTCAGGCTCTCTTTTGCACCTGTGACAAAGGCGCCCCACATGCCGGGCTCATCCTTTTTGTTGTCATCCGGGGTGCCCCAGAAACCGGCAGAAGGCTGGGCGATGGACAGAAAGAAGGTAATCAAGAACGGAGTGTACAGGCTGGAGTGTCTCACGCCTTCCTTTTTACTGAATTTCATTCAGGCTGACAAGCACAAAAATGCCGCAACCAGCGTCGTGGGCAAGTTGCGGCATGAATGATTATTGCGCGGACAATCAGAAATCGAAGCGGCTCTGGTCGGTCACCGGCATGGCCTGCAGGAGGTCCTGGGTGAAGCCGGTGGCGGTGAACACATTGTTGTGATTGGCCGGGTAGTGGCGGATGGCGGGTGGTGTGCGGAAAGCGCGGATGAGTTTTTCCGTGCTGTTGGCGGGCACCACGTCATCGTAATCTGCCCGCATGATGGTGACCGGGCAGGTCACGCGCGGGGCGTATTTCGTGCTCTGCCACGTGTCCAGCGGCAGCAGCCGCGGGAAGAAGGGCACCACGTTGCACGCCACGCTGGTCATGGAATCGAAGGGGCAGATGAGCACCAGACCCGCCGGGTTCTCCGTGGCGGCCAGCTGGGTGGCCACACCGCTGCCCAGGCTGTAGCCGGCCAGGTAGAGCTGGGCCCCCGGGTTGCCCATGAGGGTGCGGGCGTAGCGGATGGCGTAGCGGGCATCGGCCATAATCTTCTCTTCCGAGGGTTCGCCGGCGCTGTTGCCGTACCCGCGGTAGTTCATGAGAATGTACGAACGGGTGGAGTCTGCCGCGGCAATGTGGGCAAAGGTGCCCACATTCATGCCGTTGCCGCCGTACATGGCTACCAGTGGGGTATTAGCCCCTCGGTTGAAGAACCAACCGCGCAGCTGGGTGCCGTCCTCCGCTTGCAGCACGATGGCCTGCTCCGGATACCCGCATGCGGCATCCGGCAGCTCCATGCGGCTGCCGGGGTATACCAGCTTATTCGTGGAGCAGGAGCTGCACATGAAACTGCTGCACAGCAGTGCTGCGGTCAGCAGCATTCGGGAACGATGCGTGTTCACGGTGTTTAAGTGCGGGTGTTTAGTCTTTCTGTTCATCGGTCTTGTCGCTCTTGACAAGGCGTACGCAGCAAGAGATGAAGAGAGCCCATACGATGCCGATGGAAAGCAACATGGTGATGATACCTGCGATAGTCATAATAGTGAGGATGGGGGTTAATTGTTAAAGTCGTCGGGGTTGGTGTTTTTGTGGAAATTGGGGGAAGTGAAGATGACGAAGCAGAAGAAGATGGTGACGAGCACCACCCAGGCCACGGGGATGACGGCTCCGGGTTCGCCATTGATGAGGTTCACCACCTGGCTGCTCTGCTTCACGAAGATGTTCTGGTAGAGCCAGGCGGCAAAGATGGTGAGCAGGATGCCCGGGGTGACCCAGCGGATGATGAAGCCCAGACCCGGGGGCAGGGAAATGGTGGAACCGACTTTGAGCTCCTCCACGCCGTTCCTCGTGCCCCACACCACGTTGAAGATGGTGAAGAAGAGGCAGGAGGTGAGGTAGAGGAACATGGTGCCGAACCAGAAGTCCATGGTGTCAAGCGCCATGAGCCCCTCGGTGAACCAGCCGACCATGAGAGTGCCTACGGTCACAAGGAAAGCCACCAGGGCCACGCTTTGCACGCGGCGCAGGTTCCAGAATTCCTCCAGGAAGGCCACCGAGGGCTGCAGCATGGAGATGGCACTGGTGATGGCGCCGATGAAGAGAAGCACGAAGAACAGGGTGCCGAAGAACTGGCCACCCGGCATGCTGGCGAATACCTGCGGCAGCACGTTGAATCCCAGCCCGAAGGTGCCGCAGCCGGCGGCCGCTACCACACCGAGCAGAGCCACGGCGGCGGGGATAATCATCATGCCGGCCACGCCTACCTCAATGGCTTCGTTGGCGGCATTGGCGGTGAGAGAACTCAGGGCAATATCCTTGCGGCGGCGCACATAGCTGGCGTAGGAACACACGGTGCCGAAGCCGATGGAGAGCGAGAAGAAGACTTGTCCGGCGGCGGTGAGCCACATTTCCGGGTTCAGCAGCCCCTGGGTGAGGGAGATGTGCTTCTCGGTAACTTCCTTGCCGGGGTTGGCAGTCTGAATCTGCTGCACGAGGGCGGTCTTTTCCTCAGGGGTGGCCTGGGCAGGCACCATTTCGACCTCCTTGCCATCGACCACGAGCATGGTCTTGGTGGGGTTCCACATGTAGCCCAGACCCTGGCTCACGCTGCGCTCGGGGTGGGTGGCATCCGGGGTGCCCAGGGTGAGCACACGGGCCAGGATGATGAAGGCAGTGATGAGCAGCACCGGCATGCTCCACTTGCAGAACCATTCGATGCCCTTGCCGATGCCGCGGAATATCACGTACATATTGGCCAGGATGGCCAGGGCGAAGAATACCAGCTGGCTGCCGCCGCCGTAGAACAGCGAGCCATCGCCTGTGAGCCCCACGTAATTGGCGAAGAAGTTGCCGTATTCACCGGCAGTGCTCAGGTTCAGGTCGCCCATGGCGGTGTGCCAGGCGTAGCCGATGGTCCAGCTTTCCAGCGGGATGTAGTACATGGCGATGCCGATGGTGGAAACCACGCCGGCCACGCCGAGGTATTTCCAGCGGGATTTGCCGCCGATAAGGTAGAAGATGCTGGCGGTGGAGTGCCCACCCAGCGAACCACCCTTGCGGCCGATGGCCCATTCCACCCAGCTCAGGGGGATCCCCAGAAGCAGGAAGGCGGTGAAGTAGGCTATCATGAATGCGCCGCCGCCGTACTGGGCTGCCAGGCCGGGAAAGCGCAGGAAATTACCGAACCCGATGGCGCTGCCGGCCACAGCCAGCACCACACCGAGGTTGGTGTTCCAGTTTTCTGTTTTCTTGTTTGTGCTCACGGTAGATTGTGACGTTGGTGGAAGTTTACTTGTTGAAGCGGCGGGAGGTGGCCGCCACGATGCAGAAGAATACGGTGATGCCCACGGCCCAGACCAGCGGAAGGATGGCACCGATGCGGCCTTCCACGATGTTGGCCACATACGGGCTGCGGGTGATGAAGAGCTCCTGGTAAATCCAGGCGGCAAAGATGGTGACCATGATGACCGGGGTAATCCAGCGGATGATGAAGGCTGCGCAGGAGGGGATGCGCATGGCGGAGCCATCGGCCAGTTCCTTCATGCCGTTCTGCGTGCCCCACACCTGGTTGAAGAAGATGAGGTTGAGCCCGGTGGTCACGTAGAGGATGAGACTGCCCACCCAGAAGTCGATGCTGTCCAGCGCGAGCATGTCCTTGGTATACCAGATGATGATGACGGCGCCCACCAGCAGCAGCCCAGCCACCAGCGCAATGCTCTGCCCGCGGCGCAGGTTCCAGTATTCCTCTACGAAGGAAACGGCCGGCTGCACCTGCGAAAGGGCGCTCGTCACCGCCCCGATGAAGAGCAGCACGAAGAACAGTACACCGAAGAACTGCCCACCCGGCATGGCTGCGAATACCTGCGGCAACACATTGAAGCCCAGTCCGAACGTGCCCACGGTGGCGGCTGCGGCCACGCCCAGCAGCGCCAGGGCTGCCGGCACGATGGTGAGCCCCGCCAGGCCCACCTCCGTCACGGAGTTGGCGGCGCCGGCGCTCAGGGCGCTCAAGGCTATATCTTTGCGGCGGCGCACATAGCTGGCGTAGCAGCAGATGGAGCCGGAGCCCACGGAGAGGGAGAAGAAGACCTGCCCGGCGGCGCGCAGCCACATTTCAGGGTTGAACAGGCTCTGCCAGAAGCTCATTTTCTTTTCGCCGATACTGGCCTGGGGGTATTCGATCTGCAGGCGGGTGAGCAGGGCGGCTTTCTCCTCCCCGGTGGCGCCGGCGGGCACCATGCCGATGGATTTGCCGCTGGTGGTATCCACCAGCATCACTTTTTCCGGGTTCCACATGTAGCCCAGGCCTTCGTTCACGCTGCGCTCGGGGT
>JAGBDZ010000111.1 GCA_017937215.1 Akkermansia sp. | reverse complement strand
GTGGGAGGTACGAAGTGAAAGTTCCGCGAGCCTTGCGGCTCGCCATTTGTTATCAATAGAAAACACCTGCAGGCGCAGCCTGCCTAACTTTATACTTCGCACTTCCCACCTCGTACCTCGTACTTCTGCATATTCCAATTTATCGAGCAGAGGGGAGGCTTCTTCAAAAATATTGTTGATGTTTCTATTGCGAACAAAATCTTTGGGACACGCGTGGTTAAAATAAGCCATAAGGTCGATTTTGATTGCTTTTGGGGCCTTGGAGGTGTAGTATATGGCTCGTGGAAGCAGAATTTCCACACTATGGGTGTACTGTCTGCACCCGGTATCATTTTCCCAAACATTGTAACACCATGAACACGACATATAGCACTATTGACGCCAATGAGGCCGTGGCCTCCGTAGCGTACCGTTGCTCTGAAGTGGCCGCCATCTACCCCATCACCCCGTCCTCGCCGATGGGTGAATCGGCAGAGGCCTGGACCGCTGTAGATCGCAAGAATCTCTGGGGCACGGTCCCCAGCATCGTAGAGATGGAATCTGAGGCAGGTGCTGCCGGTGCAGTGCACGGCGCTCTGCAGACCGGCTCCATGGCCACCACCTTCACGGCCTCCCAGGGTCTGCTGCTCATGATTCCCAACATGTTCAAGATTGCGGGTGAGCTGACCCCCTGCGTCTTCCACATTGCCGCCCGCGCTCTGGCTGCCCAGGGTCTTTCCATCTTCGGTGACCACAGCGACGTGATGAGCGCCCGCTCCACCGGCTTTGCCATGCTCTGCGGCGCCTCCACCCAGGAAGCCCCGGATATGGCCGCCATTGCCCACGCCGCCACGCTGGAAAGCCGCGTGCCCTTCATCAACTTCTTCGATGGTTTCCGCACCTCTCACGAAGTGGGCAAGATTGCCGATATCACCGATGAGCAGCTGCGCGCCATGATTGACCAGGACCTGGTGGATGCCTTCCACGCCCGCGCCCTCACGCCGGATGCCCCCGTCATCCGCGGCACCGCCCAGAACCCGGACGTGTACTTCCAGGGTCGCGAAACCGTCAACCAGTTCTACAACGCCGTGCCCGGCATTGTGAAGAAGGCCATGAAGAAGTTCGGTGAGCTCACCGGCCGCTGCTACGACCTCGTGGAATACATCGGCAACCCCGCCGCCACCCGCGTCATCGTCATCATGGGCTCCGGCGCCGAGGCCTGCCTTGAGACCGTGCAGGCCCTCAGCGAGGACATCGGCGTGCTGAAGGTGCGCCTGTACCGCCCGTTCCCGGCAGAGGACGTGATTGCAGCCCTGCCCAAGACCGTGAAGAAGATTGCCGTGCTCGACCGCACCAAGGAACCCGGCAGCCTGGGCGAACCCCTGCTGCAGGATGTGGTGCAGAGCCTGAGCGATGCCTCTGTGAAGGGCACCCTGCCCTTCGCCATGCCCCTCATCGTGGGTGGCCGCTATGGCCTGGGCTCCAAGGAATTCACCCCCGCCATGGTGAAGGGTGTGTTCGACGAGCTGAAGAAGGACACCCCCATGACCGGCTTTGCCGTGGGTATCGAGGACGACGTGACCGGCAAGTCCATCGCCTACGACCCGAGCTTCACCACCGAGGCCGACACCGTGACCCGCTGCATGTTCTATGGTCTGGGTTCCGACGGCACCGTGGGTGCCAACAAGGACGCCATCAAGATTATCGGCAAGCACACGGACCTGTACGTGCAGGGCTACTTCGTGTACGACTCCAAGAAGTCCGGCTCCTCCACGGTGTCCCACCTGCGCTTCGGCACCACGCCGATTCACAGCACCTACCTCATCACCAGCGCGAACTTCATCGCCCTGCACCAGCCCAGCCTGCTCAACACCTTCGACTTCCTGAAGAATGCCGCTCCCGGCGCCACCTTCCTCATCAATACCCCGGTGGCCGCCGACAAGGTGTGGGACAGCCTGCCCGCCCGCATGCAGCAGCAGATTATCGACAAGAACATCAAGATGTACTGCATCGATGCCTTCAAGGTGGCCAAGGCCACGGGCATGGGCGGCCGCATCAACATGATCATGCAGACCTGCTTCTTCCACCTGTCCGGCGTGATTCCCTCCGATGAAGCCATCGGCTACATCAAGGAAGCCATCAAGAAGACCTACGGCAAGAAGGGTGACGAAGTGGTGGCCAAGAACATCCAGGCTGTGGATGCCTCCCTGGCCAACCTGTACGAAGTGCCCCTGGGCTCCACCATCACCGGCCACGAGCTGCCCCCCGCCCTGGTCCCCGGCGCCCCTGCCTTCGTGCGCGACGTGCTCGGCAAGATTGTCATCGGCGAAGGCGACAGCGTGAAAGTCTCCGAAATGCCGGTGGACGGCACCTTCCCCAGCGGCACCACCCAGTACGAGAAGCGCAACCTCGCCCTCGAAATCCCCGTGTGGACCCCCGAGAAGACCGAAACCAGCAAGGCCTGTATCCAGTGCGGCAAGTGCACCACCGTGTGCCCCCACGCTGCCCTGCGCGCCAAGATGGTAGACCCCGCCGAGCTGGAAGGCGCCCCGGAAACCTTCAAGAGCGCCGATGCCAGCAAGATGCACAAGAACTGGCAGGGCAAGAAGTTCATCATTCAGGTATCTGCCGCAGACTGCACGGGCTGCACGCTCTGCACCCGCGTATGCCCCACGAACTCCCTGACCATGACCCCGGCAGCCGAAGCGCTGGAGCCCGAAACCAACAACTGGAACTTCTTCGAGAAGCTGTCTGATGCTGACCGCACCAAGCTGAATCCCGGCCAGGTGAAAGACCAGCAGTTCATGCGCCCGCTCTTCGAATTCAGCGGGGCCTGCGCCGGCTGCGGTGAGACTCCCTACATCAAGGCTCTGACCCAGCTGCTGGGCAACCGCCTGGTGGTGGCCAACGCCACAGGCTGCTCCTCCATCTATGGCGGCAACCTGCCCACCACCCCCTGGACCCACGATGCCGATGGCCGCGGCCCCGCCTGGGCCAACAGCCTCTTCGAGGACAACGCCCAGTTCGGTCTTGGCTTCCGCGTCTCACTGGACAAGAAGCAGGAATACGCCCTGGAGCTCCTGGAAGCTGCTGCCGACAAGATTGGCACTAAGCTGGTGGAAGCCATCAAGAGCAACCCGCAGAAGACCGAGTCCGAGGTGGTGAACGCCCGCGAAACCGTGGCCGCCATCAAGGCAGCCTGCGGCGACGACCCCGAGCTGGCCGCCCTCAAGGCACAGGCCAACTACCTGGTGAGCAAGTCCGTGTGGATTCTCGGCGGCGACGGCTGGGCCTACGACATCGGCTACGGCGGTCTGGACCACATCCTCGCCTCCGGCCGCAATGTGAAGGTGCTCGTCATGGACACCGAGGTGTACTCCAACACCGGTGGTCAGTGCTCCAAGGCCACCCCGCGCGCCGCTGTGGCCAAGTTCGCCACCCGCGGTAAGGACCAGGTGAAGAAGGACATCGGCTACATGGCCATGACCTACGGCAACATCTACGTGGCCTCCATCGCCATGGGCTCCAACGATGAGCACACCCTCAAGACCCTGGCCGAGGCCGAGGCCTACGACGGCCCCGCCCTCGTGATTGCCTACAGCCACTGCATCAACCACGGCATCAACATGGCCCAGGGTCTCGACCGCCAGAAGGACGCTGTGGACTGCGGCCGCTGGTTGCTCTACAACTTCAACCCGGATAACATCAAGCAGGGCAAGAACCCGCTCACCATCAAGAGCAAGGCTCCCAAGATGTCCGTGCGCGACGCCCTCATCGGTGTGGACGGCAAGGGCGGCGAAAACCGCTTCAAGATGCTCGCCAAGACCAACAAGGCCAACTTCGAGAAGCTCCTCGCCCTGGAAGAGCAGGATATCCAGCGCCGCTGGCGTCTCTACCAGGCCCTCGCTGCCATCGACTACAGCGCCGAGGCCGAAGCTGCCCCCGAGGCTTAAGCCCCACCGGCAGTCCCGTTAACTTCAACGGCGTGCGGTTCACCACCGCACGCCGTTTCCTGTTAAAGCAACACCACCATCATTAAAGCATACTTTAATGATGATTTAAAACATTGATTCCACAGGCACTACATAACCGAGCAGGTAACAGAGTGCAGGACAGGGAATGCGGTAGACAGGCAGGGCGCCGGGTTCGACACTGAGCCCGAAATCCTCTACATGACGCGTGGCAATGATGGCCGCCCGGGCCGATTGCTCCCGGCACAGGGTGTTGATGGCATCCCGCTGGCTCACTGAGCTGTCGTGGCGGTATTTCACCTCGCAGAGATAGCGGCGCTCGTCCGGGAAATCCACCACCACATCCACCTCTTTCTGAGTGCGCGGCATGCGGATGTAGCCCACGCGGCAGAACGCGCCATATGCCGAGTGGAAATGCTTGTACACGGTCGTCTCAGCCATCATGCCGCGCACTTCATCGGTCACGGTGGACGGGTTGCGCATGAGGGAAGCATTGCTCAGCGCAGCATCCGCCACATAAACCTTGGGCTGGCTGCTGATTCCCTTCTTGCCGGTGTAGTTGGAGGCCTGGCTGATGTAGATGAGGTTGGCATCGCGCAGGAACTCCATATAGCGCAGCAGGGTGGGCAGCGATACGCCTTCCAGCGCACGGCACATGGCGGCGGTGTTGATGATATTGCCGGAGTTGACGCAGAAATAGAGGTACAGCTTCTCCAGCTGCAGGGTGTTGCGCACATCGAACAGCGCGGGGATATCGCGCTTGAGCACCTTATCCACCACATCCTCGCGCAGCACACGCTGCGCCCTGGCCACTACCTCGGTGCCCAGCAGCTCCGGGAAACCACCCAGCCCCAGGTAGCGGTTCCAGTGCGGCTCCATCCCGCTGAAACGACGCATCAGGCGGGTGAATTCCTCCGGCTCCAGGCGCAGCACCGACTCCAGATTCACCTGCGGCTCCACCACCGGCGGCAGCTGCATGATATCGCAGTACTCGCGGAAGCTCAGGGTGGGCATGCGCAGCACGCGCCAGCGTCCCACCCCGCTGTCGCGTGCGCCTTTCTCAATATGCGGACTGGCCGAACCGGTGGCCACCAGTTGAAGCGTGGGGCGTGTGTCGTACAGCACTTTCAGCCACAGCGACCAGTCCTCCGCATACTGAATCTCATCGAAGAAGAAGTAGCAGGGGCCACTGCGCGGCCGCGCCTTGTCGAACGCATCGATAGCCGCCTTCACACCTGCCAGCTTGATGATGGGATTATCAAAGGAAAGGTAGAGGATATTCTCCCCCTTCACCCCGGTGGACAAAAGCTCCGCTATCAACTGGCGCATCACCGTGGTCTTGCCCACGCGGCGGGCACCGCTCAGCACCACAAAACGCCGCAGGTCGTGGCTCTGCAGCTGCTCCAGGGTCTCATAGTACGCCTGTCGCCGCACTCCCGGCAGATCCTCCGGCTCTACGCCCATCTGCCACCACGGGTTATATTCCTGCAGCAGCCGCTCAATCTCATCTGAATCAAAAATTCCCATACTCTTCCTTCTGCGCTACATTATAGTCACTGATTATCAGCGTGTCAAGTCTTCATTAAAGTATACTTTCATCTTATGCGTATTTTTCTTAAAATACACCTTAATGAGATCACAAAACATTGTCTGTCTGCTTCTTAAATCATCATTAAAGCATACTTTCATGACAATGGGAAGTGTGTCTTTTTTGCCACAGGGAGTGTGGCATTTGAATCACGCAGCGCAGCTTGAAAGCGCGGGTGGGTGGTGGTATACCGGGAGGCAAACAGAACACCACCATGCAACGAAGCGACACTTTGTTCCGATACACCTGCCTGGGCGGGGCTGCGCTGGCCCTGCTCCTGCTGGCGGGGATTCTGACGCAGCTGGGCATGCACTCCGCACCGGCCTGGCAGCATTTCGGGCTTTCCTTCCTGTGGGGGAGCGACTGGGACCCGGCGGCAGATTCATACGGCGCCCTGCCGCATATCCTGGGCACACTGCTCACGACGGGTATATCCCTGGCGCTGGCCATACCACTGGCACTGGCGGTGGCGCTGTTCATCACCGAAGTACCCGAGTGGCTGGGCAGCCTGCTGAGCCACGGGGTAGATCTGCTGGCCGCCATACCCTCCGTCATCTACGGCATGTGGGGGCTTTTTGTGCTGGTGCCGCTCATGCAGGAGCAGGTGCAGCCCTTCCTGGCGGAAACACTGGGGCTGCTCAGTCTGCCGGGCGGCGCCTGGCTGCTGGGTGAAGATGGCTACGGCAGCGGCTTCGGGTTCCTCACCGCCGGGGTGATTCTGGCGCTCATGGTGCTGCCGTACATGTGCGCCGTGATGCGCGATGTCTTCCGCATGACCCCGCCCATGCTCCGCGAATCCGCTTACGGGCTGGGCTGCACGCGGCTGGAAGTGACCCGCGATATCGTGATGCGCTATGGCGTACGCGGCATCGTCGGAGGCATCTTCATAGGCATGGGACGTGCGCTGGGCGAAACCATGGCCGTGCTCTTCGTCATCGGCAACCTCATGGAATCCCCTGCGGGGCTCTACTCCTGCGGCACCACCATAGCCGCCACCCTGGCCAATAATTTTGCAGAAGCCACGGGACTGCAGCAGAGCGCCCTGTTTGCGCTGGGGCTGGTGCTGCTGCTCATGAGCTTCGGCATCCAGCTGCTCACGCGCTATTACCTGAGTAAACGAGGAGAAAACAACTGAAACGCACCCTGACAATATGAAAAACCGCACTGCATTTTTCCGCAAAACTGCCGACCTGCTGCTGAATCTGGCTGCCGTCCTCTCCATCGCCCTGGCGCTGGGCGGCATGGGCTGGATTCTCTGCACCGTGTTCAGCCACGGCTGCAGCGCGCTGAGCTGGGAGCTTCTCACCGCCCCCTCCAAGCCCTATGGCGAGGCCGGGGCCGGCGTGGCCAATGCCCTGCTGGGCACCCTCATCATGACCGCCGGGGCCACCCTGCTGGCTGTGCCGCCCGCGCTGGCCGGGGGCATCTACCTGGCCGAGTTCGGCAAGCAGAGCAAGGCGGCCGATGCGCTGCGCTTCTGCGCCAATGTGATGATGGGGCTTCCCTCCATCCTGGTAGGCCTGTTTGTGTATGCCCTGCTGGTGGTGCCCAGCGGCCACTTCTCCGGGCTGGCCGGCACGGTGGCCCTGGCCATCATCATGTTTCCGGTCATCATGCGCACCACGGAGGACATGCTGCTCATGGTGCCCGATACTCTCCGCGAATCGGCCCTGGCGCTGGGCATGAGCCGCATGCGTGCCACGCTCTGCATCGTGGCACGCAGCGCACGCAACGGCCTGGCCACGGGCATACTGCTCTCGCTGGCGCGCGTAAGCGGCGAGACCGCCCCGCTGCTCTTCACCGCCCTCTTTGCCGATACCTGGCCGGAAGATTTCTTCACCGGCCCCACCGCCAGTGCGCCGGTACTCATCACCGAATACACCACTAATTCCCCCTTTGAAATCATGCACGCCATGGGCTGGGGAGCCGCCCTGGTCATGGCTGCCTTCATCCTGACCATCAACATAGCAACCCGCTGTATTTTCCATGAAAACAGACATTAAGATATCCGCCCGCAACCTGAACTTCTACTACGGGTCCCACCAGGCACTCTTTGATAACAACCTGGACATCCACGCCAACCGCATCACCGCCGTCATCGGCCCCAGCGGCTGCGGCAAATCCACCCACCTGCGCATCTATAACCGCATCTTCGAACTCTACCGCAACCAGAAAGCCACCGGCGAACTCCTGCTGGATGGCCAGAACATCCTGGCACCCGGGGTGGATCTGCTGCAGCTGCGCCACCGGGTGGGCATGATTTTCCAGAAACCCACCCCCTTCCCCATGAGCATCGCAGACAACGTGGCCTACCCGCTGCGCCTGCACTACCAGCTGAGCCGCAGCGAGCTGGCCGACCGCGTGGAGCAGGCCCTGCGCGGCGCCTCGCTCTGGGATGAAGTGAAAGACAAGCTTCACGCCAACGGCATGGCGCTTTCCGGCGGCCAGCAGCAGCGGCTCTGCATAGCCCGCGCCCTCGCGGCAGAGCCGGAGGTGCTGCTCATGGATGAACCCACCAGCGCCATCGATCCCGTGGCCACGCTCCGCATCGAGGAGCTGGTGCTGGAGCTCAAAAAGCGATACACCATCGTCATTGTCACCCACAACATGCAGCAGGCCGCCCGTATCTCCGACCGCACCGCCTTCTTCTACAAAGGCCGCATCGTCGAGGAGGGCGAAACCTCCCGCATCTTCACCAATCCCACCCACAAGCAGACCGAAGACTACATCACCGGTCGATTCGGTTAACCCCCAGCCCCACCCCACCATTATGAAACAACACTTCATCAACGAACTTGATTCCCTGCGCACCCAGATTTACGCCCAGGGCGAACTGACCGAACGCGCCATTCACAACGCCATCCATGCCTTCAGCTCCGGCGATTCAGAGCTGGCCCGCCGCGTCATGGCTCACGATGAAATCATCGACCGCGAGGAAATCCGCATCGAGGAGGAATGCCTCAAAACCCTGGCTCTCTACCAGCCTGTGGCAGGTGATTTACGCACCGTCATCTCCTGCATTAAAATCAATACCGCCCTGGAGCGCATGGCCGACTTCGCCTGCCACATCGCCGAACGCGCCATTCTGGTGGCTACACTTCCGGTGCTGCCGGAGCAGGAGTTATTTGACTTCAGCCCCATGGAGGTACTCACCATGAGCATGCTGCGTGATACCCTGCTGGCGATACAGCACGACGACGTTCTCCTGGCGCACCAGGTCATCGACCGCGACGACGCGGTGGATACCATGCGCAGCGACCACCGCACCCACGCCCGCGCCGCTATCCTCCGCTGCCCTGCCGCCGTGGAGTATTACGTCTCCTGCATCGGCCTCGCCCGCGACCTGGAGCGCATTGCCGACCTCGCCACCGATATCTGCCGCCAGCTCATCTACCTCCGCACCGGCTGCATCACCCGCCACAAGTCTGACTGAATTGACGATTGACTATTGGGGACTTCTAAAAACTCACTAAATTGGAATTTGGCGAGCCCATACAGGCGCACGTAGTGCGCGGAATTCTGAGCCCGGAGGGCGACAGCCAGTAGCGCGGGGTGGAGCGACGTAGTCGCGGAACCCCGGGTTAGCTCAAAAATTTATCTGAGCCCCGAACG
>JAGBDZ010000110.1 GCA_017937215.1 Akkermansia sp. | reverse complement strand
CGTTCGGGGCTCAGATAAATTTTTGAGCTAACCCGGGGTTCCGCGACTACGTCGCTCCACCCCGCGCTACTGGCTGTCGCCCTCCGGGCTCAGAATTCCGCGCACTACGTGCGCCTGTATGGGCTCGCCAAATTCCAATTTGTCGTTGAGTCCAAGCAATATTCTTTAATTGCCGGAGCAATAAACGCGGATATTTTGTGCTCGTTGGCGTGTTTTCGTGCTGACATATCGGCCTGTATAGTGTATAATCGGCGCACGCGCTATGGCTTTCACTCACTTACACGTTCACACTGAATACTCACTGCTCGACGGTATGATCCACACCAAGGATCTGATTAAAAAATGCGTCGAACTCGGGATGAATTCCGTTGCCATCACCGACCACGGCAATGTGTTTGCGGCCATTGAGTTCATGGTGAACGTGAAGAAGCACAATAAGGGCGTGCTGGAGTGGAACAAGGAACACCCGGATGAGAAGAAACCGGTATTCAAGCCGATTCTGGGTTGCGAGGTGTATGTTTCCCCTACCCCGCTGGATGTGAAGAAACAGATTCCGGGGCGCAATAAATACTGCCACCTGGTGCTGCTCTGCGAGAACAACATCGGCTGGGAAAACCTTATCAAGATTGTCTCCCGAGGCCATCTGGACGGCTTCTATTACAAGCCGCGTATCGACTATGATACCCTGCGCGAGTTCAGCAAGGGGCTTATCTGCCTCACCGGTTGTATCTCCGGCCCCATGCAGGAATGGCTCCTGCGCGATGAGCCCGAGAAAGCCGAACAGGTACTGCTGGATTTGGTGGACATCTTCGGCAAGGATAACGTGTTTGTGGAGCTGCAGGACCACGAGCTGGAGGAGGAACGCCGCGTAACCCCCGAGCTGGTGCGCATTGCCCGCAAGAACAATGTTCCGCTGGTGGTGACGAACGACGCCCACTTCCTGAATGCCGATGACCACGATGCGCATGATATCCTCATCTGCGTGGGCACAGGCAACAAACGCATGGATTCCAAACGCATGCGCTACCCCAAGAGTGTGTATTTCAAGAGCGAGGCCGAGATGCGCGAGCTCTTCCCGGAATACCCGGATGCCTATGAGAACACCAACGTGATTGCTGAGCGATGCAACACGTCCATCAAGCTCGACTCCACCTCCACTGAGCGATACCCCGAGTTCGCTCCCGAGGACGGCTCCACCCGCGAGGAATACCTGCGCAAAATCTGCTACGAAGGCCTGGCTGAGCGCTACGGCAAGGAACGAGCCGAGAACGACCAGGAGCTGCGCGCCCGCCTGGATTACGAGCTGGGCATCATCAATCAGCTGCGCTTCCCCAGTTACTTCCTCATCACCGCAGACTTCATCAACTGGGCCAAGGACCACGATATTCCCGTGGGCCCCGGCCGTGGTTCCGCTGCCGGTTCGCTGGTGGCCTATGTGATGAAAATCACGAACATCGACCCCTACGCGTTCAACCTCATTTTCGAGCGATTCCTGAACCCGGAGCGTGTGAGCCCGCCGGATATTGATATTGACTTCTGCCAGACCCGCCGCCCGGAGGTGATTGAATACGTGCGACAGAAGTACGGTGAACGTGCCGTGACCCACATCATCACCTACGGCACCATGGGTGCCAAGTCGGTTATCAAGGATGTGGCGCGCGTGCTCGATATGAGCTACAGCGACAGTGATAAGATTGCCAAGCTCATCGAAAGCGGCCCCGGCGTGACGCTGGACAAGAGCTACGCCGCCAGCGAAGACCTTCGCACCCTGGTGGAGCAGGACGATACCTACAAGGAAATCTGGAACTACGCCAAGAAACTGGAAGGCACCGTGCGCAACGTGGGCATGCACGCCGCCGGTGTGGTGATTGGTGACCGCCCGCTGGATGAATACGTGGCGCTCACGCGAGATGACCTGAGCAACCCGCAGGGCGAAGTGGTGGCCCAGTGCGATATGGGTGCCATTTACAACGCAGGTCTGCTCAAGATGGACTTCCTGGGGCTCAAGACGCTCACCGTGATGAAGGACGCGGAGACCTACGTGCGCTGGCGCGTGCCGGATTTCCGCTATGATGCCGTGGATATCACTGACAAAAAGACCTTTGAACTGCTGAACCGCGGCGACACCATGGGTGTGTTCCAGCTGGAATCCGGCGGCATGGTGGATACCTGCCGACGCTACGGTATCGATAATATCGAAGACATCATCGCCCTGCTCGCCCTCTACCGTCCCGGCGCCATGCAGTTCATGGACGACATGATTGCCGTGAAGAAGGGGCTGAAGCAGGCGGAATACGAGCATCCGCTTCTGGAGACGGTGTCCGGACTGACCTACGGTGTGATGATTTACCAGGAGCAGGTGCAGGCAGCCGCCAAGCTGCTGGCCGGCTACACCCTGGGTGGTGCTGACCTTCTGCGCCGAGCCATGGGTCACAAGGACATGCAGGAAATGGCCGAGCAGCGTCGCCGTTTCGTGAAAGGCTGCTGGGATGTAAACCAGATTGACGAAAAGACCGCTAACGCCATTTTCGACAAGATTCAGAAGTTCGCCGGTTACGGCTTCAACAAGTCGCACTCTGCCTGCTACGGCCATATTTCCTACTGGACTGCCTACCTGAAAGCCCATTTCCCCGTGGAGTTCCTCTGTGGTCTCATGACCAATGAAGCCACCAACGAAAAGATAGGTGTGTTCATTCAGGAAGCCATCCGCATGGGCATCGAAGTGCTGGGCCCCTGCGTGAACCACAGCGAGGTGAAGTTCCAGCCCGAAACCATGCCGAACGGCAAGCTGGCCGTGCGCTTCGGTCTGGCCTCCGTCAAGAGCATGAGCTCGGAAACCGTGCGCGTCATCGTGGAGGAACGCAAGAAGAACGGCCCCTACAAGAGTCTGGAGGATTTCTGCTACCGCATCCCGCCGCAGAACGTACGCCGCAACCAGATTGAAGTGCTGGTGCAGTGCGGCGCCTTCGACTGGATGCACGTGTGCCGTGCGCAAATTTTCGAGAGCATCGAGCAGTGCATCAACGGCGCCAGCAGCGTGCACAAGGATGCCGAGGCCGGGCAGATGGCGCTCTTCGATATGACCGAGACCACCTCTGCCGCAGTGGATGCGGTCACCATCCAGGAATGGCCCAAGGATAAGCGCCTGGACGATGAAAAATTCCTCACCGGTGCCTATTTCACCGGTAACCCGCTGGACAGTATGCGAGGCATTATCGACAATCCCAAGTTCGTTCCCATTGGCACCCTGCCTGATCTGACGGCAGAGGAAATCCGCGGTTCCCGCGATATGGCCGGCATGCTGCGTGCCGTTACTATCAAGATGAGCAAGAGCGGCCAGAAGTTCGCCATCATCACGGTAGAAGACTTTACCGGCAGCACAGAGGCCCTGCTCTGGGGCGACTCGTTCACTAAGGCCATGGAACAGGAAGGTTTGCTCACCGCCGGCAATTTCGTGCAGTTCCGAGCCCGCATTTCCGAGGACGAAAAGACCGGCGGCAAGAAGGTATCTGCAAACGGTGTGGAGCAGATCGGCTCCGGCACCAAACGCCGCGGCGGCAAACCTAAGTTCTATGAGATTACGCTGAACACCGCCCGCCACAACGCCGGTGACCTGGAGCTCATCAAGAGTATCCTGCAGAAATACCCAGGCAAGATGCCGGTGCACATGACCTTCCGTAATTCGCTGGGAAACCGCGTGAGCATTGAGCTGGGTGAACGCTACAGCATTTCCCCCAGTGCGAAGCTGGATGAGGAACTCTCCCTCTATTCCTGATGGAGATGAGCAGACAAGGCGTCATCATTGCGAGCATGGTCGTGGTCGGATTACTGACCGGGGCTCTGGGACATCGGTATCTGCAACCCTACTTGCCGGAGAAGCAGCAACCGACAGTTGCGCCCCAACCGGAACTGTCAACCGATGCTTTCAGCCTCCGCTGGTTTCAGCACCTGCTGAAGGAGAGACCCACCGGCAACGTGCTGGCTACACCGCTCTGCATCTCGGATGCGCTGTTTTCGTTGCGGAGTATGGCCGGGGGCAAGACGCTGGATGAATTGAACGCACTAGGGGTATTCGAGGGATATCTCCCTGCTCCGCCCGCATCGAAAAGTGTGGCACTGGTCGCATTTGACTTCAACCTGCCGCGCCGGTCGGATCGCGTTCCGGCGCTGGCTCTGCCGTTCTCCGAAGATGTGCCACTGGCGCTCAGCATGTTCAATGGCAGCATGGGAGCCGCTGTGGGAGAAATGGACTTCCAGCTGGCAGACAGCACCACCGTCTCTGAGCGGACAAAACTGCTGGTCGGCACCTGTACCCGGTTCTGCGCAGATTGGCAGATACCCTTCAATTCAGCCAACAGCCGCACCGCGGATTTTGACAGTGAATCCGGCGGCATGCCTCATTTTCACCAGATGCGCAACCGCGGGCTTTACCGCTGCGCCAAGGCAGCCGACGCCAGCTGGCAAGCTATAGCTATTCCGCTCAAGGGGGAATCCACCGCCGTGTATATCGGGATTCTGCCCGGTGCCTCAGCACGCGATTTTGCTGCGAATCTCACGCCGGAACAGCTTACCGCCATCCGCAAGGCCCTGGCTGAAGCCTCGCCGCAGGATACCCTGATTGAGCTTCCCCGGCTCGAGTTCCGAATCATTCCCCACGATTTGCGCGATTCTCTCCGGCGTCTGGGATTGAAAGCTCTTTTTGATTCAGAAACCGCAGATTTCTCGCAGCTCACCTCTGCTGGAATACATCTGGGGGCTTTCATCCACAGTGCCTCAATCAGCCTGGCTGAAGCAAAGGATAAACCAGCGGCCGATGATACGCTGGACTACGCTCCTGCACGTATTTCTTTCGATAAGCCCTTTATCTGGCTCATAGCTGACTTGGAAAGCAATGCTCCCATCGAAATTATCGGTCTGGCCGAGGAAATGTAAGATGCTTCAATTCAATCTCTGCGACAATCGGCGTGAGATAAAGCGGATGACCAGGTGCAGGACAATATAAGCACCCCATATGATGAGCAGGTCCTTATCCCAGGGCGTCTTCCATTCGGTGAGTACCGTACCCACGATTATCGGGGAGAACGCAAAAAGGCTCATGGCCAGACGGAGCCATTTATTCCTCGCAATGCCTGCAACAATCGAACCGATAAGCAGGGGGACAAAGAGGAATAATCCAAACAAGGGGAGCATAATAAAATGAATCTAAAAAAAGAACAGGCCTGAGTGAAGCATTCAGGCCTGTTCTTTTGATTTAAATTGAATCAGCCTTGCTGAGCAGCCTTGCGGGCAGCTTTTTCAGCAGCTTTGGCGGCCTTGGCTGCCATTTTCTCCTTCTCCTCGGCAGAGAGGATGCGGGGGAACACAGGGCTGGGAGCCTGTACGCTGTGGCCATCTTTCACCAGGCCCCAGCTCATGGTCTGCGGGGTGAGCCCGGCCATGTCCAGCTGCAGCTGGGAGAGGATGCGGGCGGAGGCGTCAGGCAGCACGCAGCCGAGCAGGAAACCAACCTGGGCGCAGCATTCCAGCAGGTGGGCGAGTACGCGCTGCAGTTCCGGCAGTTTTGTCTCATCCTTGGCCAGGGACCAGGGCTGTTTCTGCTCAATGTAGCTGTTGCACAGGCCTACGTGCGCATTCAGCGCTGCCAGGGCATCAGCCGTGTTGTAGCTGTTCATGCAGTCGGCAAACTTGCTCACAGTGCTGCACATGCTTTCGCGCAGGGCGGCGGAGAGCTCGTCGTCCTCGGTACCGATAGTGACGGTGCCGCCGCAATAGCGCACACACATGTTGAGGGAACGGTTGCAGAGGTTGCCGATGTCGTTGGCCAGCTCAGTGTTGTAAATCATCTTCATGCGCTCCGGGTCGAAATCACTGTCGTAGCCGGTCTTGGTATCGCGCACCAGGTAGTAGCGCACGGCCTCGGCTCCGAAGGCATCGCACAGGTCATTCGGATCGACGATATTGCCCAGAGACTTGGACATCTTCTCGCCCTTGATGTTCAGCCAGCCGTGCACCAGCAGCGCGGGCATCTGGTCATCTGCAAAGCCCATGGCGTGCAGCATGCACAGCCAGTAGATACCGTGCGCAGGCACCAGAATATCCTTGCCAATCACCTCGCAGGCGGCGGGCCACAGCTTGCTGAACTCCGGCAGGCCGGACCCCTCAGCGGCCTTGTAGCCGGCAAAGGAAATGTAGTTCACCAGGGCATCGAACCAGACGTAGGTCACAAAATCAGGGTCAAAGGGCAGCGGAATGCCCCAGGAAAGGCGGTCCTTCGGGCGGGAAATGCAGAGATCCACGCCTGCGGCGCGCTCGATGGCGTTCAGAAGGTCCTGGCGGCGGAACTCAGGAGTAACCACGGAGGGGTGGTTGGTCACGTAGTCCTTGAGCCACTCCACCTGCTGGCTGAGGTTGAAGTACCAGTTCTCCTCCTCAAGCTCTACCACTTCGCCCCACTCCGGGCCGAACTCGCCCTGCTCGTTGCGCTCCTTATCTGTCAGGAACTGCTCCTGGCGGATGGAATAGAAACCCTTGTAGCCCTTTTTGTACAGGCAGCCTTTCTCCTTAAGGTCGCTCAGGATGGACTGCACACAGGCCTTGTGACGAGCGTCCGTGGTGGCGGCCCAGCCATCGTACTGAATCCCCAGACGCTCCCAAAGCGCTATGAACTTCTGCGTCACCATATCGGCATATTCCTGAGGCTGCATGCCCGCGGCTTCTGCCTTCTGCTGCACTTTCTGGCCGTGCTGGTCCACACCCGTCAGGAAGAAGACCTCCTCACCACACATTCGGTGCCAGCGAGCCAGAACGTCTGCCAGAACCTTTTCATACGCATGCCCGATGTGGGGTGCGCCGTTTGTGTAGTCAATTGCTGTCGTGATGTAGAACATAGCGCGCCGATTCTATCACGCGGAAACCCGCAAAGCAAGCGCAATCTGGTGTATGCCACAGCCTGCAATATTCTGGAATTATTCCAGCTTGACTATCCTGCATAAAACATGTAGAGTCATGTTCATGGATGCAGACACGAAAAAGAGCGTAGCCGCATGGTCATCGGTGATATGGAGCGGGATGCTGGCACTGGTGAAGCTGGTGGTGGGTATCGTGACCGGCTCGCTGGGTATTCTTTCAGAAGCTCTGCACAGTGCGCTGGATTTAGTAGCCGCGGGCGGCACCGTATTTGCCGTGAAAGTGGCAGCCCAGCCTGCGGATGAAGAACACCCCTATGGTCATGGTAAGGTGGAGAACCTCATGGCACTGGGAGAAACCCTGCTTCTGCTGGCCACAGCTGCCTGGGTTATCATGGAAGCTTTTGAGCGACTGGCCAGCTCCGACCCTGCCGCACTCGAAGTAAAGTTTTCCTATTGGGCATTTGGAGTGGTCATTCTCTCCATTGTGGTGGATGTGAATCGCGCCGCCATGCTCAAGCGCGTGGCCAGGGAAACCCGCAGCGCAGCGCTGGAGGCCGATGCCGCGCACTTTGCGACTGATATCTGGAGCAGCGCAGCGGTACTGCTGGGTATCACCGGTGCAGCCATGGCCGATATGGCAGTGGAAGGCAGCTGGTTCCACTGGGTGCTGATGCGTGCCGACGTGTTTGCCTCGCTGGTGGTGGCTCTGTTCATCCTGCACGTGTGCAAAGAGCTCGGTATGGAGGCCATCAACAATCTCATGGACAAGGCAAACGGTGAAGCCTCTGCCAAAGTGCGCAGTGCCATGGCGGAGCGCATGCCTACCTACCCCGTTTCCAAGCTGCGCGTGCGTGAAGCAGGTTCCCACTACTATGTGGACATGGAGGTGCAGGTGCCGCATAATCTGCATGTGGATACCGCCCACGAGATTGCCGATGCCATCGAATCTCTGGTGGCCGGTGTGCTGGACGGCGCGGAGACCATGGTGCACATGCAGCCTGCTCACGAGTGGCCGGAAACTCCGGAGTTCATCATCCGCCGTATCGCCCTCAGCCACCGTTTCGGTGTGCACGGGCTGGTGCTGCACCATACGGATGACGGCCAGTTCATCGTGGCGGTGGACCTGGAGCTGCCCTCGCATGCCACACTGGAATCCTGGCAGGTGGCTATCGAAGCCTTTCGCAAGGAAGTGCTGCGCAACCTGAAGGCCGATGTGGTGGCTCTGCATGTGGAGCCTGACCTGCGCCGGGTCCCCTCATACGATGCCCCCCTGCCCGAGGATTGGGAAGCCCAGGTGCGGGATGCCATGATTCGCCGCAGTGCCCCCCTGCCCACCAGCATCAGGACCTACACAAGAGGGACTGAACGCCTCTGCGTTGTCCGCATTCCGAAAGAAAATGCTCTCACCGTGGAAGAAAGCCACACCCGCCTCACCAAATTGAACAAAAAGCTGGCTGAAAAGCTGCCCCCGGTAGCTCGCATCATGGTCACTTACGAGGAATAGACAGCAAAAAATCACATTTAGACTTGCGAAAAGCCTGGCTTCGGTGTACTCTCTGCACGTGCCGTCCGGGTCCGGGTGGTCGCTGCGGGTATCAAGCCCCGTAGAGGAAAGTCTGGACATCGCAAGGCAGCGCGTCCTGTGAAAGCAGGAGACACCCGGAGCCAATGCCGGGTGGACGGAAAGTGCCACAGAAAACAAACCGCCCGCAAGGGTAAGGGTGAAAAGGTGGGGTAAGAGCCCACCGCTCCGGAGGTGACGATGGAGGCATGGAAAACCCCGCGCGATGCAAGACAAACAGGGAAAGGGTAGCCTGCCCGCTGTATTCCCGGGTATTAGTTGCACCCTGCTATAAACGCAGGGCACGCCTGGTAACAGGCGCGAGAAAAATGGCCACACAGCCCGCCTCTGCGCGGGTGGACAGAATCTGGCTTACAGGGCCCGGACGACACACTTATCCTTTTGAATCACAGGCATCATTCCGCGAACGCTCGCGGTTAGCCAGTGCAATCTGGAGCGCGTTGGCGATATTGTGGAAGAACACGTAGAACGCCGGGCCGATATAGGCAAGCGGATGCACATACCACTGACTGGCCACGTAAAGGGTGAGGATGGTATTCTTCTGCCCAAGACACTGGGAGCATTCGCGCTTGAGCTCCCTGCCCCCAAGCCGGTAACCTGCCACAAAACCAGTGATGCACACCACCAGCGAGCCCAGCACCAGCGGCAGCATATCCAACCAGCTGATATCCATTTCCAGCACGCGCTGAGTGCCCACACCGGCGATGATGGTCAGGTTGGCAATCCAGATGCCCAGCGAGACATCCCGCAGTTTGGCTGTCCAGGCTTTGCACGGCGGGTACACAAGCCGCATGATGATGGCGATGATGGCCGGAATGCCCAGCACGGTCCCCAGCTGAAGGGCCACCTCAATCGCCAGTTCGGAATAGCAGAAGCCTTCCACCTGCACCACAAAAGGCATGAGCAGTGGCGTGAGAAGACCGAATATAATCTGGCTGAGCACCAGCGCCGTGGTCGTAAATTCCACGTTACCTTTCAGCAGATTCACAATCACCGGCGCAGCAATGGCCACAGGGGCAATGCCGCAGAAGAAGAGCGATTCTGCCAGAACCGGATACCCCAGCAGCCGGACAATGCCCCAGAACCCCACGCCGATAAGCTGGATAGCAAGCAGCACCCAGATATGCATGCGCTGCGGCTTCAACCTTGCTGTTTCAATACCGATGAAGGTAATGCTGAGCATAAGCGCCACGCTGGCAGGAAGCCAGACCCCGAGCGGCGAGAGTTGTTTGTGAAAGAGGCCTCCCACCAGGAAGGCCACTATCATGCAGATGCTGCGGAGATGTCGTTTCATTTCTCCTCCTGCTTGGATTCTGTCTGGCGAAGTGCAATGACAGCCGCAGTAGCGTCATCCGCCTTGGGCTTGGGATAGGCTATGCGGTTGTGATGCATGGTGCGGATGGTCGCAAAGAATGAGTCCTTCAGCGTTTCGATTTCCCCCAGGGTGAGTCCGCAATCCTGCAGGTGCCCATCCAGTATGCGGCCCTTGAAGATACCGTTAATCATATTGCGGATATCTTCTTCTGTGGGATGCTGCAGCGAGCGCGTGGCGCTTTCCACAGCATCGGCCATGCTTACGATACCGCTCTCGCGGGTCTGCGGAATCGGGCCCTTGTAAGTGAAGATGGACTTATCCACTTCCTCCGGGCAGGTATCGATGAGCCCCTCCTCAAATTTGGCTTTCTCTTCCTCATAATGGTCGAGAGCCTTGCGGTAGAAGAAATAGGCAGTGGATACGCCATGGTGCTCGCGGATGACATTCACGATGCGATTATTCAGACCGTATGAATGGGCCAGTTCCACGCCCTCAGTCACGTGCCCGGTGATGATGCGGGCGCTGGCTTCGGGAGTCAGGTCCGCGTGGGGAGAGTTGTTCTGGTCGGCAATATTTTCGGCAAAATACTGCGGATTGGTGATTTTGCCGATGTCGTGGTAGAGCCCGCATACGCCGGCGCGAGTCACATCCGCCCCGATTGCCTCGGCGCCGGCTTCAGACAGGCGCTGCACCACCAGACTGTGGTGGAAGGTGCCCGGTGCTGCAATCTGCAGCTTCTTGAGCAGCGGGTGATTCATGTCTGCCCATTCCAGCCAGGTAATCGGAGTGGAAATGTTGAACAGCCGCTCCAGAGCCGGCATCATGCCGCCTACCAGTGCCGCCAGCACAAAGTTCACTGCAACGGTGATAGCCAGCTCCATCATGAATCCGCCCAGATGAAAACCATCTGCAAACCCACGCAGCGGAATAGACTGACCGGCACCGGTTGCTTCCAGGCTGAGGAGCAGATAAACCGAAGTAAAGGCAATGGCGCTGGCAACAAAACCGGCCCGCAGAATCTGCTCGCGCTTGTGTACACGGCCGGAAACCAGAGCGCATACCGTGCCGGTCACAAAGCTGACTGCGCTGTAATTCAGGATGATGGCAATGTTAGTCCCCTCCGGGAACATGGTGACACCGAAAATGGTGCAGCAAAGCGCGGTAAAAGCACCAAGGCGGCGGCCAATCATCACGGCCAGCACCGTAGGTGCCAGCGCATACGGAAGCCAGAGCAGCACCTGCCCCTGCATATTGAATCCGGGTATCACGCCCTTCACCGCACACACACCGGTCATGATGAGCATCTGGGCCACTATCATACTCACCAGCAGCAGCGTGCGGCGAATGGTCAACTGCGATGGCAGACGAGATAAAAACGCCAGCAGGAACAAGCCCAGCGCCGTCAGCACCAGCCAGGTGACGCGAAAAGCAGCATTCCACATACCATCCGCCACGGAGCTGCCCATGAAACAAAGTGCCGCTACTCCGGCAACCGCTGCACCGAGCATGGCCAGCGTGCCGCCCGAGGGTCGCTTGCTCGGAGCTTCCTCGTAGCTTGATAATTTTTTGAGCATGTTTGTCATCGCAATTGTTCTTCTTTGTTTTTCTGCTATCTGCTCTCTATTATCTGATGCAGAATATAGAATCCTCCGCAGTTTTTGACAGTGCGGTGCAGTGGTTCGTTTTATTCCTGCTGCCGCGCATTTTAACAGAAGCCGCAGGCTAACGCAAGGTTAAACGCATGGGGGCAATTTCGCGGCCACCGAGCAAAGCGGTGTGACATTGTGCGCTATATCGTATAAAGTGGATTTTGATGGAAAAAAGAACTACACAACAAAATCAGGGCCACCCAGAGCTACCAGTGGGAGATACTGTGCACTTCCTCGTCTCGTTGGCGCAAAGATATGGCCACGACAATAAGGTGCAGGACGGCGAAGAATTCATCAAAAAGCTTCGGCTCGTTGTTGACGCTTTCGGCAGGGCTTTGCATGAAAGCGAAGATAGTGTCAGTTTCAGAGAAGCAGCGGAGTTCAGCCAGATGGCAAGAGCACATCGCCGCCCCAGCACAGTTGCTGACCTCCGTTCTTACATCCGCCGCATGTGCAGAGACACAGAACTGGCTCAAAAAAGTATACGCCAGGTCACTATATCAGATTGCCGGGCCATGTTGTACAAGGAGTTCGGGCACAGTCTTCACAGCTACCGGAAGGCGCAATCTGTTTTGCACAGCATCTTCAGTTACGCCATGCGCCAGCGCTGGTGTGAGTATAATCCGGCCAAGGCTATTCTGCGCCCGCCTGTCATTGAACAACGTATTGAAATCCTGGATATTGCCCAGATTCAGGCGCTCGTCAGGTGCACCCGCACTATCGGAGTGCTGCAACCCATGAGCGCCGCACTGAGGCTGATGCTGTGGTGCGGCGTGCGACCCACCGAGGTCAGACGCCTTCATTGGGGCGATATCGACAAAGCGGAAAAGGTGGTCTACATTGAGGGCATGAACAGCAAAACAGGCGGGGCCCGCGCAGTGCCCCTGCGCGGTGGTGCTCTGAGCCTGCTGGATGAACAATACCCAGATGATGCCTTGA
Organism: Akkermansia sp.; assembly: GCA_017937215.1. Taxonomy (GTDB): domain Bacteria; phylum Verrucomicrobiota; class Verrucomicrobiia; order Verrucomicrobiales; family Akkermansiaceae; genus Akkermansia. The sequence continues at coordinate 29,461 of JAGBDZ010000110.1, read as the reverse complement.
TTGCACCCAAGGATTGGAACCGCTTGTGGAAAAGGCTGCGAGTCAGTGCCGGTATCGTTGACTGGCAGAACGATGCACTGCGACACACCTTTGCCAGCATGCATCTGAAGCGTTATCACAACCTGTTGCTGCTTCAGGAGGAAATGGGCCACCGCAACTCCTCCCTGCTTCAAACCCGCTATCTTAATCTGCGCCATCTGCGCCGAAGCGCTGCCGTCCGATTCTTTGCTGCCGATTACTGGAATTAAGGTAGAGTTAACTCTATTTTTTATGCCATTCAAACAAAAAAAACTCGCTTTATCGGAATAAGAGTGCTAGTATAAAGCATCGACACACTAATACTGCGTTGTTATGAACGACCTTACTAAGCCTTTTAAGCGTCTGCCCGTAGCCTTGGTTGGTACGGGGTCGTATGTTCCTGAGCGCCGTCTGACCAATGAAGATCTGGAAAAGATGGTGGATACATCTAACGAATGGATTGTAACCCGTACCGGCATCGAAGAACGCCGCATTGCCGCCCCGGGCGAGAAGACCAGCGATATGGCCACACAGGCCGCCAAACGCGCCATGGAGTCTGCCGGAGTCTCGCCGGAAGAGATTGACCTCATCATTGTAGCAACGGTTACACCGGACACCTTCACCCCCTCCACTGCCTGTTATGTGCAAGCCAACATCGGCGCCGTGAATGCAGCGGCATTCGATATTTCCGCCGCCTGCTCCGGTTTCCTGTTTGCGCTCAAGACCGCCGTGCAGTACATTGGTTGCGGCCAGGCCAAAACAGCGCTCATCATTGCCTCTGAGAAGCTCAGCCATATCGTGAACTGGGAAGATCGTTCCACCTGCGTGCTCTTCGGCGATGGTGCCGGCGCGGCCGTGCTTCGCACCGGTTCCGGGGTTGAGGGAGATAGCGCCGTTCTGGCCTCAGACATCGGTTCGGACGGCACACTTACGGACCTGCTTATGGTTCCGGGCGGCGGTTCGGCTATTCCCACCACTGAGGAAAACATTCAGGAAAAGCTCTACACGCTGGCTATGCGCGGCAATGAAGTGTTCCGCTACGCAGTGGCACACATGAAAGACAGCGCGCTTTCGCTCATCAATCGCACCGGCATTAAGCCCGAGGATGTGGATATGGTCATTCCTCACCAGGCAAACCTGCGCATTATCAATGCCGTGGCTCAGCGCCTCGGCATTCCCACAGAACGCGTTTTTGTCAATGTGCACAAATACGGCAACACCTCCGGCGCTGCTGTAGCCATTGCACTGGATGAAGCTGTGAAATCCGGTCGCGCCAAGAAAGGCGATATCGTTCTGCTGGTCACCTTTGGTGCCGGTCTGACCTGGAGCTCGGCGGCCATCCGCCTCTGATTCTGTTTATATTTCACCACACGCCCCTTGCCCGGTTGCACCGGCAAGGGGCTTTTTCTTGCCGTTTTAAGCAGGTTTATTTTGCCGTTTATTTCGCCATTTATTTTGCCGTATTAACATCTTTATACATTGACAATGCATAGCTGGTAATGTATATACATGAACATGTACCTGCCTCAATTCAGAATTTCAGATGAGGTGTTGAGCCTTGTGGCAGAAATCTGCACCCTGCTACCGTCCAGGAAGACAGAACCGGCTTCCATCGACTGGAATGCAGATGCCATATGCCGCCAACATGCAGCAATGGGCGGACAGGAGCAATTCCGCACAACCGGTCACAGGCCACACTGGATACCAGTGCTTATGAACGCCCTGCTCCACTGGCTCCAGACAACAGAGACTCATATACTTATAAGAAGTGCTGTTTTCCATTACGAATTCATGGCAATACGTCCGTTTGAGGCAGGCAATGGCCCATTGGCCACCCGGCTTCAGCAGCAGCTTCTGGGAATCTTCCATCCGCGCTGTGCTGAGGTGCAGACCCTGATTCCCCCGCAGGAATACGAAGAAGCGCTGGCGGCCGCAGACGCGAGCGAGTTTGTCTTGCTGTCGCTCCGTGCGATTCTCGCGGCACTTCAGCAGGAAGAGCCGACAGTCCGCCCCCACAACAGAATTCCGCGCAAAACCTCTCCATCCGACCAATTGCGGGCGTATCTTCGCCGTCACCCCGGCAGTAAGCGCAATGATTTGCTGAACGCCCTGCCGGAGCTTTCCGCGCGCATGCTGGACCGGCACTTGCAGGCGCTCAAGGATGACGGAAGCATAGAATACCGCGGCTCCAGAAAAACCGGCGCCTACTTTGCACACTGACAACACGATGGAAACTTGACACCGCTTACGTCATTCTGTAAAGTATGGCGCGTATGCATCAGCTCACAGAATCTATCGGAAAATATCTGCTCGCCGCGGTATCGCCTCTCATCCGGCATCCGGAGAATGCCGAGCTGCGCGTGGCAGCCACCCCTGCAGGTGATATGCTGCGCTTCCGATTGGTGCTGGAGCAGGAAGATGTGGCCCGAGTCATCGGGCGCAATGGCATGACAGCCTCGGCAATACGCTCGCTGGCAAAGGCAGCCGGTGAAAAAGCCGGTAGCAAGGTAGTGGTACATATTCTCTCGAAAGAAGAAGCTGCTGCCGTTTAACCGTCATTGCTCCCGCCATGCAGGAGTTGTTTTCAGATTTGCCGGCTCCGGCGCCCGCGGCTCGTGTATTGGTCGATGGGTTGAATGACATGGTGTTTGATTACTCTATCCCGGCAGACATGCAGGGAGTGTCGCGTGGCTGCCGAGTGGAAGTACCTCTGCGAGGTCGCAGCACAACGGGCACCGTGCTGGCTCTTGTGCCGCCCAGTGCTGAGTGGGCCGGGCGACTTCGCCCGCTGAAGCGTCTGGTGAACGATGAGCCGGTCGTCTCCCCTGCGCTGATGGATCTGGCCGAGTGGGCCGCGCGGTATTATGCCGTGCCGGTGGAGCAGATGATACGCTGCATTGTGCCCGAACCGGTGCGTCAGGAACGCCATGAGGAGAAAACCCGCAAGGTGGTGGTGCTTCAGGACTGGCCGGATGACGAAACCCTCAATAAGATAAACAAGCGGGCTCCGCGCCAGGCGGCCATCCTGCGTTATCTGCACGCCGGAAGCACCAAGCGGGAAACCCTTGCGGACCTGGGTGGCAGCCCCGCTCTGGTCCCCTGCAGAGCTTTGGAGAAGGCCGGATACATCCGCATTGAAGAGGAACAGGTGCATCGCGACCCGGCCGGCAGCGAGCAATTTGCCCCCACCTCACCCCTTGAACTGAATCCGGAACAAGCCGCAGCACTGCAGCAAATCACGAGTGCGTTCGATGCCGGGAGCACACGCCCACTCCTCCTGCAGGGGGTGACTGGTTCCGGCAAGACAGAGGTGTATCTGCAGGCTGCGAGCCATGCGCTGGTCCAAGGTAAGGGAGTCCTCATCCTGGTGCCTGAAATATCGCTCACCCCGCAGACAATGGCGCGATTCAAGGGCCGCTTTGCCGGCAGCGAAAGCCACGTGGCCATTCTCCACAGCGCAATGAGCGACGGCGAGCGATTCGATGAATGGCACTCCATTCACCGCGGCAAGGCCCGCATTGCCATAGGCCCCCGCTCTGCCGTGTTTGCCCCGGTTCAGAATCTGGGCCTCATCATCGTGGACGAGGAGCACGATCCCTCGTATAAACAGGAGAACAGCCCCCGATACCATGGCCGAGACCTCGCGGTCCTACGCGCCAGAATGGAAAATGCCACCATTGTGCTGGGCTCCGCCACCCCCTCCCTCGAATCCTTGTACAACGTGCAGCAAGGTAAATACAGCATGCTGCGCATGGATAAACGAGCCGATGGCCAGCGGCTCCCGCTGACCCGAGTACTGGATATGCGCAGTGAGGCCAAGGATAAACGAAACTTGGGCATCCTTTCGGAGCGCCTGCGTATGGCCATCGATGAGCGCCTGAACAAGGGAGAACAGGTCATTCTGCTGCTGAACCGCCGAGGATTCGCACGAGCGCTCCAGTGTCCGGAATGCGGTTACACAGCCAACTGCGAGCACTGTGCCCTGCCTATGACCTACCACGCCACGGAGAATCGTCTGGTCTGTCACATATGCGGGTACCGGCAGGTCGTGCCCGCGCGCTGCCCGGATTGCCACACCGCTAATATCAGTCTCGAAGGATATGGTACCCAGAAGGTGGAGGCCGTGCTCCGCCGATGCTTCCCGGAAGCCCGCATGCAACGTGTTGATGCCGATATCACTACGCGTAAGAACGCCTTGCGTGATATTCTGGCAGACTTCCGCGCCCACCGCACCGATATCCTGCTGGGCACGCAGATGATATCCAAGGGGCTGGATTTCCCCGGAGTCACCCTGGTGGGCGTTCTGAATGCTGACCTGGGGCTGAACGTGCCGGACCCGCGCGCGGCAGAGCGCACGTTTCAGCTTCTCACTCAGGTGGCCGGGCGTGCCGGACGCGGCGATCTGGATGGCGAGGTGATTATCCAGACCTACAACCCGCAGGCAGCCGCGATTCAGTTTGCTCGCCGTCACGATACGGACGGATTCTCAGAAACAGAACTGGAACTCCGCCAGCAGATGAATTTCCCGCCGTTCTGCCACATGGCCGTCATCACCACCCGCAGCGAGCAGGAGGAAGTAGCTGCGCTGGCCATGGAAACACTGCACAAGCGCTTGCTGGCAGTCCTGCCACCGCAGGTCCAGATAAGCGACCCGCTTCCCGCTCCGCTGGCCAAGGCCTATGGGCAGTTCCGCTTCCAGTGCACCCTGAAGGCGCCAGGTGCGCGCATTCTTTCCGATGTATGCAGCAGAGAAATTGCGGGAATGAATTGCGGAGAAGGAGTGACCATAACGCTGGATATCGATGCCTACTCCTTCATGTGATTTTGTTGATTTATCATTGAATGAATTGACTTCGAGAGGTCTGAATGGTAGAATGACAGCGTTATGAGACGTTCATTATTCTACCTTACTCTGCTCCTTGGCATCTTCTGCTGGAGCATGCCGCAGGCTGATGCCAAAGATGATGACAAAAAACTCAGCAAGGCAGAAAAGAAAGAGCTGAAGAAGAAAGAAAAGGAAGCCAAGAAAGCGGCCAAGAAGAAAGGTAAGAAGGATGCCGATGAAGATGAGGAGGATGAAGACGACGATAAAAAGAAGAAAAAGGACGACAAAAAGGCAGTAAGCAATGCCTGGAAAAGCCTCAAGACCGACTATGGCAAGTGCAAGGGTAATGCCAAATACTTCATCTATGCGGAATACACCACTCTCACAGAGGCCGGTGAGAATATGCTTAAGCAGCTGGTTGAATCCGAACGCGAATTCAAGGCGGCTAAAGTAAACGTCCTGCTCATTAACTGTGAAATGGGAGAAAAGGAAGAAGCTGTCAATATGCTCAAAAAGATGAAGACCAAGCTTCCCATGGTGATGAAGGATGCCGAATTGGAAGAAAAGGAACTGCCCGGCTATACGCCCGGCGCGGCTCCGTCCATCACCATCGTGGAACCGACCGGTAAGGTCAAGTCCAGCGGTGGTCCTGAATTGCTGGATTCCTGGCACTCTATCGTGGGTGCCAAGGCCCCCGCCAGGAAAGCCAAGGATACAGAAACTGATGATGCAGAAGCTGCTGAAGAATAAACAGATATGAAAGAAACTCTTACCGACCTGAAAACCCGCCGAAGCTGCCGCAAGTACACCGCAGAACAGGTAAGCGAGGACGCACTTGAAGCTGTGCTCGAAGCGGCCACCTACGCCCCCACCGGGCACGGGCAGCAGAGCCCGGTCATGGTGGTGGTGCAGGACAGCGCAACGGTTGCACGACTCTCGGCCCTCAATGCCCAGGTGATGGGTACTAACCGCGACCCTTTCTATGGAGCACCCACCGCTGTGGTGGTATTCGAAGATACCTCCAACAGCACCGGACACGAGGATGCCTGCATGGTCATGGCCAATCTACTGAACGCTGCGCACGCCGTAGGTCTCGGCTCCTGCTGGATTAACCGTGGCAAGCAGATGTTTGAGTTGCCCGAGGGCGCAGAAATCAAGGCAACATGGGGACTCGGCGATAACATGGCCGGTCTGGCTGTCTGTATCCTCGGTTACCCTGCGGAGGGCGGTATCCTTTCACCCAAGCCCAGAAAAGAAGGTTATATCATCCGCGCCTGATTCAACAATCTGACCAAAATAAACGTCACTTTCATTTATATGAAACTTGCTTTAATGACCCTCGTTCTGGCTACTGCGGCACTTTGCAGCAGCGTTAATGCTCAAGAGCCCGCAGCTGCGGCTGCTACCACAGCTGCCGTGCCCGCCAAGCTGGATACCATGCAGTATATTTCTGCTGCTCGTCCCGCAGCCGATGCCAAATTCTACGTGTACCTCTGCTCCGCCTCCTGGTGCCCGCCCTGCCGCGCCATCATGCCTCAAATAGTGAAGGAATACCAGGCACTGCGCGCCGCCGGCGGCGAGATGATTCTGCTTTGCTTCGACCGCACGCCGCAGGCCGGTTCCGCCTATGTGAAGAAGTACGGCGTTACGTTCCCTGCCGTCATGGTCGACTACCAGACAGTGGGACAGGTCGGATTCCCCGGCTTTACCCCGCCCCGCGGCATTCCTCACGTAACCTTCGTAACGCCGGAGGGTAAGGTGATGCACGCCGGTTCCGGCGCTTCGTTTCTTGGTTGGCGTACCATAACCGCCAGATAAGACAGAATATAAAAAGGAAAAGGCCGCAGATGATGAGTCTGCGGCCTTTTGCTTGTTGAAATATCAAAGAATTCAGCTATTGGCAACCACGCCGTCGCGGATAATGAGCGTGCGGTCCCCTCGCGCGGCAATGGAAGCATCGTGCGTGACCGTGACGAGCGTCTTTCCACCCTCTTCTGCCAGGCTGAAGAGCAAATCAAGAATCTGCCCGCCATTGCGCGAATCCAGGTTGCCGGTGGGCTCATCTGCAAAGATGATGGCAGGGTCATGAGCCAGAGCTCGGGCTATGGCCACGCGCTGCTGTTCGCCGCCTGAAAGCTCATTGGGCAGATGCTCCATGCGGTCAGCAAGGCCTACACGTTCCAGCAGGTGCTTGACACGTTCCGTTGCCTCGGTACCCGCCACGGCGGTGGCCAGAGAGGCGTTTTCCAATGCAGTCAGCTCCGGCATGAGCATGTAGTTCTGGAAGATGAAGCCCATCATCTTATTGCGGAAAAGCGCGCGCTTGCGAAGGGAGAGCGCGTAGATATCCTCGCCATCCACCACCACCTTGCCCTGCTGAGGCGGCTCCAGACCGGCCAGCGTGTACATAAGAGTGGTCTTGCCTGCTCCACTGGGGCCGCAGAGAAACACTTTCTCACCACGGCGAATGTGCAAATCCAGACCATGCAGCACCTCAATCTGCTTTTTGGCGATGCTGTAGGAGCGGTGAAGATTAAAAGCCTGAATCATGAGCAGGAGAGTTCCAGGTTATCAATGAGTCGCACCTCTCCGAACCATGCGGCCACGGCCAGCAATGCAAGGCGGTGCGGGTCGGTCACTTCATGCAGGGTAACGGCATCCACCAGTTCCACGTAATCGCAGCGCACCCCGGGAATGGATTCCAGCTCCGTCTTAACCTGTGTACAAACTTCTTCCACTGACTTACCGGCACTGAAAGCGGAAGCCGCCGACAGGAGAGAACGGCGGATAGCGGGCGCTGCTGCGCGGTGTTCGGGAGTGAGTCGCACGTTGCGACTGGATAAGGCCAGGCCGTCATTCTCGCGCACAATCTCGGCTCCATGAATGGTGATGGGGATATCCAGGTCTCTCACCATGCGGCGGATGATAGCCAGCTGCTGATAATCCTTCTTACCGAAAACAGCATCTGTGGGCTGCACGAGATTGAAAAGCTTATTGACCACCAGGCAGACCCCGGCAAAGTGCCCGGGACGGCTGGCCCCGCAGAGCACCGTGGAAAGATGTGTCTCTTCCATCGTAATGGAACGATCGCTGCAGTACATCGTATCCGGAGACGGCATAAACACGACGTCCACCCCGCATTTATCGCATGTTTCCAAATCCTGCATGGGCGTTTTGGGATACGTGGCCAGATCCCCGGCGTTATCAAACTGAACCGGGTTAAGGAACACGCTGGCCACCACAGCACCATCTTCACCAGCCATGGTGCGCGCCTGCTTGAGCAGAGAGGCGTGTCCTGCGTGCAAGGCGCCCATGGTGGGGACCAGCACGATGCGTTTCCCGCGCAGCGGCGCCAGCAGGGTGCGCAACTCTTCCTTGGTATATGCCGTTTGCATGGGCGTATACTAACACAAAGCGGCAGGTGCATCAACCCATCATGACAGGGATATTTGCGAGTACTTGCAAACCTGCTCTTTTCTTGACTCGCTGCCGCACTATCGCTATAATAAGCGCAGGAAAAGCCACCCATGAACAAGCAGCTCTACATATACGATTGTCTGGCCGCAAAACTGCGGGCATCAGACGGCGTATTCATGACCATTGGAGCCGGAGAGAAAAACACTTTCCGAGTTGCGATGAATGCCGAAAACGGAGGCTCGTTTGCCCAGCGTGACTCTGTCTGCCGTTTTTTTCCCCATGGCAAGGTTTCGAGTTACTCGATAAATGGTATACAGCTTAAATCGGATGTAGTTATCCGCCCCGAGACGACGTATCTGTTTGTCTTGGAATGCGGTTGTTTCATCTGCTGGTATGGAAATGATGCCGCGCGTCCGGATTTCAGTCAACTCAATCCGGATATCTGGTATCTGTATAACCCGACACAGGAAGAATGGTATGGCCCCTATTCCCTGCCGGACCTGCCGCTTGTTGCCTCCGAACTGCCTGATGATGTGCTGGCCTCATTCCAGGGTCTTGAACACTGTGCTTTTTACCTCCGGGATATCGTAAATGTGGCACTTTTTGCCGGCAGTAACGACACGAAAGCATCTGTGCCGGAACCTGCCGCAGATGGTGATCTGGGGGCGCTCAGATGCCCATGCTGCTGGGAGTTTTTCTCCGCCTCGGAACTTGTCTGCATTGCCGCGCATCCAGATTTGGTGGGCGATCCCATCCTCGGAGAGGATGCCATGTTGCGCTTTAAACCCGAGCAGACGAATGCCGCGGGATTGCCGCTGGATTCCAAAGGCGTTCCTTGCAGCGAATATGCGTGCCCGCACTGCCACTGCAAATTACCGCCATTCTTTACATGCACCCGGCAGCACATCATTTCCCTGGTTGGTGTGCCTGCGGCAGGCAAGAGCTATTACCTGACCTCCATGGTGCATGAGTTAGAAACCATGTTCCCGCGCGATTTCGGCATGCCGTTCCGCGATGCCGACCCGGAGATGAACGAACCGCTCAACGAGATGCGCATGCGACTGTTCTCTGCCCGGACCCCGCAGGAAGCCTACATAGCCAAGACCCAGATGCAGGGGCGGTTGTACCACAAGGTCTGGAGGCAAGGCGTGTTTGCCAACATGCCCAGACCCTTCATCTACAATCTCAACAAGGGAGCTGAAACCCATTCTCTTGTGCTGTATGATAATGCGGGCGAAGATTTTCAGCCGGGGCGCGACAGTGTGCTCACTCCCGGCAGCCACCACCTCAGCGTGGCATCCGGCATTCTTTTCCTGTTTGATCCCACTGCAAACCCCGGGTTCCGCCAGTTGCTTCAGGAAAGCACAGACCCGCAGCTGCGCAACGCTCTCTACCGTCCGGGGCGCCAGGCCATGCTGCTGGCTGAATCTGAAATGCGCCTTCGCACACGACTCAATCTGCCTCCTTCTGAAAAGCTGGATATACCGATGGCTGTCATCATCGGCAAGAGCGATACGTGGATTCACCTGTTGGGCCCCGAACCACTCCTCCCGGCCACCAGAAACGGTATGTTCATGCCCGAGCATATTGACGTCAACTCGACGCGACTGCGCCAATTCATTTTCAACATAGCCCCACATATCTGCACCAATGCAGAAGCTATTTCTTCCAACGTCCGCTATTTTGCAGCCAGCGCCCTGGGTGAATCACCGGTGGAGTTCCATGACGAAGCCAGCGGCTCCATGCTGATAGGCCCGGCTTCAGGTCAGGTGCATCCTGTGCGGGTGACAGAGCCGCTCCTGTGGGCGCTGCATCAAGTAGCACCTTCCCTCATTCCCAGTTCGCAACACTGAGTATATGTCCTTCCAGCTCATCTATACGAGCGCTGAACATTTGCTGGATTCATCCGTATCCGGTTATGGCACTGTGGCTCGCTCAGAAGCGCTGTCCAAGACACTCCGCGCTCGATTGTCCGCCATCAGTGTGTATCGGGAGCCCCGCCCTGCGGCGGCGCCGCAAGGACCGCAATTCAGCTACCACCTGATTGACCACGCGGGCACGACCTGGCATGTGCTCACCTGCGCCCAGCCGGCAGGAGCTGATTACAGCGGCCGAGGCTGCTTTGTTGCCCACCATCTGGTCCTGTCCCCGGAGGAAATCCGGCAGCTTCTTAAGAGTGAACTGCGGCCCACTCCTGCGGGCGTCATGCTCGCACTGCAACATAGCGGATTCTGGTGCCGCCGCTGGCAAGGTCCGCCCTCATTCCTCGAAGGAGAACCGGAGCTTTCTCCTGCCGATTTGCCGGATGCCGCTGCCCAGCCCACCTGGAAACGCTTAACCGGGCACAAAGCCAATGCCCGAGCGTTCTATACACCGCCATTTGAGCGAGATTGCCTCATTACAGTGCCGGCCGGCACAGTGGCTCTGGATATTCTGAGACTGTTTCATGAAAGCGACTGGCTTACCCACACCCGCGGATGGGGAGTCAGCTTCACAACCGTTGCAGACGAGGCCGACAATTTTGCTGATACGCTGCGCATGGTGACGATAGAGGGGTCTAATCTGGTGCAGCGAGCCATGAGGACCGGTCACCCGGTGCTGGCTATTGATTCGGACATGGAGCTTCCCCTTCCTGAACCGACCAGAGAACCGCCGACAAGCGAGCCGATGCACCCCGACGCCACCGCGGCGCAACATGGCAGCATGATGCGGACACTTTCACGTTCGGTATCTCACTACCATTACACAGAAGAACCGGATTGGCTGATGTATGATGTAGCGCCCGCCCGGTCTGCATTGGTACCGGGCACCTTGCTTGCAGCCGGTGCAGCTGCCTGTCTGGCGCTGGGCATATGGTATTACTGGGACGCAGCCGCCGGTATCGCGCCGGAAGATGAGCTGGTGCAAGCCTCTTCCCTCGATGGGGCTACCGACCCCCTGCTGAATTTCTGTGACTTGCTCCGCAACGCGTACGACCACTCGGAAACACAGCGAATTCTGGGGAATATAGAATCTCAGGAAGTCGATAAGGTGGAGGATGCCCTGCTGAAAGAAACGGCAACGCTCATTCTGCAGTCTCAGCAAACCGGGACCAGCCACCCTGCTGCTATCAAGCGCCTGTGTGAGTGTGCCCGGCTCCTTGGTCTCAACGAAATTGAACTGGTCAGACTGTATCTTAAGGAGGCTACCTATCAGCTGGCGCCGGAAGAATGGCAGAAGCAATTTGACGGCCAGCAGCTGGCTGCGTGGCTGGTGCTCAAGCAGAATGAACCCCGGATTGTCAATGTGCTGAGGGATGGCATCCTGAAGGATTATGCACCTGTCGGCCCCGCAGAACCGGCGCAAACAACCATTCTTGCCACCGCAGAACCGGCCCCGGATACTCCTGATGATTCATCTGTCCCGTCTGAATCGCTCGGGCGGGTGGCAATTTCTCCCGCAGCCTCGGTCATTGGAAAAGAATTACCAGAAGTGCTGGAACGCATCATCCCTCAACTTCCGGTTTCTGTTACAACCGGCACCTACGTTGTTTCGACCTATGCCAAAGGGGGCACCCTGCAGGAGCCTCAACGTCTGGAATTGAGTCCCGATGGCTATCACCTTTATATCACCCCCACGGAGAGAAATGGTGAATTTTTGATTAAACCTGAGCACAAGGATGGTAAGGCCTCGCCAGTTCCGGCAGCTTCCTTCATCGTTCGGGCCGGGCGTTTACAGCAGATCCTTTGCGATGGGCAGGAGGCGGTCATCTGTTTCCCTGTACCTTCGGACGAGGATTTCCATACCAATACCGTGCTGGCATCCTCATTTGGTATACCGATTCCCACCGGCAAAGGATTGACGCTTCCCCCTGCAGCACAGGCGCAGCTTGAAATCACGCCAGCTGACCTCGAAATCACTGCTGCAAAATCGTCCGGACAAGCGCCGCGGGTGCAACTTCGTCCGCGGGATAAGTTTCCTTGGAAATTGAACCGCCGGAATGTGGAGAACATACGTTTCACGGTAACGCTGCCCAACATGAGCGGGCATAATGACATAATCGTTGCCGACGACACTGTGAGAAGTTATGTCTGGAAAGGGGCTGTTCTGAGCAAAGAAACCGAGTCTATGGCGTCATTGCGATGCGAAATCGAGCATCGCCCGGATTTGCCCGGTTGGCTGGAGCGCGCATTTGAGCGCGTGATGAACTCACCGTGTTGTGGTGAAGTGGAATCCCGCAACCAGGCAATGACGCTGGGGAACCTGTATTACATATGCTGCGCTCTGGACAATGATAAACTCAGTCGCAGCGAAAAACGCCAGCTTCACCAGGCGTACTTTGCATTATTTGCCCACAAGGCATTCAATAAGGTCCTGATGCGCGTATTTGCACAGGATACCTCGCTGCACCTTACCCCGGAGGAAGCCTCGTCCGGCAAAATCAAGGCGATACAGCTCCGGAGCAAGATAAAAAACGCCTTGGATAACAGGGCTATACGCGATTTGATACGCCGCCGTGTGTGCGAAGTGCTCACCCGCACCATGTACGCAGCGTACACGCAGGAGCAGCAAACGGTGGAAAAGGACGACAAGAGCCACACTCTGCTCATCCTCAAGGATATTACTATTGGAAAACATATAGAGCTCATCTGGCAATTCGAAATGCAGCGTAGAGATAAATAATCTAATGGCTCGCAGAAAATCAGACCCGATTTTGCAGAAACTTCGCCAACTGGCCCATGCCGGCCGGCGCAAGGAGGCTGCGGCGTTGCTGGAAGCTACCATTCAGAACGACCCGAAGCATGAAAAAGCAAGAGAGGAGCTGGCTCGTTTCCTGAGAGGGCGCCCCTTTTCCTTTGAAGAAAGGGAATACAGTGAGCTGCAGAAGATTGTTGGGGATTTTCAGAAAGCTCCCCAGGCGCTTTCCCATGCGAGGCGCCCGGTTCTGAATCGACTGCGCCACCGCATCCACCATCTGGAGAAATCATTAAGTCACCTGGTGACCCCTGCTGACCGGAAAAGCATGGAGCAGATGCGGGCCGCCATTACACGAGAGTTGCAAAGGAGGAAGCGCCCCATCGCCCGTATTTCATTTATTATCGCAGTGGGAATTGCAGTGACAGCGGCGCTGGGTGGCGGAAGCTATATTCTGTGGCAGAGAGCCGGCAAGGCGGCAAAGGCTCTGGCTGCGGCAGCAGGAACAGATTTTCAGCTTACGCGTGCCATAGAGCTGCTGAAAGTGCATGATACCGGACTGAACCGGACTTTGAACCGCAGGGTTGGCGAACACGCTGAGCAGTTGCGTTTACATATCCGACGGGCGAAACAACTACTTCGGGATATAGACGCCACCCTGCGCAAAATAGAATCAGGCAGACAGAGTGTGGTAGGTATAGGGGTGCATCAACGCATCAGCATCGATCGCAGCCTTAAGGCGCTAGGTCGTGACGCAGCGGACTTGCATTCCCGATGGGCAGAGCTCTGCCGCAAAGAACAGAACGAGCTGAAACAGCAGCGACTCTCACTGCAGGAGGAGCTCATGGCGCCGCTACCGGGCTGGCAGGGGCTGACCGGTGATTCCGAAAAAGATATTCCCCTGCTCCGTAGCCGAATGAAGACACTGCAACAACGTATCAGCATCTTCGAAGATGCAGCAGGTGAGCTGCAGCTTCCGGATTCGTTCATTGCAGCAGCACGACAAGAATTGGATGACTGCCACCAATTACAGTACGAGGCAACCGCGTTCAAACACCTGCTGCAGTCTCTGCCGGAAGCGTGGCATTATGACCGGTACCGGCAGCTTCTGGAAGACTTTGCCCCCGTGAAATATCAGCCGGCTACAGACTTAATGACGGTGAAACAACATCTTCCCAGTGAAACAAATCTCCGAACGCTCATGCAGGAGCATGGTCTTGATTTACCACCCGGGTTGCTGCAAAACGCGCAAGGTGCGCTGATGGATGGACAACCGTCTTTCTCTCCTGCATTCCCGGCCAAGCCTGAGCAGCTTCACTGGCTTCGGGAATTGCAGACTAATTCAGCACTTTTCACAAAGCTGTACGAACTGACCAATACTGCAGATGGGCTGCATGCTTATTCCGAAGAATTGCCTCAACTCAAATATGGCCGGGCCTGTTTTAATCGCTCATCGCTTGATCCGGAACGAGATGTGGAAGAAAACAAAGCAGTTGAATGGCAGAATCCCCACATGGTGGGCTATCGCACACTGGATCCCCGCTCGCTAAGCAAGGCCATCGGGCTCGATAATAAGGTCCCGTTCATCAGCTCGCTGAATCTGCCGAAAGCATTGACGCAAGTCCTGCAGCACGAGCAAGCGAGCGTGCCGGCCCTGGCAAAAGCATACGTTTTCCACCATCTGCTGCAGGTAAACGCCCTGTTTTCTCCGTCTTTGCTGAGCGGTTTGCGCTTCGCTCCGGAAATGCGGAGCGTTGTTGAGAGCTTTGAGAAACTTCGGCAGGAGTGTCAGGTGGAACTGGATGGCACCTGCTGGTTGCGCCACACTGAGGCTCACGCAATAGCAGAAATTAAATACGCCCGTTGGTTCAAAAAGCACCGAAAAGTGGACTTTGTTGCGGAATTACGTAAGAATCTCAAGCCTCTTTTGCGTGTATCGCCCCGGTTCTGCGGATACATCAATGAAAACGGAGAAGCCGTGCTCAACGAAACGGTGGAACAAAATCAGCTCATCTGGTATCTTTCGGATGGGTCGATGACGACGACTAACTGGGGACAGCCCTTGCAGAAGCCCATGAAGCTCTCACCGGTGTTTACCATGGCGAAATAAGAGAAATACCATATGCGAGTAGCTTTGTTATCAGACATACACGACCACACCACGCACCTGCTGCTGGCGCTGCACGCCGCGCAGGAGCAGGGTTGCACGCATATGCTTTTCATGGGCGACATGGCCGCCATGAGTACATTCCGCACACTGCGCGTGGAGTGGCACCACCCCATTGACCTGGTTTTCGGTAACAATGAATACGAAATCGGTGCTTTCAGAAAAGCGGCAGCGCAGTGGTCGGATACCACCCTGCACTGCGAAAGTGCGGACATCGTTCTGGACGGCCGACGCGTATTTTTTACGCATTTCCCCTGGTCTGCCGGCAAAGCGGCAGAATGCGGGCTATATGATGCCGTCTTTTTCGGCCACACGCACGTTCCGGAACAACGCACTATCGGGCGCACCTTACTGGCAAATCCCGGTGAGGTCTATGGGCGGCAAGGGGTGCCGAGTATCGGTATTTACGACACTGTAACGAACACCGTCAGCATTATTAATATATAGCCATGGACTACCTGATATACAATCTGGCAGAGATTTCCGCATCTGCAGCAGCACTGGATTTGCTGCCGCAGGATGAACTGGCGATGGCTGACCGCCGTGGGCCTCGATTTGCGCTCATCCGCACCCTGCTGCGCCGGGAACTCGCCCGCCGGACCGGCATATCAGCCCGTGATATCAATTTTGAATACGGTGAGCATGGAAAACCGGAGTGCGCCGCGCAGCCCTTCAACATCAGCCATTCCGGAGATTGCCTTTGTCTGGCGTTTCACCACCGGGCCATCGGGGTGGATGTTGAGCAGGTAAGGGAGCGGAATTACCGCTCTCTGGCGGCCCGATTCATGGCTCCGGAACAATACGAAACCTTCTGCACACGGGGATGCCGCCAGGATGAGTTCTTTGCATGCTGGTGTGCCGCCGAGGCTCTGGTCAAGTACGCAGGTGACACCATGTGGAATGCCCGGAACTATCCCTTCATCTATTTCCAGGGCCGCATCCGTTGCTTATTTGCTCATTCCCCCGAAGTACAGTTATTCACCCCCATGCCCGGCTACTGCGGAGCCGTGGCTTTCTCATAAACATATGCCCCTGCATTTACAGATTGATATTCTCCTCATTGTCGGCAGTATCTCATTCTGCCTTATCCTCGCGATTGTCGGCACCTATCTCCGGCGCGACCCGGAGGGGATTCCACCGGTTCCTTTGTTTCCGGGCAGTAATTTCCCCAATTTTATAGCGCAATTCTACACCGCTTTCTTCACTATCACGTTCGGTATGGCCTCCGTTGCCCAGTGCATGGAGCCGGCTACTCCGGAAGCCCAGATGGATATGCTGAATCTTATCAGCAGCGCCATTATTCAAACAGCCCTCTACGTGCCGTTCCTCATCATCTATTTCACCCTGCCCGCCCGGAATCTGCCCATCATTTCCACGGGAAAAAAAATTGGGCTGATGTTTGCCGGCCTGGCAGTCTTGCTGCTGGCATCGCAGGCCATGGAGCTGAGCGGGTTCACCAGACTCCTGATTGAGTACACACAGTGCCCGGAGCAGCAGGATGTGGTGGACAACATGGCCAAAGGGCCCTTGCCGATCAAGCTTGTGATGGTGATTATGGCCGTTATCGTTGCCCCTGTGACGGAAGAGTGCTGCTTCCGCGGCTTTATCTACAACATCCTTAAGCAAAAGAGCAATATCTTCTGGGCGGCACTGGCGTCTTCTGTTCTTTTCAGCGCAGTGCATGCCTCCCTTGCTCAGTTTGTGCCGCTCTTCCTGTTCGGTCTGGTGCAGTGCTTTTTCTACGAGAAAACCCGCACTCTCTGGATGCCGGTCATTTTCCACATGCTTTTCAACGGCATCAGTTCTATCGCAATCCTGCTCATGTAACCCCCTGCCATGTCCCCGCTTCTGTCTGAGCTCGGCGAAAATGCCATTCTGCGGCGCATCCTCCACCACATTCCGGTAAACGATTCCCTCATCATCGGCCCGGGGGATGATTGTGCGGTGGTGGCGCGCAATGATGAGTGGGACACCCTGCTCAAAACCGATGTGGTGGTAGAAAATCTCCACTTTACCCCCGACACGCGACCCGAGCGCATCGGCCGCAAGGCCCTGGCTCGCGCTGTGTCTGATATCGCGGCCATGGGCGGCATCCCCGAGCATGCCCTCGTTACTGTACTCTGCCACCCTACACGACCGGTGGAACTGCTGGAAGGCATCTACCGGGGCATGAACGCGCTTGCTGCGCAATTCGGCATCTCGCTCGCCGGGGGCGAAACCTCCGGTCTCCCCTGTGATGGCCTGGTCATCAACGTGGCTCTCTCGGGTAAGGTGGAGCGTGGCCAGGCTGTGCTCCGCTCCGGCGGTGCCCCGGGAGACCTCTTATTCGTTTCCGGCGTGCTGGGCGGGTCATTCCCTACTGAGTGGCACCTGGACTTCGAACCTCGCGTAGAGCTCGCCAGAGAGCTTCTGAAGGCCGGTATACGCCCTTCTGCCATGATGGACCTGTCCGACGGTCTCGGGAGCGATCTGCCACGCCTGGCGGCCGCCTCTGGCTGTGGTTTTGAAATCGATGAAGCAGCCTTGCCTTGCCGTCCCGGTTTTTCGATTCAGGATGCTGTTTCACACGGCGAGGACTACGAACTCCTCCTCGCACTGCCTCCGGCAGCAGCTGAAAAACTCGCAAACTCCACGTTTGCAACGACCTTGCGTAACATCGGCAGATTGACCTCCGGAAAGACCGAAAACCTGCGCTCCGGATGGCAGCATTTTTGCTCGTAAACGCCTAGTAAATAGCTTTTAAAGAGGGCTTTCTTAAGCCCTCTTTTTCTTTTGTTAAAAATATTTTAATTTATTCCACTGCTTTGCAGCTTAATGCTTTGTGGCTTTTAGACACCAAGGTTCCACACCCCTTCCCGCACCGCAGTTCAAGTATTGCAAAAATATCAAGAAAAGTTAACATTAGACCAGTGGATTTACAAAAAAAAATTTTCCCTGTGGAACGCTCATGGAACACAGCTTTCCGCATGCAACGCGTGACCGCATGCAGAAAAAAATCTTTTTCTGAGCGAGGGTACGTGGCATATTGCACCCCGCCCTCCCCCGGCGGAGGAAAAAACTTACAGAAACCTACGGAACGAGACGGAAACAAAAACGATGGAGAAAAAGCAACAGGAGACTGAGACCTTGTGGGCGCAAATCATGGAGGATATGCGCACGCTTGGTCAGGCGGGAGGATATGCTAGCGATTTTGTTTCCCAACTGCGCCTGATGGAGGATACCGGCAGCCAGCTCATCATTGAGTACCCGTCGGACATGCCTTTCATCTGGCTGGAGATGAATTACAGCGATAGCATCGCCCATTCTGCTTCCCGAGTACTGGGAGGCGCCCGCGAACTTAATTTTGTGGAGGCTGGCACAGCCCCCGCACCGCAGGCGGAGGACGCCTGCCCTGCCCCCGTGGCAGAAGAAAAGAAGATTGCCCCGGCCCCGCGCCGCGCCGCAAAATCCCCCAGAAGCAACAGCAAGCAGCAGACTCAGCTGAACGCCGACTATACGTTCGACAACTACGTGGTTGGCGCCAACAACCAGCTGGCCTACGCAGCAGCCCAGGCCCTGGTGAACAGCCCCGAGCGCCTGTTCAACCCGCTGTTCATCTATGGCAACTCCGGAATGGGTAAAACGCACCTGCTTCACGCAATCGGCAATGCCCTGCGCGCCCGCCGCGAAAACGTGAATGTGCTCTATGTGACCAGCGAGCAGTTCACGAACTCCTACATTGAGGCTATACGTAAGCGTGGGGATGCGCTGGAGGTATTCCGCAAGAAGTACCGCAAGGTAGATGTGCTGCTCATCGATGATGTGCAGTTCATGGCCCGTGCCGACAAGACCCAGGAGGAGTTCTTCCACACCTTCAATGCGCTTTTCGAAAGCGGCAAGCAGATTGTACTCTCCGCAGACTGTCCCGCCGCCCGCATCACCAAGATGGATGACCGACTCAAGACTCGTTTCTCCCAGGGTATGACGGTGGAGCTCACTGCTCCCTGTTATGAGATGCGCATGGCTATTCTCCGCCAGAAGATGCAGCGCTGGACGACCAACCTGCTCAGCAATGACGTCATCGAGTTCCTGGCTCGCAATATCACGCAGTCTGTACGTGCACTCGAAGGTGCTCTCGTTCGCACCAGCACCATTGCTTCCTTCAGCAACAGCTGCCCCTCCATCGCGTTCCTGCGCACCAACCTGGCTGACCTCATGCCCCAGCAGTCCTGCGCTACCGGCGTGAGCATTGCTGATATCAAGCAGCGCGTGGCTGCTGAGTTCGGCCTGCGTGTGGAGGACCTGGACAGCCGCCGTCGGCTGGCTTCCGTAGCACACCCTCGCCAGGTGGCCATGTTCCTGGCCCGCCGCCACACCGGCAGCAGTCTTCAGGATATCGGCGCAGCCTTCGGCCGCGACCACTCCACGGTACTGCATGCTCTCCACACGGTGGAATCCAAGCTTAGTTCTGACAGTGGTCTGCGCGATATGCTCGGTCGTTTTGAAGAAGCTCTTGCTTAATTACACATTTTCCTACAGGAAAAGTATCTTTTCTCTTGACGCAAGACGTGCTGTTATTATAGTATAACAGCACGTCTTATGATGAGGATATCTACAAAGGGTCGTTACGCCCTTCGCATTATGCTGGATCTGGCTCAGAACGGAGAGCATGGCCCCGTGGCACTGCGCGAAATTTCCGAGCGCCAGAATATCACGCCCAAGTACATGGAAAGCATCATGGCTCTGCTTCTGCGCGACAATCTGGTCCAGAGTCTGCGAGGCAAGGCCGGTGGCTACATGCTCACGCGCAAACCGGCGGAGTACCCGCTATACGAGATTCTCAGCACCGCTGAAGGCGGGCTGGCGCCGGTGCACTGCCTCTCGATGGATGAGAATGAATGCCCGCTGCATGATAAATGCCTTACTATCCCTGTGTGGGTCGGTCTGCACAACGCCATCAAGGACTACTTGTCAGGCATTTCACTGGCAGAGCTCAAGAACCAAGGTGTAACCTGTTTATAACATGGACATACACACAGCCCCACTTTTTATGACAAGTGCCATAGTCTCCACTATTGCACTTAATGCTGTTACGGGCATGGAACTGAACGCAGCCGACTACGGAGTGCAGCCGGGCGGCAAGGATTGTGGTGCTGCGGTGAGGCTGCTGATAGATGACGCCCGGGCCAAAGGCGCCAGCCGCATTAACTTTGCACCTGGTGAATACCATTTCCACCGGAGCAGTGCCCTGCCCATGCAGCTCTATATCTCCAACCACGACCAGCAGGCGGTGCATCCGGTAGCCCTGCCGCTGGTGGGGTTGAAAGATGTGCAGCTCTGCGGCAATGGTGCGAAGTTCATTTTCCACGGCATGATGCTGCCGTTCGTCCTGATGGATAGCGAAGACGTCACCGTCAATGATATCAGCATCGATTTTGCCGAACCTTTTTCAGCGGAAGGGCGCATTACCGAAATCAGAAATGGCCATACCACCGTTGAGCTCAGCCCGGCGAGCTGCTACACAGTGGAAAACGGCAAGTTCCTTCTCACGAATAATGACCGTAAAGACAGTATTCACTGTGCTCTTGCATTCGAGTCAGATGGCCGCATGGTCCCCACGGGTCGTGGAGGCGACATGGCATGGTATGGCCGGGCAGAGAAGCTCTCGGGCAATCGGGTAAGGTTTGCCGAAAATGCGGCAGCCAAGGGACTTTCTGTCGGGCAGACACTGGTGCTGCGCAGCTACTTCCGCCCGCATCCCGGCATGCTGCTCTACCGCGCCAAGGATACCACGCTGAATAATGTGGTTTTCCACGACAGCCAGGGGATGGCGCTCATCGCCCAGCGCAGCGAGAATATCACCATCCGCGGCGGTGGCTGTCTGCGTGCCGTGGGGCGCATGCACACCACAGCGGCAGATGCCACCCACTTCTCCAACTGCCGCGGACACATCAGCGTTCAGGGCGCCACCTATGAAGCCATGATGGACGATGCCATCAACGTGCACGCCACCTGCCTCGGCATAACCAAGGTGGAG
Organism: Akkermansia sp.; assembly: GCA_017937215.1. GTDB lineage: Bacteria > Verrucomicrobiota > Verrucomicrobiia > Verrucomicrobiales > Akkermansiaceae > Akkermansia. The sequence continues at coordinate 8,344 of JAGBDZ010000110.1, read as the reverse complement.
AACAGCCGCACCTTCATCGCCCGCTACATGCACGGCCAGGCCTACGGATTCGAGGTGATGACTCCCGGCGAAAAGCTGGGCTTCATTCACGGCCCGACGCTGGAGGTGGACGCAAAACAGATTGAGGTGGCTGCCGTGGAAATCATCGACCCGCGCCACGTGCGAGTGACACTCGCTGAGGACCTGCCTGCCGGCATCGGTGAGGGGGATGCCATTGAAAACGCCGACTGGCACCCCAGCGTAGATTTCAGCCACAACCTCATCCGCCACAACCGCGCCCGCGGTGCTCTGTTCACCACGCCGGAACCGGTGCGGGTCATCGGCAATCACTTCGACCACACCCACGGCTCAGCCATTCTCCTGGCCGGTGATGCACAGGGCTGGTACGAAAGCGGCGCCTGCAAGGATGTGCTTATCAAGGGCAACACCTTCCGCCACGGGCTGACCGGGCTCTACCAGTTCACCGATGCCATCATCTCCATCTGTCCGGAAGTTCGCCAGCCCGGCAAGCAGAAGCAGCGCTATCATACTAACGTCCGCATCGTGGATAATGAGTTCATCACCCACCGTGTCCCCCTGCTCTCTGCCATCTCGGCAGATGATGTCACCTTCTCCGGAAACACCATCGAACGAAACGATATCTACCCCGCCATCAAGGGCGGCGTCCCCTACAACATCCGCCACTCCGGCAGCGATTTCGATCTCCAACCTGTGGAATAAGGCATGAAGTGGTTCAGTGGCATCACCGTGGCAATTCCGGCAGTAACCGGAGCATGGCTCCTGGTGGCATCACCTGCGGAGTCCTGTCACCCTGAGGGTATCACCATGCTGAAGCAGCTGTATCCATGGTGCGCTGTACTGTTCGCTATTCTTATGCTGGCTTCGGTCAGGCGGAAATCCACCCTGCTTGTGCTGCTGGCGGGGCTTGTGCTCTGGTACCCGCTCAGCATGGGCTGGCATGGAATCTGCGGGCACGAAAGCTATGCGACCATCCTTCTGCCCCTGAGTCTGCCGGCGCTGCTGCCACTGGGCATAGGCTATGCATATGCCCGTAAGGAGGTGGATTTCATACTGCTGATTCTCTACTTCCTCGGCTTGCTGCCGGCTATCATTTACTTAGCCTGAGATATGTTGATCATCCTGTTTACAGCTGCTACAATCCCAGCCTTCGCTATTGCCTTTTTCTGTCTGCTGCCAGCATATATCTTCAACCGCCAGAGTGTACGAGAAGCGCTGGTGCTCCTGGAGGAAGGCTGCTCCCGCTGGTTCTGTCTGGCCGGCTATGCGCTCATCTGCCTGGAGTTCGGCATCAGCTGGCTTTTCCAGACAGCGATGGCGGTCAACCAGTTGTTTTACGGAGAGGAACGCAGCATCTTCGGTGGGCTCTTCTGTTTTGCGGCGGCGCTCATGTCACTCTGGACCGCTGTGCTGAGTCGTCGTGCCTTCTGGCGGATATGGAAGAAACGCACCATTCACCACCGTATCCGAAGTCTGCTTTCCACCCTGCTCATCGGGACTGCCGTGTTGTTGCTCTATGGGGGAATCTGCTCAGAATACTTTCTCTTCGGCGCCATTGTCTGCCTGATGCTCTGGTGTTACCTGCGATTCCGGGTGCAATAAATCCACCATATTGTCGTCATTGTGGTCGATTGGGCTTGAAAATTCGGGCGATTAGGTGTATAAGGCGCGCATGTCAACGCACGTACGCACACGCTTTGCCCCTTCGCCCACCGGCTATCTGCACATCGGTGGTGCCCGTACCGCTCTGTTCAACTATCTTTTCACCCGCAAGATGGGTGGCACCTTCGTGCTCCGCATCGAAGACACCGACCAGGAACGCCACGTGGAAGACGCCATGAAGGCCATCTTCACCGGCATGAGCTGGCTGGGGCTCGACTGGGACGAAGGCGAGGGCAAGGGTGGCGACTATGCTCCCTACTTCCAGAGCCAGCGCAAGGATATCTACGACCGCTATTTCCAGAAGCTTGTGGAGATGGGCCGCGTGTACGAATGCCCCGCTCCCAACAAGCGCGACAAGAACGGCGATGAAATCCCCGGCACCAGCGAAGGCACCGTGTGGCGCTTCCGCTTCAAGCGCGAAGGCGTGATGACCCTGCATGATATGGTCTGCGGCGATATCTCCGTGGACTACAACAACGTGGACAACACCCCGGATATGGTGGTGAAGCGCACGGATGGTTCCTACATCTTCCACCTGGTGAACGTGGTGGACGATATCGAGATGAAGATTACCCACGTCATCCGCGGTGAGGACCACATCATGAACACCTTCAAGCACCTGCAGCTCTTCGACGCCTTCGGCGTGGAGCCGCCCGTGTACGCCCACATCCCGCTCATCCAGAACCCGGACGGGTCCAAGATGAGCAAGCGCGACGTGGGAGCCCAGCTCGGCAACTACCCGGAGGAAGGCTTCCTGCCGGATGCCGTGGTGAACTTCATTGCCCTGCTTGGCTGGAGCCCCAAGAGCGATGACGAGGTCTTCACCAAGGATGAGCTCATCAACCTCTTCTCCCTGGAGAACGTGAACCGCGCCGCCGCCAAGTTTGATATCACCAAGTGCAAGTGGATGAACCAGCAGCACATCATGCGCCTTGCGCCCGAGAAGTTCGTGGAGCTTTCCATGCCCTTCTGCACCAAGGCCGGGCTGGAAGATACCGCCCAGCTGCGTGAGCTGCTGCCCGCCGTGCAGACCAAGGTGCAGCTGCTCAGCGAGACTCCCGCCTGGGTGAAGTGGGTACAGACCCTCGAATACGAGGAGGAATCCATGGCCAAGCTGCAGGAGAACGCCCGCGAGATGCTGAACCTCTTTGTGGATGCCGCCAAGGGCATTGAGGAATGGAGCGGTGAGGCTGCTTTCCAGATTGTGAAGCCGCTGGCCAAGGCCAACGGTGTGAAGGTGGGCGCCATGATGTTCCCGCTGCGCATGGCTCTGACCGGCTGCCACGCCGGCCCCGGCATCGATGTGGTCATGCAGACCCTCGGTCGCGATGAAGTGCTGCGCCGCATCGAAATCTTCCCCTGCTGATTCCTGACAGGCCGCCCATGCGTACCATCGATTTCGATTACCACCTGCCTGAAGAGCTGATTGCCGACCGCCCGCTGCCGGATCGCGCAGCGAGCCGCATGCTGGTCGTGCACCGCGATACCGGGCTCATCGAGCACCGCCATTTCCACGACATCCTGGAATATGTGCAGCCCGGTGACCACTTTGTGCTCAACAACACCAAAGTGGTGCCCGCCCGCTACTTCAGCAACGACGGTGGTATCGAACTCGTACGCGCAGGACTCGCGCAGGAACTGGTCTGGAAATGCCTGGTGCGCCCTGGCAAAAAAATGAAGGTGGGCCGCACCGTGCAGGTGGGCGATGCCACCGGCACCGTCGAAAGCATCGATGACGAGGGCTACCGCTACATCCGCTGGGATAAATTCGTAGACCCTGAAGTTTATGGGCGCTTAGCTCTGCCGCACTACATGAACCGCGAAAGCGAACCTGCGGACAAGGAACGCTACCAGACCGTCTACGCCGAGCATGAGGGCGCCATCGCCGCCCCCACGGCAGGTCTGCACTTCACCCCGGAGATTCTCGCCAAACTGCCGCACAGCTTCGTGACCCTGCACGTGGGTGTGGGCACCTTCCGCCCGGTGAAGGTGGAAAATGTGGCCGACCACCACATGCACCGAGAAAGCTTCGTGATGCCGCAGGAAACGGCCGATGCCATCGCCGCGGCCAAACGAGTGGTAGCCGTGGGCACCACCAGCGTGCGAGTGCTGGAAACTCTGGCTACACGCCACGGTACCCCCCTGCCCGCCACCAGCGGCGATACGGATATCTTCATCTATCCCGGTTACGAATTCAAGACCACCGGGGCCTTGCTTACCAACTTCCACCTGCCGCAGAGCACACTCATCATGCTGGTGTGCGCCTTTGCAGGCAAGGAGCTCATCATGGATGCCTACCGCCAGGCTGTGGAGCAGCGCTACCGCTTCTTCTCCTACGGCGACTGCATGCTCATCGTATAATGAAAAATCCCCTTGCCAGACTCTACAACTTTCACGGCAGACTCAGCCGCCGCGATTTCCTTGTCTACTGGCTCTGGGTCTATCTGCTGCCGAAAATCTGGTTCCCCCTCGCCGGCGGCGGCATCAGCTACCTGATTTTCGGGACCGAGGTCGGGAACACCGGCATTGCCTGGAGTGTCATCGGCTCGGTGCTCATTCACCTGCTGCTCATTTCCTTCTTCCTCGGTGCCATCTGGCGGCGATTGAATGATATCGGCTTTGCTCTGTACCCCAAGCTGCTTATCTTCGCGCTGATGTTCTTCTTCCCGCCCTACGGCTGGATTCTGCAGCTCATCATGCTCCTGCTTCCACGCCGGCAGCGGTAAATCCACACAAAAAAAGCACTGAGGCTGGCGTCTCAGTGCTTTTTGGGGGTTCAAAAAGATAATTTATTTGACGCCGGCGTACTGCTTCCAGTTAGCAAGGACCTCTTTCACCTGTCCGGCTCCGACCACATTTGCGAGCATCTGACCATCCTTTGACACCACCGTGACAGCAGGGAACCCAGGCATGCCACATCCAGGCAGTCCCTGAAAATTGGTAGCCTTGAGCTCCTCGAACATGATGCCGGGCGTCTTTAATTTGTATGATTTCAGGTATTTGACGGCCTCTTTTTCCGATTTATCACCGCCGATGACGATAATCTCCGCTTTGCGGCTCGCTTTCATTTTCTTGTATTGCTCAACAGCCACAGGCATACATTCCTGACAGAACCTGCACCAGCTGGCAGAGTACAGGTAAATATAAATCTCTGCCTTGGTGTTCACCTTGGCATTGTGCACCTTGAACTTCTCCAGGGCGGCCAGCACTGCAGGCTTGGTGTCTTCTTTCGCGTCCGCTTCGGACTTGGACGCCTTACCCTTCTTCTTGCTCTTCTTTTTACCCTTCTTCTTGCGCGGCGTATCCTCATCGGACTCCACCTGCTCTTCCGCAGCATCGTCATCGGCATGAACAGGAAGACCCATCAGGCAAAAACCGGAAAGCAGCAGCCAGAACGTATAGAAAAGGGAACGTAACTTCATGCCCTCATGCTAACAAAGTGATTGCAATATGTCAATGCTAATAATCCCGCTTTCATGTGGGATTTTATCAGAATCGTGATGTGTTACGCCTGGTCAGGCATGAGCGGTAACGCGCTTTGAGAGCATTTCGCCCAGCATTTCAAAAATGAAGTCTAACATCTTTTTCCCTATGTTTCTTCTCATGATACCCCAGAGCATACCGCGCGGCATAAACGGACAGAGCGAACGCCGCAAGCGACACCAACACCAGCACCGCGCAGGAGCCCCACTCCTGCTCCATGGTATTCACGATGTGGCAGTCCGGGTTATCTGCCTGGTACAATACCGGAATACGGCTACCCCTTTTGTACGTCTGCCCGACAGGATGAGGCCCTCCTACCCGGATTTTGCCGGGGATATCAACCTGTTTCTCCCCAACGGTAAATTGGGTCTTCCCCTTGTATACTCTGCCATCTGCTGCTGTAAAGCGATAGCAGACATAGCAATCCTCAGAGGGAAAATCATCCGCCCAGTCAGAGGAATATTCGAACTGGTATACCACCGCCTCGGCAGCCACTCCGTTCTTTTTCAGCTCCGCATGGAGCCACGCCGAATAAGCGGCATAACCGGCCACCCCCACACCTACTTCCGCAAACAGCACCACAACCAGCCATTGAATCCCTCTGGAGAATTGTTCGCTTCCTGTATGATTCTGGTGCAGCACCAAGCCGATGAGCAACAAAAAGACAAAGCCCAGCTGCCCCAGCGTAAAGGGATACAGGGCATCTGCCGCAGGGCAAGTGCCGAGCAGCCACTGCGCGCCGAACCAGAGGGAAACGCCCATGCTTCCCACAGCCGCAAGAACACAGAGGGTGGCAAAGAGCAATGTCATAGTAAATCAGAACGGTCTGCCGCCGCGGAAAGCGGGAGCCAGCACCATGACGGTGCGCGGCAGCAGGTAGAGGGAGAGCTGCTGGGTCTTGTCTGTGAAATGATGCACGCTGTGGTCCTGGCGGGCAAAGCCGCCGAAGCGGGCTTCATCCGAATCCAGCACCACTTTCCATTCCCCAGCCTTGGGGGCGGGCAGCTTGTAATCCGGAATGGCGCGGGTCCCGCTCCAGTTGAACACGAAGAGGAGTCCGCTGCGCTCGAAAGCCATCACCTGGTTCTCCTCGTCCATATTCAGCGGGCGCGCCGGGCGGGCGGCAAGCAAATCGCAGCGTTTGGCGAGCTCCAGCATGGCGCGGTCAAACTCATTAAGGAAACGGTAACGCAGCAGCTTATTGTCCACCAGACTCCACTGGCGGCGGCAGTACTGGTAGGAATTGCCGTTGCCCTCGCGGGGGAAGTCAATCCACTCCGGGTGACCGAACTCATTGCCCATGAAATTGAGCCAGCCCTCGCCACCGGCGGCCAGCGTGGCCAGGCGAATCATCTTGTGCAGCGCCATGCCGCGGTCGATAATGACGCTGGGCGTATCGCAGCTCATGTGGGTGTACATCTCGGCATCCATCAGGCGGAAAGCGATTGTCTTATCACCCACCAGGGCCTGGTCGTGGCTTTCGGCATAGGCGATATTGGCTTCGCCATAGCGGCGGTTGATGAGGGTGTACCAGATATCGCCCACGCTCCATTCCTCGTCTTTCTTCTCCTTGAGCAGCTTAATCCAGTAATCCGGCAGCCCCATGGCCAGACGGTGGGTGAAGCCGAAGCCGCCTTCATCCACCGGGCGGCAGAGCCCCGGCATGCCGCTCATATCCTCTGCAATGGCAAAGGCACCGGGACGCACCTGCTGCACCAGCGTAGCCGCCAGCTGCAAGTAGGTCACCGCGCTCAGGTTCACCTGCGTGTTGAAGTAGCAACCCAGGTCGGTAAAGGGTTCGTGGCCGTGGTGCAGGTAGAGCATGCTGGTCACGCCATCGAAGCGGAAACCATCGAAGCGGAATTCCTCCAGCCACCAGCGCAGGTTGCTGAGCAGGAACTGCAGCACTTCCTCCTTGCCGTAGTCGAAAAGGCAGCTGTCCCAGTCCGGGTGCATACTGTCGCGCTCGCCGGCGCAGAAATACTGACCACCGGAACCGTCAAAATTGTTCAGCCCTTCGGCCATATTCTTGACCGCGTGGGAATGCACCACATCCAGCAACACGGCAATGCCGAGCCCGTGAGCGGTATCGATGAGGTACTTCAAATCCTCCGGCGTGCCGAAGCGGTTGCAGGGCGCAAAGAAGGAGGAAACATGGTAGCCGAAGGAGCCGTAGTACGGGTGCTCCTGAATCGCCATAATCTGCACCACGTTATACCCCAGCTTCGCCACACGCGGCAGCACCTCATCCGCAAACTCGCGGTAGCTGTGGATGCGGCCCTCTTCCCCCGCCATGCCCACATGAGTCTCGTAGATGAACGGAGTCTTGACATTCGCCGGATTCCAGCGGGTATTCTTCCATTTGTACGGTTTGGCGGGTTCCCAGATGATGCCGCTGTAATCAAAGGTGGCAGCATCCTGCTCAGTGTAGCGAATCCAGGCGGGCATGCGGTCGTGGTGCGCATTATCCGCGCCCACCACATGAACCTTGACATGCTGGCCATGCTTCAGTGCATCTGCCGGCAGACGCAGCTCCCACACGCCATTCGCATCGCGGGTCATGGGATTGGCCTCGCGATTCCAGAAATTGAAATCGCCGATAAGGTACATGGCGCGAGCACCCGGTGCCCACTCCCGGTAGACCCATTCGCCGGTGGCGATATCGCGGTTGAAGCCCATGCGGGTGTAAGCATGAGCAAAATCCATCAGCGAGCCATGGCGGCGGCAGATGCGCTCCAACTGAGCATCGTACAGCCTCATACGCCCCTTGATTTCGCGTTCAAAGGGAGCCAGCCAGCCATCGGCCAGCACTAATCCGGGTATTGGGGAGCGGCGCATAGCCTTATACTACACCACAATACCTGAATTTGCAAATGCTGATTTCAATTTTTATATACCAAGCCACACGTATCCCAAAGATTTGGTAAGCTATAGAAACATCAGCAACATTTTGGAAGAAGGCCCTATCTGCTCGACAAATTGGAATTTGCAGAGCCCATACAGGCGCACGTAGTGCGCGGAATTCTGAGCCCGGAGGGCGCCAGCCAGTAGCGCGGGGTGGAGCGACGTAGTCGCGGAACCCCGGGTTAGCTCAAAAATTTATCTGAGCCCCGAACGTAGTGAGTGGGCGGCAGCCAGTCACGGCGTAGGGCGTAAGCCCGGAGACGGAAAATCGTTGCTT
>JAGBDZ010000013.1 GCA_017937215.1 Akkermansia sp. | reverse complement strand
CACTTCGTTCGGGGTTCTGATATGTTCTTCGTTTTACCCAGCGTTCCGCCGCGTGGCGGCTCCACGCTGGGCTATTATTATGTCGCCCTGACGGGCTCAGAATTCCTCGGGCTTTCAGCCCGACAAATTCCAATTTATCGCGCAGTGGGGGGCTTCTTTCAAAGTTGCTGATATTTCTATTGCTTACAAAATCTTTGGAACACATGCGCTCAAAAGCGCGTTTTAATTGCAAATTCGGCTTGACAGCGAGAGCAAACAGGAGCAGAATAACCCCCGAGCACATGAATATGGTTTCCCTCATCGCCCGTTGGTGGTGGCCCTTGCAGCGAGAACACGCGTAAGGGACTCAGGAGCTATTGTGCCATTTCAAAAGCAAATAAACGGATGACCGGCCTGTCGAACTTACGACAGGCCTTTTTTGTACTTTCACCCCCAACCAATCACACAATCATATGAATACCACAATCGATACTGAAAACACCGCAAGTCACGGAAAAGCCTTGCACACACAGGAAAAATGCACTAATATCCACGCCGACATGGATTTCCGTACTTATCTTCGCCATTATCCCGATGCCAACGGCTTCTACGGTCGTTTCGGCGGTGCCTACCTCCCCAAGGAGCTGGAACCTGCATTCAAGGAAATTACTGATGCTTATAACGACATCTGCCAGTCGGCCCAGTTCATCAATGAGTTGCGCCGCATCCGCAAGCAGTTCCAGGGGCGTCCCACCCCGGTGTACCACTGCGAGCGCCTCTCCCGCCTTATCGGTGGTGCACAGATTTATCTGAAGCGCGAAGACCTGAACCACACCGGCGCCCACAAACTCAACCACTGCATGGGTGAGGGTCTGCTGGCCAAGTTCATGGGCAAGAAAAAGATTATTGCCGAGACCGGCGCCGGCCAGCACGGCGTGGCTCTGGCTACTGCTGCCGCCTACTACGGTCTGGAATGCGAAATTCACATGGGCGCTGTTGATATCGCCAAACAGGCTCCGAACGTGACCCGCATGAAAATGCTGGGAGCCAACGTGGTGTGCGTGACCCACGGTCTGCAGACTCTGAAAGAGGCGGTGGACAGCGCGTTCGAAGCCTATCTGCGCGACTACAAGAACGCCATCTACTGCATTGGTTCCGTGGTGGGGCCGCATCCTTTCCCCATGATGGTGCGCGACTTCCAGATGGTGGTGGGCCACGAAGCCCGCGCCCAGTTCGAGGAAATGACCGGCCACCTGCCGGATGTGGTGTGCGCCTGCGTGGGCGGTGGTTCCAATGCCATGGGCATGTTCCCCGCCTTCCTGGGTGACGCGGTAGATATCTATGGCGTGGAACCGCTGGGACGCGGACCGGCTATGGGTGACCACGCAGCCTCCATGCAGTTTGGTTCCGAGGGTATCATGCATGGGTTCAACTCCATCATGCTCAAGGATGAGAACGGTGAGCCCGCCCCTGTGTACTCTGTTTCCTCCGGTCTGGATTACCCGTCTGTGGGGCCGGAACACGCTTTCCTGCGTGAAATCGGGCGCGTGAAATACGAAAGCGTGAGCGATGACGAGGCCGTGGATGCTTTCTTCAAGCTCTGCCGCTACGAGGGTATCATTCCCGCCCTGGAAAGCGCCCACGCCGTAGCCTTTGCCATGCGCAAGGCCAAGGAAATGCGTCGCGGTTCCATTCTGGCCAACTGCTCCGGCCGCGGCGATAAGGACGTGGACTACATTGCCGAGCACTTCGGCTACGGCGACGACCACAAGTTCTGATTCCTCTCAAATCCCCCCCATACGCCACCGCAGCTGCCCACACCAGCTGCGGTGTTTTTTTTGCCATTCATCCCGTACCAAAAAGAACCGGGCCGCGCAGGTGGCGGTCCGGTTCGAAGAAATCGCTGGAGATTGATAAAAGGCTTAACCAATCTGGGCGCGGCCGCAGAGGCGGGCGCCTTCGTCCATGGACAGGGTGCCGGTGGTGATATCGCCGGTGATGTTGGACTGCGCGTTGAGATGACAGCGGTTGCTCTCAATGTTGCCCTCGACCTTGCCGTAGATGTGCACCTCGCCGGCGTGGATATCGCCCTTGATGTTAGCCATCTCGCCAATGGTCACCTTGCCGGTGTCGGACTCGATTTTGCCCTCGATGTGGCCATCGATGTGCATATCGTTCTGGAAACGGATGGAACCGATAATCTCGATGCCGGAGGAAAGAACGTTGGTGGTGTTCGTGCTCATGTTTTGTATAAGAGGTTTGGAGTTAAAAAGCGGGTGATTACACCGTCATGATTTCCTTTTCCTTGGCGGCCACCAGGTCGCCCACGGTCTTCACGTACTTATCGGTGAGCTTCTGCACCTTGTCCTCAGCGGTGCGCACACCGTCCTCGGTCAGGATGTTATCGGCCTTCATCTTCTTGATGCCGTCCATGCCGGTCTTGCGCACGCCGCGAATGCGGACGCGGGTTTCCTCACCCAGGCCGGATACGTACTTGCAGAGTTCCTTGCGGCGCTCACCTGTAAGCTCGGGGATGGGCAGACGCACGGAGCGGGCATCGATGATGGGGGAGATACCCAGGCGGCTCTCGGCGATGGCCTTCTTGATGTCGTTGAGGGTGCCCGGGTCAAACGGCTGAATGAGGATGGAGCGGGAATCCGGCGTGGAAACCACAGCCAGACTCTTGAGCTTCATGCTGGAGCCGTAGGAGGCTACGTAGATGTCCATGTTATCCACCAGGGAGGGGGAAGCCTTGCCGGTGCGCACGCCGGCAAAACCGGTCTGCATGTGCTCCACAGCTTCTTCCATGGCGGTCTCAACCTCGAGTAAGAGTGTCTCTTCGTCCATTGTCGTTATTTGTATGTTATGTGTTAAAAATCGAATCAGCCGATGATGGTGCCGATCTTCTCACCCAGCAGAGCGCGGGTGATATTGCCGGGCTGGTGCATATCGAACACCATGATGGGTTTGCCGTTGTCCTTGCACAGGGTGAAAGCGGTCTGGTCCATCACCTTCAGGTTGCGGGAAATGCATTCCTCGTAGGAAATGGCATCGAATCGCGTGGCGGAGGGGTCCGTCTTCGGGTCTGCGGTATACACGCCATCCACCGAGGTGGCCTTCATCACCACTTCTGCGTTGATTTCGCAGGCGCGCAGCTCGGCGGCGGTGTCGGTGCTGAAGAAGGGATTGCCTGTGCCGGCGGCGAATACCACCACCTCACCGGCCCGAAGCTGGTGGCGGGCCTTGTTGCGCACGTAGGGCTCTGCCACGTTCTTCATCTCGATGGCGCTCTGCACATGGGCCGGCACACCGGCTTCCTGCACAGCGGAGCAGATGGAAAGAGCGTTCATCACCGTGGCGAGCATGCCCACGTAGTCGGCCGTGGGGCGGTCCATGCCCCGCACGCTGGCCTTGGCTCCGCGCCAGATATTGCCACCGCCTACCACAATGGCAATCTGCAGGTCGCCCTTCTGCTGGGCCTCTGCAATTTCGCGGGCAATGCGTGCCACAATCTCGGGAGAGATATTATCGCGGCTGCCGGGGGCACGCAGGGCTTCGCCACTCAATTTCAAAAGAATACGCTTATACGGAGGCTGGGGCTGTTCGCTCATGGTTTCTGAATATGTTCAGTTCCCCATAACTCTGCCACTTTTAGGCGCAAAAAGCGAGCTAAAAATGTGCCAGTCCGAAAAAATACCACATGTGACCCAAAGATTTTGTAAGCAATAGAAACTTCAACACCATTCAGCAAGAAGCACCTCAGCCCGATAAATTGGAATTTGCTGAGCCCATACAGGCGCACGTAGTGCGCGGAATTCTGAGCCCGGAGGGCGACAGCCAGTAGCGCGGGGTGGAGCGACGTAGTCGCGGAACCCCGGGTTAGCTCAAAAATTTATCCGAGCCCCGAACGTAGTGAGTGGGCGGCAGCCTGTCACGGCGTAGGGCGTAAGCCCGGAGACGGAAAATCGTTGCTTCACAATAAGCTGCGGCCTCCCTGCCACCCCGCCAGCTGGCGGGGTTCCGGTTATTTTTTATTCCAAACCCAGAGTTCCGCCGCTAACGCGGCTCCACTCTGGGCTATGGTTATACCGCCCTGACGGGCTCAGAATTCCTCGGGCTTTCAGCCCGATAAATTGAGGTTTATCGTTATCGGAGCACGGGTCTTCAGTCCCGAAATCACGGTGCATTTAATCGGGACTAAAGTCCCGTGCTTCGATCGGATGCATCTGCGCATTTATTATCCGGCAGCCCCCTGCCCGACCAAAAGATAGCAGCGGATTTTTTGGTGATAAAGCCCATGTTGAGATAGCGGCTGAACAGCAGCTGCGCCGTGCTGTGCCCCATTTCCAGCTGCAGTTTGTGAATATCGTTGAAATGCCTCAGATGATAGGAGGCAAATGTGTGCCGCAACGCATCTGCCTGCCATGGCAGCAAATCTGCTGCCTTCCGCAGGCACCGCCACCGCCGCGTCCAGTTGGTCGGTGTTACCAGCGCAGTACCGGGCGCCGACGGCATGAACCGCCGCAGCCAGCGCAGCAGCACCGGCTGAATATTCACCAGGCGTGCGCCTCCGGTCTTGCTCACCCGGCGCGACACGCGCACCACCTTGTCCTCAAAATCAATCTCCGACCACCTCAGGCGGGTCACCTCAGTAGGTCGCAGCCCGCACCAGAGCATCAGCCCGACCGCCGCCGCGCAAGGCCGGTGCGCCGGCCGCGCTACTGTGCGCAGAAGCCGGCATATTTCTTCCAGATTCAGCACGGCCACCGTCAGTTCCTTTCTCCGGCGCACCCACAGTCGGTCAATAGGATTATCCCGGCACCAGTTGCGCTGCATCGCATAGGCGAAAAAGCAATGCAGCAGGCGCCGGGCTTTGTCCACCATGGGGCCGGTCTGGTATGCCTCGGTTATCATCTGCAGGCATAGATTGGAACCCATGCTCCGCACACTGCGCCCCGCCACCTGTGGCGAACAGCGCAGCAGGCGCCGCATCACCGCCCGATATTCGCGGTACGATGCCGGGCGCAAATCTTCCTTGAGCTGCAGAAACTCCTCAATGGCCACACCGAAAGCTTCCGTATGCGTGCTGTCCTCGTATGCATCCGCACCCATATCAAAAATGCGGGTAAGCAGGCTCGCACTGCAACGTTCCCGCGGTAGTTTCAAGCGGGTTATCTCGCATATGTTGGCCACCAGGCGGGCGGCATCTGCCGCAGTTAATTCCGAACCGGCAAACCTGTCCGGTTCGTTGTCGGGGAGGGCGTTCATGGGATATCAGGTAGTTGCTTCCATTATTCCCGATAAAGAATCACTCCTCAACTCATCCGCTCTACTTTTTTGCATATAATCAGCTGAACAACCATTTCTTACAACTACGATTTTTTTCTGACTCGTCCCACACCTTCCTGATTTTGACAGCAAATCGAATTGCAACCTACTTACGAAACTCGAATTAGTAACAAATCAGCAAGAAGCCCCCCCTCTGCTCAATAAATTGGAATTTGTCGGGCTGAAAGCCCGAGGAATTCTGAGCCCGATAGGGCGACACTTTCCATAGCCCAGGGCGTGAGCCCTGGGTATGGTGTAGTAATAAGACCGGAACCCCGCCAGCTGGCGGGGTGGCAGATTCGCATGAGCGTTCCGTTTATGTTAAGCATTGATTATTTGCATATCAACGCGCATCCATATCTGCCACCCACTCGCTCCGCTCGGGGTTCGGTTACTATTTTCACTTTACCCCAGGGCT
>JAGBDZ010000109.1 GCA_017937215.1 Akkermansia sp. | reverse complement strand
TCCTCAAGTAAAAAGCTCAGCCCTCTTTCATCATACAGAAAGCGCCGCAATTGCGGCGCTTTCTGTATGATGAAAGAGGGCTGAGCTTTTTACTTGAGGAGCTCGTCGATGAGGTACTCGCCGGTAATCATCCAGTAGCGCATGGTGAGGCCGGCCAGGAATGCCGCCGCCAGGATGGCGATGACATAGAGACGGCGGAGGATGATGTGCAGGACGCTGTCTTCCTCGGTGTAGGAGATACCGCCGAGGAAAGAGGTATCGGCGCTGCCGCTGTGCTTGGCCTTCTTTTTCTTCTTCCTGGCAGGTGCAGCGGCGGGTTCTTCTTCCGCCGGTGCTTCTTCAGCAGGCATTTCTTCCGCCGGTGCTTCGGCGGGTGCGGCCTGGGCTGTTTCTGCGCTGCCGTCATCGAACATGAGCATGGCGGAGCCGATGTTGTAGACCGCGCGTGGCACCAGGATGGCGGCCGCGGTGGGCTGCCCTTCGGCCAGCAGGGTGGCCCCCTCGGTGGCGATGGTGACTACGTAGCCTTCCTCCTGCAGGGCGATGGTGCAGTGCTGCGGCAGCAGGTCTGCAATGTGCGGCAGGGAAACGGAGCAGTCCTCCCCCGACCCGATGAGCAGCACGGAGCCGTCCTCGGGCAGGTTGTAGCGGTAGTCATTACCGGAAGCGTCGATGATATCGATAACGGGCATATGCGAAGTCAGTATGCCATATCAGGCAGAAAAGGCAAGGAAAAAGGTTGAGCCACAGCAATTATTCACACGTGTCGTTTGAGTCCCGGAGGGACGCCAGCCTTTAGACCGGGGTGAAGCCTCGAAGAGGCGGAACCCCGGGTCAGGCAAATAATATTCCCGGAACCCCCGAAGTGGGGTGGCAGCAGGCGCGGCTATCTTATGAAGCTCAGCACTAACAATATGCACCCCTTTCTGCCACCCCTGCCGGGGTTCGGTTAATATTTATACCATACCCGGGGTTTCGCTGCTGACGCAGCTGCACCCCGGTCTAAAGGCTGGCGTCCCTCCGGGACTCTGAATTCCGCGGACGTACCGTCCGCCAACTGCCCGATAAACATCATTTACCGAGCGCTTTTTTCAAACTTTGGGATACGTGTGGCAATTATTGGGGCAGGGCAGCCAGGATTTCCTGCACGATGAGGTCTTCCTCCACGAGGCGGCCTTTGCCACTGGTGCCGCAGGCGAGCATGCCGTCCTCGGCGGGGCCGATGATGCGGTGCTGCGCTCTGGCGGCGAGGGTTGCGGCATTGGCCTGGGTGGCGGGGTGGTCCCACATCATGCTGTTCATGGCGGGGAAGATGAGCATGGGGCCGCGGTAGGCCAGGTAGAGGCTGGTGAGGGCGTTCGGGCACTGGCCGTGGGCCATGCAGGCCATGGTGTTGGCCGAGGCCGGAACCACGGCCAGCACATCTGCTCGCTGGGCCAGGTCGATATGCACGGGGACCCAGCTGCCGGTTTCATCCTCGAAGGTGGTGATGACCGGGTTGCGGGAGAGGGTCATGAGGGTGAGCGGGGTCACGAACTCCAGAGCGGCCGGGGTGCACACGCAGTGCACCTCGTGCCCCAGCTTGACGAGTCGCGAGGCGACTCCGGCGGCTTTGTAGGCGGCAATGGAACCGCAGACTCCCAGTACGATGGTGGCCATGGCGCTCTCCCGGTGACTGGTTGCTCAGCAGGCGGAGGGGTCGAACTCCACAATCATATTGATTTCCACGGCCACGCCCAGCGGCAGACTCGGCACACCCACGGCAGAGCGCGTGTGGGCGGCTTCCGGGCCCAGCAGCTCTACGAGCAGGTCGGAGGCGCCGTTGAGCACCTTGGCCTGGTCGGTGAAATCGGGGGTGCAGTTCACAAAGCCGTTCACGGCCACAATCTTGCGCAGGGGGGCAAAGCTGCCCAGCTCGGCCTGAATCACGGCCAGGCGGTTCAGAATGGCGGCCTGGGCGGCGCGCTGGCCGTCCTCGATGCTGACATCGGCACCCAGCTTGCCGTAGATGGCCACATCACCATTGATGGAGATGCCGCCGGAGAGGTGCAGGTAGTTGCCGGTGCGGATGCACTGCACGTAGGAACCGACCGGGGCGGGAGCGGGGTTGAGCTTCAACCCTTTCTTTTCCAGAGCTTCAAAATTGAATTCCATATAATCTGACGGATTGGTTGCGCTAAGCATACACCGCGCTGCGCGGCTTGGCAAGGAAAAACAAAGAAGCCCGGCAAGTTGACTTGCTGGGCTTCTTTGACTCCGGCGGTTGGGATCGAACCAACGACCTAATGATTAACAGTCATCCGCTCTTCCGCTGAGCTACGCCGGATTTTGCTTTCCCCACGGATGGGGTGCGGGCAGATATTACTACTTTGGCCGGCCGATTGCAAGTCTTTTTTGGTAAAAAAATCAAATTTTATTGTCAAAAGGGGGCAAAAAAGGGTAAAATGAGCCCATGAACAGCCAGAATTCCTCCCCATGGGTCCTCCGATTCGCACTTTTCGGCATTCCGGTGAGCATACAGCCTATCTCCTGGATAGTGCTGGCGCTGCTGGGTGGCGCCATGGGCGCGAATGATGGGAATGATTTGCTGCAAGTGGCGGTTTTTGTGGTGGCGGGCATGCTCTGCCTGCTGGTGCATGAGTTCGGCCACGCGCTTGTGGGGCGCGCGGGCGGAGCGCTGGTGGAGGGAATCGAGATTGCGGGCATGGGGGGCACTACATCGTTTGCCACCTTGCCGCGGCGGCGGGCAGGGTACTTTTTCACGGTGCTGGCGGGGCCGCTTTCATCTCTGCTGCTGGGGGTGGTGCTGGGGCTTTGTTTCGGGCTGCAGATAGGGAATGTCTGGGCCGGGGTGCGGTATGCCTGCATCATGCCCTGGCAGTCTGTGTTGCCCATGGAGCTGCAGCAGCAGATTGTGCTGGGGCTGTATGCCCACCCCATGCCGCACCTGCTGCAGCAGGCATACATGGTCGGCATGCTCATCTGTTTCTGGTGGAGCCTGTTTAACCTGCTGCCCCTTTTCCCGCTGGATGGCGGTAAGCTTCTGGGTTCTCTGCTGAATAATTACCTTATCCCCTGCGTGCTGGGGCTGGTGGTCTGCGCCGGTCTGTGCATCTGGGCTGTGGTGGATGGGCAGTGGTTCAATGTGATGATTCTCGGCTACCTCGGCTTCATCAACTGGCAGTACCTGAAGGTATTTTACGCGCGCAGGCGCGGGTGAGGCGGGGGGGTGAGGAATCCGGCAACCGGACGATACAGAAAGCCCCCGGAGCTTTGCGGCTCCGGGGGGCTTTTGATCAGCAGTACTGAGTCAGCACATATTGCAGGATACCGCCTGCGCGGAAGTATTCTTTCTCAATCGGTGTGTCGAGGCGCACGATGAGGGGCAGCTCAAAGGGCTCGGCACCGGTGGGCTGCACCAGGAGGGTGGCGGCGCTGCGCGGGGCCATATCGTTGTTCAGGCCGATGATGGAGAAGCGCACGTCCTTGAGGTCCTTTACGCGGTCGTAGTCGGCCGGGTTGGCGAAGTTGAGGGGCAGCACGCCCATGCCGATGAGGTTGCTGCGGTGGATGCGCTCGAAGCTCTTGGTGATGACGGCTTTCACGCCGAGCAGGTTGGTGCCCTTGGC
Source organism: Akkermansia sp. (assembly GCA_017937215.1). Taxonomy (GTDB): domain Bacteria; phylum Verrucomicrobiota; class Verrucomicrobiia; order Verrucomicrobiales; family Akkermansiaceae; genus Akkermansia. The sequence continues at coordinate 4,240 of JAGBDZ010000109.1, read as the reverse complement.
GGCCCAGTCGCGGCTGGAGCCCATGCCGTAGTCCTCACCGCCGATGATGATGGTGCTCACGCCATCTTTCATGTAGGCCATGCCGGCATCGTAGATGAAGGTGGGGGTGCCGCAGGGGGCTGCAATGTCGGTATCGGGGGCGCTCACGGGGCTGCTGCCGAAGTAGAGGGTGTAGCCGCCTTCGACCCCGGCGGTGAGCAGGTTCTTGATGCGCACGTTGGCAAAGGTGCCACGGGCCATCACGAGGTCATTGCCGCGGCGGGAACCGTAGGTGTTGAAATCGCGGCGCTCCACCCCCTGGGCGCTCAGGAACTGGCCGGCGGGGGCAGTGGGCTTGATGGCACCGGCCGGGGAGATGTGGTCGGTGGTCACGCTGTCGCCGAAGATGCCCAGCGGGCGGGCGTTCACAATATCGGTGATATCCCCCTTGCGGCCGTCGAAGCCATCGAAGAAGGGCGGGCGGTGAATGTAGGTGGAATCGGCATTCCAGGCAAAGGTGGCGCCGGTGGGGGCGCTCACGCCGTCCCACTCGGGCACATGGCCGGCATAGCAGGCGGCATAGTCGGCCGGGCTGGCGGCTTTGGCCTGGGCTGCGGCAATTTCCTCGCCCGTGGGCCAGATATCGCGCAGGTACACGGCGGAGCCATCGGCCGCGGTGCCGAGGGGTTCGTTTTCCATGTCGATATCCACGCGGCCGGCCAGGGCAAAGGCGATGACGAGCGGGGGAGACATGAGGAAGTTTGCCTTCACGTGGGAGTGAATGCGGGCCTCGAAGTTGCGGTTGCCGGAGAGCACGGAGCAGGAGACCAGGTTGTGGTTCACTACGGCTTCCTCGAGAGCGGAGTTGAGCGGGCCGCTGTTGCCGATGCAGGTGGTGCAGCCGTAGCCCACGATGGAGAAGCCGATGCTGTCGAGAGCGGCGGTGAGGTCGTTGTTGGCAAAGTAGCGGGCGGCAATGCGGGAGCCGGGGGCGATGCTGGTCTTCACATAGGCCGGTACCTTGAGGCCGAGGGCAGCAGCTTTCCTGGCGAGCAGGCCGGCGGCGAGCATGAGGCCGTCGTTGCTGGTGTTGGTGCAGCTGGTGATGGCGGCTACCAGGATGGAGCCGTCCGTGAGCTCCACATCATGCGAGGTGGCGGCATCGGGGTTGCCGGCGTCGCCCTGCATGGTGACGGCCACCGGGGAGGTGCGCTGCTCCTGGCCATAGGTGCAGCGGCAGATTTCGGCGAACTGCTCTTTGAGGGAGCTCAGGGGGATGCGGTCCTGCGGGCGCTTGGGACCCGCCACGGCGGGCACGATGGTGGAGAGGTCGAGCTCGAGCTCCACGCTGTAGTCCAGCTCACCCTTGCGGGGCATGCCGAAGAGGCCCTGGGCGCGGAAGTAGTTCTCGCAGGTGGTCACCTGTTCGTCGCTGCGGCCGGTGGTGCGCAGGTAGGCGGCGCTCACTTCATCGAAGGGGAAGAAACCCATGGTGGCGCCGTATTCAGGGGCCATGTTGGCCACGGTGGCGCGGTCCGGCAGGGAAAGGGAGGCTGCGCCCTCGCCGAAGAACTCCACAAACTTGCCCACCACACCGTGGGCACGCAGCATCTGGGTCACGTGCAGCGCCAGGTCGGTGGCGGTCACGCCCTCGCGCAGCTTGCCGCTCAGGTGCACGCCCACTACCTCAGGCACCAGGAAGGTGACCGGCTGGCCCAGCATGCCGGCCTCAGCCTCGATGCCGCCCACGCCCCAGGCCACGATGCCCAGGCCGTTGATCATGGTGGTGTGCGAGTCGGTGCCCACCAGGGAGTCCGGGTAGTACACGCCGGCGTTTTCCATGACCCCGCGGGCCAGGTATTCCAGGTTCACCTGGTGGACGATGCCGGTGCTGGGGGGCACCACGGAGAAAGTTTTGAAGGCCTGCTGGCCCCACTTCAGGAACTCATAGCGCTCGGTGTTGCGCTCGAATTCGCGGGTCAGGTTCTTCTGGTAGGCGGCGGGGAAACCGGCCCAGTCCACCTGCACGCTGTGGTCTACCACCAGATCCACCGGCACCAGCGGTTCCATATCAGCCGGGTTCTTGCCCAGGTCCTGCACGGCGGCACGCATGGCGGCCAGATCCACCAGCAGCGGCACACCCGTGAGGTCCTGCAGAATGATGCGGGCCACGGTGAAAGGAATCTCATAGCTGCCGGGTTCTCTGGCGCTCCACCCGGCCAGGTTCTTCACGTCCTGCTCGGTCACTTTCAGGCCATCGCAGTTGCGCAGCAGGCTTTCCAGCACGATGCGCAGCGATACCGGCATGCGCCCGATGCCCGGGAATCCCTGTTCCGCCAGGGCCGGAAGTGAATAATACTGGCCGCTCTTGCCGCTGCCTGTGGTGAATGTCTGCAGTGTGTTCATGGTCAATTTGGCGTTTTTCGTGAATAAACCGCGGCAAGTATACACCATCAAAACAAAATTTCAAGCCAGTAAATCGCTATCCCAGCACTTTGTGACGAATTTTGTCCGCCCCCGGGGTGTTTTATCTGGAATGATATGTGAAGTGGTGTATAATTGCAGATTTTTATGGGGTGGATTGCAAAAAAATGGTAGATTTGAGCAGATTAGGCTTGCAAAATGGGGCGTGGCGTAGTAGTCTCCGCTATGGCAGAAATTCAGCTTGGACTTACATTTGACGACGTGCTCCTGCTTCCTTGCCTGAGCACGATTCTTCCCGGCGAGGCCGACCCCTCTTCCCAGCTTTGCGCTGGTTTTCCGCTGCGCTTGCCGATTCTTTCCGCACCGATGGACACCGTGACCGAGGTGGACATGGCCATAGCCATGGCTCGCGAAGGTGGTCTGGGTGTGATTCACCGCAACAACCGCATTGATGACCAGGCCGCCATGGTGGCCAAGGTGAAGCGCTTTGAGAACGCCGTTATCACCAATCCCCTCACTGTGACCAGCGATATGAGCCTGAGCCGCGTGAAGGGCATCATGCTGGAGCATGGGTTCTCCGGTCTGCCTGTGGTGGCTGAGGGCGATATCCTTGTGGGTATCATCACCGGCCGCGACATGCGCGTGGTGGATGGCCACGACCTGGACAAGCTCACCGTGGCAGATGTGATGACCCCCATGAGCCGCCTCATCACCGGAGCTCCTTCCACCACCCAGGACGAAGCCCGCAAGATTCTCTACTCCAACCGCATCGAGAAACTCCCGCTGGTGGATGAAGCTGGTCGCCTGGTGGGCCTGATTACCGATACCGACATCCGCAAGCGCGAAGCATTCCAGGAATCCACGAAGGATGAACTGGGACGTCTGCGCTGCGGTGCTGCCGTAGGCCCGGGCCCGGAGTTCATGGCTCGCGCTCAGGCTGTTATCGATGCCGGTGCCGATGCCCTCTTCATTGATGCCGCCACTGGTCACACCAGCCGCGTGCTGCACGTGATTGAGAAACTGCGTGAACTCGGCAAGCCTGTGGTGGCCGGCAACGTGGTGACCCAGGACGGCGCTCGCGACCTTATTTCCGCCGGTGCCAGCGCCATCAAGGTAGGTGTGGGGCCGGGTTCCATCTGCACCACCCGCATTATCTCCGGTGTGGGTATGCCCCAGTTCTCCGCTATTCAGGAGGTGGCCACCGTGGCCCGCCCCGCCGGCGTGACCGTGATTGCCGACGGCGGTATCCGCTACTCCGGCGATGCCGTGAAGGCTCTGGCTGCCGGTGCCGATCTCATCATGATGGGCGGCATGCTGGCCGGTTGCGAGGAAAGCCCCGGTGCTGTGGTGCACTACCAGGGCCGCAACTTCAAGACCTACCGCGGCATGGGCTCCCTGGGTGCCATGCGTGCCGGCTCCGGCGACCGCTACGGTCAGAACGGCAGCGGCAAGCTCGTGGCCGAGGGTGTGGAAGCCCGCGTGCCGTACAAGGGCATGCTGGCCGATGTCATCTTCCAGCTCGTGGGCGGTCTGCGCTCCGGCATGGGTTACCTTGGCGCCAAGAATCTGGACGAGCTCCGCGAGCACGCCCGTTTCGTGCGCATTACCGCCGGTGGTCTGCAGGAAAGCCACCCGCACGATGTGACCATCACTCAGGACCCCGGCAACTACAGCCGCTGATGGAGTGATAAATGACTCATTTATACGGCGCGCCTGCGGGCGCGCCTGTTTTGTGAGAGGAAATCCATTTTTATGAAGAATATCGATATTGCAGCAATCAGCAAAAGCCCGGTGGAGCTCATCGGCAAGCAGTGGATGCTTATCACCGCCGGCACCG
>JAGBDZ010000108.1 GCA_017937215.1 Akkermansia sp. | reverse complement strand
TATGTTCTTCGTTTTACCCAGGGTTCCGCCGCTATCGCGGCTGCACCCTGGGCTATTGTACTACCGCCCCGCCGGTGGGCGGGGCTCTGAATTCCGCAGCTCGGGCTGCCTATTTGAAACGCTACCGCCGTTGCGGCGATAATTTCGATGGCTGCTTTGCAGCCAATTTCGATTTACCCGTTTGCGGGGGAGGAACTTTGTCGAAGCACGGGACTTTCTTGTCTCGGCGCAGCCTGGAGGGCGAAGACGGAAGTCCCGATTAAATGCACCGTGATTTCGGGACTGAAGTCCCGTGCTCCGATAACGATAACCATCAACTAACCGGGCTCCTGTCGCAAAACAGGGGGCACTTGGATGGATTTTTTTTGCGGTTTTTCGAAAAAAATGCAGGATTTGGCTTGACGCGGCGGGGCAAAAGGTATATACTCCCGCCGTTCCAAGAACACAGGGCTATGGTGTAATTGGCAACACATCGGTTTCTGGCACCGCTATTCGGGGTTCGAGTCCCTGTAGCCCTACTCAAAAAGCTCACAAGTTTCGCTTGTGAGCTTTTTCGTTTACATTGCGGCTGCTTTGTGGTAAAAACGGTGCCACGCGGAGATGAAGGATACATTCACACAGGCGATACGGCTGGGTATCATCATGCTCATTCTGGCTTTTGTGCTGGGGTGGGCCGATGCCATTATCTTTGCGCCGCGGCGCCTGCCTGCCTGCGTGCAGGAGAATCTGCCGGCGGGCCGCATCTGCATGGAGACGCTCTCCACCCGGCACCAGAACGAAGTAGTGTGGGTGGATGCCCGCAGCCAGGCGGATTTTGAGCTCAACCACCTCATGCTGCCGGATAACCGCATGTTCCCCATCCGCAAGGGGCCGGAGATGCAGCAGCAGATTGATGCCGCCATAGGCCGCCTGCTGGAGGCTGCAGAGAGGGGTGAGTGCATTGTGGTGTTCTGCACGAATGAATGCACTGCCTCGGAGGAGGTTGCCGCTGAGCTGCGCGAGCTGGGCATGCTGGAGGCGCCCATCTATGTGCTGGAAGGTGGCTGGGAGGTGCTGAAGGCCAGCGGACTGGCCGCAGACTGAACTGCCCGATAACTTCCAATTTATCGGGCTGAAAGCCCGAGGAATTTTGAGCCCGTCAGGGCGACAGAATCATAGCCCAGGGCGTGAGCCCTGGGTTTGACGAAAAAATAAGCCGGAACCCCGCCAGCTGGCGGGGTGGCAGATTCGCATGAGCGTTCTGTTTATGTTAAGCATTGATTATTTGAATATCAACGCGCATCCACGTCTGCCACCCACTCACTTCGCTCGGGGTTCTGGGTATAATTAACACCAAACCCAGCGTTCCGCCGCGTGGCGGCTCCACGCTGGGCTATGATTCTGTCGCCCTTGCGGGCTCAAGTTTCCGCTCGCCTTCCGTCTTCGCGCCTTTCGGCGCTACGCCGAGACAGGTCGGCTCGCCAAATTCCAATTTGTTACCCCTCCGATACGTATAACACATCAATCTTTAATTGCCGCGTCAATAAAAAGGTTTGCTCCCGCTTCCCCGGTGGGGAAGCAGGAGCAATTGGGGAACAGAAGATTTTTTCTGTGTATCAGGCAACTCAGGCCTGCTCGCCCTGCACCATGACGAGGCGGAGGGGAGTGGAGGCCACGAGCTCACCGTCGAGGGTGATGTTGATGGCATAGGTGCCCACCTTCTCGAAGCGGAGGCCCTGGAAGTTCATAATCAGGTTGCGGGTCAGGAAGGAAGCACCTTCGGGCAGAGCCACCTTGAGGTCACCCACGATGGGCATGCGCTCCTTGTCGAGGGGGGTGCCGTCTTCATCCACAATGGAGATACCGAGCTTGTGGTCGCCGGAGTCCTCGGGGGTGAGGCAGAGGCGCAGAGCCAGGGCGCAAGCGGGGTGGATGACGGGGAACTGACGGGCGAAGAGAGTATCAAAGGCACCCTGCACGCAGAGCTTGCCCTGATAGTCGGCGGCGTAGTCGCAAAGGACAGCAACTTGAATATCCATGGTATTAGTTATATTTGGTGTTAAAGAACTGATTTGGTGATACCCCATGCGGGGAAATGACTTCTCTACTTCTACCACAATTCCGGTGGCTTGCAAGCACAAAATGTACCATATGCCAGTGCTGACAAAATTATTTCAGCACGCGGCCAATCTGGCGGTTGGCTGCCACCACAATCGGTATGGAGGACACCAGCACGCAGAAGAGCAGGGTGCCGGAAATCAGCTGGATTTCGGGCATGATTTCCTCCAGAGTGAGGGAGTATTTGCCCATTTTGAAGAACTGGCGCACGATGATTTCCTGCGCATACATGAATGTGACGATGGCGCCTGTGAATGAGGCGGCAATCAGGATAAGATTTTCCACAATGAACGTACCCACGAGCAGAAGCGGGTGAATACCGAAGCTCTTCATCAGGGTGTAGATGAATTCGTTCTGGCGGTATTCCATGCCGGCCAGGGCGGTGAGCAGAATACCAACGATGGCCACGATACCCAGGCAGAAGGTGGCGCGGCACTGGGTCTGGTTGCCCAGAATGATATCCATTTCCTCCAGCAGGGCAGCTGCCGAGGATACGCTGCCTTCCCATTTTTCGTATTTTTTGAGGCGGTTGAGGAAGTGGCAGACCTTGTGGAGTGATTCGGCGTTTTCCAGTTCATTTACCTGGAGAAGCATGCGCTGGTAACTCATGACGTGTCTCTTATTCATGAGTTCCAGCGTTTCCGGTGGAACCAGCAGGGCGCCGTTCTGCTGCAGGCGCATCAGCAGATGATCTGCAGGCAGATGCCGCACCTGCACGGTAAGGTCATCATTCAGCCCGTGAATTTGCACATCGGCCGGGCCGGGGGGAAGGGGGGCATCATCTTCCGGGAACAGCAGCACAGGCCCGCCGCTGGGAGAGAGCAGGGGCATGAATTGCGATGCGCGTCGGAAATCGTACGTGATGATTTGTACGTGCTGGTCATCTCCCACCTTGGCGCTTCCCGCCGGAATAATGGCTATGGAATCTGCATTCAGGTATTTGAGGGTTTCTGCGCGGGAGGGAATACAGTGGGTATCCGAATCCTTTGGCAGCATGATGAAGGCGGCCACCAGGTCGCCACCCCGGCTTTTGATTTTATCTCGGATAGCTTTGGCAGAAATAACGTAACTCCCGAGGAAACAGAGTGCGCAGAGCGAAAGGAAATAGACGACCAGCACGCGGGCCAGCGGACTGGAGGCACGCGTGAACCAGCGGTGTACCGTGTCTTTAGCAAGGTACAGAATGGTCAAAATCAATGAGATCATCGGCCAGTTCGAGGAGTCGGCTATCGTGTGTGCTGATAATGCAGATGCGCCTGGCGGCGTCCTGGGTTACCAGTTTTTTGATAATGGAGGTGTTGCCATCATCCAGGCCGGAGGTGGGTTCATCCAGCAGGATGGTGGGGGCATTTTTCATGAGGGTGCGGGCCAGGGCCGCGCGCTGGGCCTGGCCGCCGGAAAGCTTATCGGCCCGGCGGTGGCGCAGTTCGGTAAGCCCCAGGTCGTGAATCAGAGCTTCGCAGCGGGGTTTCCATTCCTTGCGGGGCAGCATGGCCATTTCTGCAGCCAGGTGCAGGTTGCGTTCCACGCTCATGAGAGGCAGCAGGTTGATGCCCTGGAACATGTAGGCCACGTCTTTTCTGTGGTAGCGGCGGCTGGTGACACGCACTCCCGTGGGGGTGATGATGCGCCCGCCGGTCACTTTGAGGTAACCGGCCAGCAGCTTGAGCAGGGTGGTTTTGCCGGAACCGGAATATCCCTTGAGCACCGTGATGCCGGGTTTGAAGACATGGGTGAACCCATGAAAGACCGGGACCTCGCGGTTATACGCAAAGGAGATATTATCGCAGACGAGTTCCATGCTGTCAGTTGCTGCTGCGTGGGCGGATGATGATGTTGCGCTCACCGATGAGGACCAGGTGATGCTGGGGGTAAAGCCGGGCTACCAGTTGTTCCCAGTTTTCGCATTCAGCAGCCTCCGGGTGGGAGATGAGCTCCAGTTTGCTGATGTATTGGACGTTTTCGCCGGCATCATAGACCAGGCGTGCCTTGGCATTGCTGCCCAGCATGTTATAGGCAACATCCTTATCTTCCTCAGGTACTTTGAAATAGTAAACCAGCATATCACCCTTGCCGGAGTTGCTCTGCTCCACTGTGCGGTGGGAGTAGCTGCCGACCAGGCGTTTGCCCTCCGGAAGCTCAACGGACACGCTGAAGTTTTTTTCCGGAAGCTGGGTGAGCTCGGCCTTGCTGAGGTTAATCGTGATGTAGAAGGCAGAATCATCGCACACCGAGGCGAAGGGGCGGCCGGGCAGATTCAGCAGCTCAAATGGCTGGCCGGGGTCTTTGGGCTGGGATATATGGTACTGGAGTCTGCCGCTGAATGGCATTCTGAGCGTGTTCTTTGCATGATTGCGTTCAAAGTCCTGCTTCATGAGCCGCGGGGAGCTCTCCATTTCGCGTTTGAGCAGGCTCACACGCTTTTCTATGTCTTTCAGGGATTCTTCTGTGGGCGGCATGTCGTTTGCCCCCATGTTGTTGGCGTAGCGGCGCTCGCGGGGCGAGAGTTTCAGGAAGAACTCGACCTTGCTGCGCTGGTTTTCCAACTTGCGGAGCTCATCCCGAATGCGCATTTCTTCGCGGGCAATCTTGAGTTCCAGTTCTTCTCGTTCTTGCGCTGTGCGTTCCTCGTTGAGCACGGCAATGACGGTACCGGCCTCCAGGCGCCCGGAGGCATCTGCCAGGTGGGAAATGATGCCGTTTTCCATGTTGAGTGTAGCGGCCTGTTCCGGCACGATTTTGGCCGGCAGCAGCGCTACTTGCACCGGCTCTGCCAGCAGGTGTGGAGCCAGGGCCGCAAGCAGCGCGGAAATCAGTGCACGACTACGCTTCATGGTCATTAGTGTGTGGGGTCGTATTTACATGGGGAAACCCAGGCCGCCGGTCACCTTGCGCATCTCGGCTTCGGCCATGTTCTTGGCGCCGTTCAGGGCATCCTGCACGGCTTTGAGCACCAGGCTCTGGAGGAATTCGGCGTCGTCCGGGTCCACCACAGCGGGGTCAATGCTCAGGGCCTTGATCATGCCGGTGCCATCCGCCGTGGCCTTGATTTTGCCACCGGCGGCTTCGGCGGTGAATTCCTTTTCGGCCAGGCGGGCCTGGGCCTGGGCCATGTTGGCCTGCATAGCCTGGGCTTGCTTCATGAGTTTCTGCAGATTCATATGCGTGTATCGTGTTGAAAATGGTTATTTGATGAGGGTGGCGTGGAATTCCTTGAGGGCCAGCTCAATGAGCGGGTCGTGGTAGAATTCCTCATCCGTGGGTTTGAGTGAGGCCGGGGCGGCGGGTTTTTCAGGATCGGGCTTCTTCTCCGGTGCCTTGGGTTTGGGGGCGGCAGCGGGGCGGGGAGCCGGCTCGGGCAATGAGGCGGGTGGCGGTGGCTCCTCAGCCACGGGTGGCGGCACGCTGTCGTCCGTCACCATGCGCAGGGTGATGCCGTGGCCGCAGAACTGCGGAGCCAGCTCGGCCAGCAGCTCGCTGAGCTGGTCGCCCAGCAGGGCATCCCGCGTGTCGGTGTCGCTGGGGTGAATGGCGATTGTCACCAGGCCGTCATCATCCGCGATGAACATGGTGTTGCCCACGGAGCTCATCTGCAGGGGCGAGGCCTGGTGCATGGCCGCCAGCAGGGCTTCCCAGCTCTCGGGAGTCAGGGGGCCGGCGGTGGGGGCCTCGCCGGCCATCAGCGGGGTGGGCTCGTCGTCAAACAAGGGTGGCGGTGCATCCTCCAGGTCGGGGTTCAGCTCGAAGCTGGGCGGCTCATCGTCGATGGGTTCCAGACCGGCGGGCATGGGGGCGGGCAGCGGTTCCGGCATGGGCGCAGGGGCTGGAGCAGGTGCTGCCGGAGCCGGTGCAACCACAGGCTGCGGAGCCGGTGCGGGAGCCGCGGCCGGGGCGATGCTCACCGCCGGCAGCTGGGTGGTGGCAATGGGGGTTTCCGGCAGCGGGGCGCCGTTCAGCGCGCGGATAATGTCGCTGATATTGGCTTCGGCCAGGGAATGCACGGCCTGAATGAGCCCCATTTCGAGGTGCAGGCGCTTGTTGGTGCTCCAGCGCATGTGCTCCTCCGTGCCGGAGAGCACCTCCATGAGCCGCACAATCTTATCGGCCGGGGTGCGGGCAATGAGCTGGTTGAGGGTGTCGCGCCATTCCTCCGGCATGGCCAGGCTGGCTTCCTGCGGGGCTACTTTGCTGATGAGCAGCTCGCGCACGGCGCCCATGATTTCGCTGAGCAGCTGGCCCATGTCGCGGCCGGCCTCGGAGAGCTCGTGCACCAGGTGCAGCAGGCTGGGCAGCTGGCGGTCCAGGATATAGGCGAGGGCGCGGGCCACGGTTTCGCGGCTGGTCACGCCGAAAATGTCGTTCACGTCCTGCTCATCGATGCTGTTGCCGCAGAAGGAGACCAGCTGGTCGAGCATGGACTGGGCATCGCGCATACCGCCATCGGCCACGCGGGCAATGGCAAAGGCTGCCGGCAGGGTGAGGCTTACCCCTTCGTTGGCGGCAATGTTCACCAGGTGGTTGGCGATGATATCTGCCGGAATGGGGCGCAGGTCAAAACGCTGGCAGCGCGAAAGGATGGTGGGCAGAATCATGTGCGGCTCCGTGGTGGCAAAGATGAACATCACGTGGGCCGGCGGCTCCTCCAGTGTCTTCAGCAGCGCGTTGAAGGATTCCTTCGTGAGCATGTGCACCTCGTCAATGTAGATGATGCGGTACTGCCCGCGGGTGGGGGTGAACTGCACGTTGTCGCGCAGGTCGCGGATGTTGTCGATACCGCGGTTGGAGGCGCCGTCAATCTCCAGCACATCCAGGCTGCGGCCTTCCGCAATCTCCAGGCACACGTCCTCATCCGGGTCAAAGTCGACCTTCGGGCCACCGCTGCAGTTGAGCGCCTTGGCAAAGATGCGTGCGGTGGAGGTTTTGCCGGTGCCGCGCGGGCCAACGAAAAGGTAGGCGTGCGCCAGGCGTTTCTGTTCAATGGCGTTGCACAGCGTGCGTACAACATGATCCTGGCCCAGTACGTCCTTGAACGTGCGGGGGCGGTATTTTCTGGCAAAAACCTGGTAACTCACGCCCGCTATTGTACCTGATTCAGCATGCCGCCGCAAGGACTATGTAAGTCAAAATTTCAATTATCTCGCCACCGGGCAAAATCGGGTGCATGTCACCACACGTGTCCCAAAGTTTGAGTACGGAGCTCGATAAATTGGAATTTGTAGAGTAGTTTGCGGAGCGTCAGCGTAGCGGAATTTTGAGCCCGGAGGGCGGTATAATAATAGCCCAGGGCGTGAGCCCTGGGTATGGTGTAGTAATAAGACCGGAACCCCGCCAGCTGGC
>JAGBDZ010000107.1 GCA_017937215.1 Akkermansia sp. | reverse complement strand
TTTTTCATCTTTTTTCATCTTTTTTCATCTTTTTTCATCTTTTTTCATCTTTTTTCATCTTTTTTCATCTTTTTTCATCTTTTTTCATCTTTTTTCATCTCCATTATTGGCAATTCACAACAGGCGTTCAACAGGTAGCAGCCGCCCAGGGCCGCATAAGCAGGAGCAAGCAGCAGCCCCCTGCGATTCGGGATGAACCGCAGGGGGCTGAAAAAATGCAGAGGGGAGGCGGATTACTTCTCCTCGATGGTGACGTCGTACTCGCGGCCCATGATGTTGAGCTTCATGTTGCGGCCGGAGATGGCAGCAGACACACCCACGGTGGAGAGGGCGGAGGGGGCGCCGAAGTTCTCCTGCCTGGGAGTGGTGGGGGGCTCAGGCTTCTTGCCGGCGTAGTAGTCCTCGAGCTGCTGCGGGAACATGCAGTAGATGACGCAGTTCTCATCGGTAACGGGCATACCCTTGGCGGCGAGCTTGTCGCGGAGGTCCTGCATGCCGGGCTTGATGAGGTCGGCAGGGCGGCAGGTGATGGGTTCCTTGCCCATCTTCCTGGCGCAGAGGGCCTGGAGCTCGGGGTCCACAGGGGCGGGGGTGCGGCCGTAGTAGCCCAGGGCCACGTCGGCGCACTGCGGGGTGATGTTCTTCCAGCGGCCGAACTTCACGTTCATCATGGCCTGCACGCCCACAATCTGGGAGGTGGGGGTCACCAGCGGGATCCAGCCCAGAGCCTCGCGCACCACGGGGATTTCGGCAAAGACTTCCTCGAACTTGTCGGTCATGTTCATTTCCTTGAGCTGGCTGCGGAAGTTGGAAAGCATGCCGCCGGGCACCTGGTAGCGCAGGGTGTCGCTGTTCACGATTTCGTTGGCGTGGCTGGTGAAGCGGGAGAGGCTGTCGTACACCGGCTGGAGCATGCCGGAAATATCGGAGAGTTTCTTCTTGAAGTCAGCCTCGTCCTCCAGCTTGGGAGCGCGTTCGTAGCCGTTCATGAGGGCGAGCATGCGCATGCAGTCCGGCTGGCCGGTACCATTGGCGAAGGGGGCAATGGAGACATCCACCGCGTCTGCACCGGCATTGATGCCGGCCACGTAGGTGGCGGCGCCGAGACCGGCGGTCTCGTGGGTGTGAATCCACACGGGGAGGTTGGTGGCCTCCTTGATGGCCTTGGTCAGGGCGGCGGTTTCAGCCGGGGGGATAAGGCCGGCCATGTCCTTGATGACGATGGCATCGGCGCCCATGTCGGCGATTTCCTTGGCCAGCTTGGCGAAGTACTCCAGGTTATGCACCGGGGAGGTGGTGTAGCAGATGGTACCGTGAGCCTGGGCACCGGCTTCCTTGGCGGCCTTGATGGAGGTGCGCATGTTCTGCGGGTCGTTCAGGCAGTCGAAGATGCGGAAGATGTTCATGCCATGCTTGGCGCTGAGCTTCACGAAGGATTCCACCACATCATCGGCATAGTGGGTATAGCCCACGAGGTTCTGACCGCGCAGCAGCATCATGTGCGGGGTCTTGGGAGCCAGCTTCTTGAGGGTATCCAGACGCTCGAACGGATGCTCACCCAGGAAGCGGAGTCCGGAGTCGATGGAAGCACCACCCCAGGTTTCCAGAGCGGAGAAGCCCATGGTGTCCAGAATGGGTGCAATGTCGAGCATCTGCTCGGTGGACATGCGGGTGGCGGCCAGCGACTGGTGGCCGTCGCGCAGTACGGTGCAGTTGAATGTTGCGGGTTTCATATCTTTAAAATTCTTGCTAGAAATACGTGATTCTATGCCCTAATCCTATCACAAAATGGGCATTCGCGTCAAGCAACTAATGCGGGATTGATTCCAAAAATCAGTTTCGGAAGGCGGCAAAGAACTTTTCAGCCTCGTTGCAGACGTTGACCGCCACGGTGTTCACATCCATGCGGGAGGCCTCCAGCCAGAGGTGGGCAGCCTGTTTGTAGAACTCGCGGCGCTCGGAGTCGAGGCGCTCGAAGACCGCGCGGCGGTCGGTATTCTGAAGGAGCGGGCGGTTGGTGCTCTTGGCGGTTCGGGTAAGCAGGGCGTTGATGGAGACATTCAGCCAGACGGTGAAGCCGAGCTTGCGCAGCAGCTCGCGATTCTCCGGGCGCACCACGATGCCGCCGCCGGTGGAGATGATGGAGGGGCTGGGAGTGGGATTATAGAGCAGGTAGCGCAGCAGGGCAGTTTCCAGCGCGCGGAAGTGGGCCTCCCCCTGCTCTGCAAAAATCTGGGGAATAGGCTTTCCTATCTGTTCTTCGATAATGGCATCCGTATCCAGCAGGGGCATGCCAGTGCGCTTGCTGAGTGCCTTGCCCACGGTGGTCTTGCCGCAGCCCATGAGCCCCACCAGGATAATGGGGCGGCCCTTGGTATCGAGCGGATGGATGGGTGCAGGAACCATGGCGGAATCAGTCCTCGCAGATGATGACCTCGCCGCGGAACACAATGTAAGCCTGACCGGTGAGCCGCGGGCCCTGCGGTTCGGTCTGCTGGATAGTCACGCTATCGTCATCGTTCACCGAGCCTCGCACCAGGCCGGCCTTGGTTTCAAAGCGGAATTTCTTGAGATTGTTATCCATCAGGAAATCCACAAAAGCCGCAAAGCAGAATGCGGCAGCGGTATCCAGGCCGGCCTCGGAGCCATCGGCCTGGTAGCAGCGCATGCGGGCCGTAGCCTTGCCCTGGGCCGGTTCCACGACGATGAGTCCCTCGCCGCCTACACCGAAACGACGGTTGCAGATATCAGCGATATTCTCCCGGGTCAGCACACTGTTGAGCGCCTGGTCGCGGTTATCCACCACCACAAAGTCGCTTTCAGCAGCGGTCATCTTGTAGAATTCCAGCATCATAACGCAGAGGATTCTAGCAAAAGAGCCCCGAAAGGAAAAGGCTAAAGAGTACAAAACGCAAAATTATTGCTCCAGCAATTAAAGAATATTGCTCAGACTCAACGACAAATTGGCTTTGTCGTTCCGACAAAATTACGAATTACGAATTACGAGTTACGAATTGTCAGCTCCGCGAGCCTTACGGCTCGCCATTGTACATCAAATAATTCCATACGGGCGGGCGAATGCCCGCGGAACTTTTTACTTCGTAATTCGTAACTCGTAATTCGTAATTCAAATTCCAATTTGTCCGTCACCACCAATACGGATAACACATCAATCTTTAATTGCCTCATCAATAAAAAGGCATCAGCACGTATGGTGGTCACAAGAAAAAGGCTCAGGAATCAGCCAGTACGCGGCGGTAGGCCCCACAACCATACAGGAAGAAGAGCATTGCCCCGCTCAGGTTGACCAGCGCCGCCACCCAGAAGGCGGGGCCGAAGCCCAGGGACTCTGCCAGCACACCACCCAGCAGGGTGCCGATACCGGCTCCGATATCCCAGGAGACAAAGAGGGTGGAATTGGCAGTGCCACGCTCTTCTTTGCTGCACATGTTGATGAACATGTTCTGCACCGCCGGGAAGAAGTGACCGTTGCCCAGGCCGCAGATGAGTGCCGAAACATAGAGCGCCCACTCTGCATGCACACCGGCAAAGAGCACATAGCCCACAATGCTGAAGCTCACCCCCACTGCGGCATTCTGCACAATCTTTCCCTGCCGCAGAGTGCGCCCACCCACCAGACGCGACAAGATGAGACCGGTTGAAAACAGGAGGAAGAACAGGCCTGTGCCGCGGGTAATCCCCAACACCTCAATACTGTAGAGCGCCACATAGGTGGAGATGACGCCATAGGCAAAGGCGAAGCAGACCGTGGAAAGCCCCTGGCTCCACCCCCGCCAGAGGATGAGCTTGCGCCAGCTGAAAGGCTTACGCGGCAGCGGGCGCGGGCGCCGCGGCAATCGCGTGGAATTCGTGACCAGTACTCCCACCACCGCCAGCACCAGACCCACCCACATGAGCAGGCGGAAATCCGCCCAGGCGCCGTAAATGGCCAGCCCCGCACTGGGAGCCAGCGCCGTGGCTACATTATTACTCAGGCCATAGTAACCTATCCCCTCTGCTCGGCGGCTGAAGGGCAGCGAATCCACCGCCACGGTACTGTTGGCCACTGTGGTGGCGCCGAAAGGGATGCCGTGCAGGGTGCGAACCACCGCAAAGGCCAGCAGGCTGCCGGCCAGCAGATAAGCGCCGGTGCACAGGGTAAACACTACATAACTGCTCACCAGCACCACCATGCGCGGAAAACTATCCACCAGCCAGCCACTGACAAAACGTGCCAGCACTGCGGTGATGCTGTAACCGGCCAGCACCCAGCCGATGGTGTCCTTATCCGCGCCGAACTCGCTGCTCAGGTACACCGGAAACAGCGGCATCATAATCATGAACGAAAAAAACAACAGAAAATTCGCCACCCAGGCGCGCGTGTAGTTGGCCGTCCACAAGCGCGAAAGCGGCTGCTCTTGCAATGCGGTATTCATGGCTGCGACCAGTTTACTCCCCTGCCCCCGGTTAGTCAAACCCAAACACAGCCCGCGCGCACGAGACTCCACACACACGTCCCAAAGTTTGAAAAACATGTTTTTTGCCGCAAAGGCGAAATTGCAGCTTGCCACGGCAGGGGGAGCATGGTATATATAGAGAGTCCGTAAATTCCATCTATTACCATGAAAGTAACAGCACTCAACAAGAAGAAAGGTTTCACCCTTATCGAGCTTATGGTGGTGATTGGCATTCTTGCCGCTCTGGCCTCCATCGGTTATGGTCCCATTCTTGACCACATGAATGACGGTGACCGCCAGAAAGCCAACTCTAACCTGAAGTCTCTGCACACTGTGCTCCAGGGCTTTAAGTCCGACAACGGCAGCTACCCCTGCGACAGCACCGCTGAGCGTCTGCAGGAGGAGAAGCCCGAGCTGAACTTCGGCACCCTCACCGGCGACAACTCCAACGCCTATTTCCGCCAGGTATACTACAGCCCCGCCAACGTTTCCGAAAAGCCCTTCTTTGCCAAGGTAAGCTGCAACGGCCTGAACGTGGCAGTTGAAGGTGACGAGAAACTGGCCAACGGCGCTGCTCTTTCCCGCGGCGAAAACGCCATGGCCTACGTGATGCGCAAGAATTCCGAGGATCCGAACATGAAGGATGGCGTAACCAAGTCCAATGCTCCGCTCGCCATCTGCGGCATCTATCCCTCCACCACCCCCTACGTGGGTGATGCCCTGGCATTCGATGGTTCTTCCTTCCGCGGCCATGCCTTCCTTCTGTCCTGCGACGGTTCCGTGAAGGACCTGGAGCGCGACCTGACGGAAGATGAGAGCTCCGATGGCGACAAGTACATCATGGCCGCCGGCAAGAGCCTCTTCCCCGAGACCAAGAAGGGCCGCTCCACTGCTGATGGCTACTATGTCCTGAGCCCGGAGAAGTAATTCCCCCGCACAGCATTGAATTCAACAATCAGCCCGCGTTTCCTACCGGAACGCGGGCTGAGTTTTATTCCATCTTGCTTTCTATTCAGATTTCAGCGCAGCCACAAAGCTCCGCAATGCGGCAGATGACATCCTCAATCACATTTGCCGGGCAGGAAGCACCGGCGGTCACGCCAATCTGCAGCTCACGCTCCGGGTGCTTGAACCAGGGCGGCAGCGGGCGCACCACTTCCTTTTTCTGCTCCAGGTCAAAGCAGCGGATACGCTGCGGTCGCAGCAGACAATCAGCCGAAGACACAAAGAAGGTCGGCACCTTTTTGGCAGCAATGTGGGCCAGATGCGTGGTATTCGAGCTATTGTAGCCGCCGATGATGAACATAGCATCCAGCGGGCGCTCCAGCAGGGAGAAGAGGGCATTCTGGCGGTCCTGCGTGGCACCGCAGATGGTATCGAACATGTGAAAACGCTCATCATTTCCATCGCGTTCCACCACCGCAGCGCGGAGCATCTCCTGAATCTCGGCGGTTTCAGATTTCAGCATGGTGGTCTGATTGGCCAGGCCGATTTCAGCCAGATGCGTATCCGGGTCGAAACCAGAGGAATAACAACCGGCAAAATGCTGCATGAAGGCGTTTTTATCCCCATGGCCGTTGATATAATCAGCCACGAGGCGGGCTTCGTCGGCATTGAAGATGACCAGGAAATTTCCCTTCCCATCGGCCCCTTGGGACTGCGAAGCCGTGGCCATACTCTCCTCGTGCCTGGCTTTGCCATGAATGATGCTGGTGACACCGGCCGCCGCATAGGTACGCACGCGCTGCCAGACCTTGATGACATTGCCGCAGGTACTGTCCACCAGTGTCACCCCCCTTGCATCCAGCCGGCGGCGCAGCTCCACCGGCACGCCAAAGGCCGGCATAATCACAACATCCTCCGCGGTGAGCTCATCATAGGCCGGGTCGTCCATTTTCCACGGCAGATGCAGAAGCCCCAGGGAATCCAGCTGGGCATTCACGTCCGGATTATGAATAATCTCGCCAATGAGCCAGATGCGGCGCTCCTTGAACAAACGGCACGCCGCGTAGGCAATCTCAATGGCGCGTTTCACGCCGTCGCAGAAACCGAACGACTCCGCCAGGAAAAGACGTACCCCCGGCAGCTCCAGTTCATTGCCCTGCTGGCGGATGCAATCCACCAGCGGGCTCTGGAAGCGGGAGAGGTCCTCCGCTACCTGGGCCATCACCTCAGGCCGGCGGACATTCACCGGCCTGTTCACTTTCTCTGTTGCCATAAAATCAGTGCGGAATATTCAGCGCCTCGTAGGCCAGAATCTGGCATCCCTTCAGATCCATCTTGCCAGTGGGCAATGCGGGAATGGCTTCCACGGGGATAATCTCGCGCGGGCACCAGAGACGCGGAAGCCCTTGGGCTATCAGATGGTTCTTGATTTCATCCAGCGCCTGGTTCAGCTGCCCCTGATGCACCGCAGAAAGCAGCACCAGCGCCTCGCCCTTGGCGGCATCGGGCACACCCATGACCGCCACCGCGCGCCCGGTAAAGCCCTCGGGTACTTCCACGTATGCCTCGATGGCATTCTCCACCACCTCATGCGGCACCATTTCGCCACCCACCTTGGAGAAGCGGGAACGGCGACCACCCAGGGACAGGAAGCCATTGAGATCCACAAAGCCCAGGTCGCCGGTCTTGAACCAGCCATCGCGGAAGATTTCGGCATTCAAATCGTCCCGGCCAATGTAACCGCTGAACACATTGGGGCCCTTGAACCAAATCATGCCCTGCTCCGAAAGCGGCAGCCGCACATTATCATCATCCGGGTCGGTAATGCGCACCGCCAGTCCGGGCACCAGCTGCCCGATAGTGCCGGCTTTTTCGCCCGGCACATAGTACGGCTGCTCGGCAGTGGGAACAATCTTATCGAGATTCACGCCGCAGAGTGGAGTGGTCTCTGTGAGGCCGTAGCCTTCCAGCAGTTGCACGCCGCATTTCTCAACGAACTCATCTGCCAGCGCTTTCTGCAATTTTTCAGCGCCCACCACAAAATACTTCACGCTCTTGTAGGTATCCTTGTGAGCGCGGCGCAGCATGCTGCGGGCAAAAGTGGGTGTGGAAAGCACAATAACGCACTTATGTTTCTCAATCAGTTCATTGAGATTCTTAGCCTCGAGCGGAGAGGGATAAGTCACCATGCTGAAGCCGTACAACAGCGGCATGATGGTCGTGAATGAGAGCCCGAGACTATGGAAAATAGGCAGGCTGCACAGAATGGGGCTTCCCTCCGGCACCCAGGCCTTGCTGAGCAGCTGTGCCGTGTTGGCAAGAATCATCTTGTGGCTCAACGGCACACCCTTGGGCTCGCCCGATGAACCGGAAGTGAACAGCAACGCTGCCTCATCATCCTTGCAGCGGGCATCCAGATTGAACGTCTTGACAATAACAGATACCGGGGCAAACTTCGCAAAAGCCACCCAGCTGGCAATCTTGGCCATGCCCAGTCCCTTGAGCGTTTTGTCCAGGTGAATAATGGATTCACCCTTAGGCCAGGGGAACTGCGGCAGCTTGCTCATAAAGGCGCGGGCGGTCACAAAATGCTTGAGCCCGCTCTGTCGCACAATGCTTTCGAAAGCAGCTTCAGATGAGGTGTAATTGATATTGACCGGTACGATTCCGGCCAGGAAACAGGCAATATTGGCAATAACACCGCCCTTACCCGGCGGCAGAATGATGCCCAGGCGCGGCTCTGCCACGTTCTTTTTGAACCAGCGGGAAAGAGCCATGGCCACACCCAGCATTTTGCCGTACGGCAGACTGGTGCCATCCATGCCGTCTATCAGCGGCACATTGGCATTCTTCTTAATGCACTCCACCAGCACACGCGGAAGCGATTTATCAAAAGCAGGGTTCTCGTTGTAACGCGTGTAGCAGGCTTCCAGCCACACCTCCAGCAGACGCTCACCCATCTGCGGACCGGGCTGCAGTTTCGGCAGAAAATCCACCGTGACCCAGTCGTAATCCTGCCCGGACGTAAAGGCGCGGCGAACATGGTTGCGGAAGCCGCCCACAAAGACGGGAACCGGTGCAATATGCAGAGCGCCCAGCTGCATCATGAAAGGCATGGGCACATCAGAAACTGTGCCGATGATGCTATGGGGGCGACCGGGGAGATAGATAACATCCAGGCCATCCTGGATATAAGCCATGAGCTTCTCACGCAGGGTTCGGCTGTCGCTCTTGCGGAAATTGAAGGTGAGAACTTTGCAACCACTGCCATTGACCACCTTCATGACCTCCTCGGAAGGATAAAGCACCTCCTCAATCATAAAGGCGACACTATCGGCCCCGCCCATAACCTTGAGAATCGCGGGAAGCACAACCTCATCCACGCGGTTGAGGATATAAAATGACGGCTGGGAGGGGCGTGTCTCGGCCCCGTAAATTCGAGTTGTTGCCATACATCCATTATACAGCAACATGCGTTTTTGTCAATAAAGCAATGCTTTGCTTTATTCGCAAAAAACTATTTTCCCGCCGGAGAAGGCGCATCGGGCATCATGCTGCGCATCCACTGACCGGCCTCGGGGGAGTCCTGTTCAATGGCTGTCACCATAGGCTCCAGCCAGGGTTCCATACACACGCAAGTGATATTAAAGCAGGCAAAAATCACCACTACAGCGAGGAACATACGCACCGGCGACATAGACTTCATCATGAGCGGCAGGGTGCTGCAGCGGGCATCCCACATAGTGATACCGCGGGAGCGCAATGTCCACCACGAATAGCCCATCATGAACAGAGGGAGCAGTGACACCATCATCCCTACACCGCCGACAAACACCAGGCAGGAACGGGAAAGCGTGCGACCGAAGCTCATCTCGCCTTCCCCCACGCAGCGCACCTGAATACCGAGCAATGCCTTACCCGGAGTGGTGCCCAGGTAGCTCAGCAGCCCGGCCTCCAACAACACAAAACCTACCCACACCAGCGGACTGGAAGGCAGCAGAGAAGGTGCAAACGGAATCTGCCGCACGTAGATCACACCGAACACCAGCGCCATATACAGCGCCATATCCACAAAACGGGCCAGCATACGCGCCGCGGGCGATGGCAGGTACACCCGCACCGCATTCTCCGGCACGCCGGGAGGTCGATTTTCCACCTCCGTCTCAGCGGCGGGCACAGGTGGCAGCTCTGCCTCCGGCTCGGGCTCAGGTTCCGGTTTTCCCTGCAGGAAATCAGCCAGGGCGGGAAGTTCGCGCAAGGGCATCCACTGCTCGCAGCCGGCGTGCCAGCCCTTTGTATCCGGCGTGAGTTCCCCCATCTGCACCAGGGAGAGCACATCCGGCACCGTGGCGGGGCCGCATTTCTTTTTATCGACTATCCAGTAGATATCCATTGCAGTGTAAAAATCAGTTAGAGCGCAGGGCCTTGGCCGGGTCCTGGCGGGAAACGATGAAAGCGGGAATGATGGCGGCAATCGTCACCATGATGAAAGCCTGCAGGGCCTGAGCGGCAAAGGTGGCGGGGTCGTACACCGCCGGCAGGGTGATACCATGTGCCTGCATGGGGAATGGATCCATGCCGATTTCTGCCAGCGCCGCCTGAATCTCCAGACGATAGTATAGCACCAGCAGCGCCAGAATCACACCGAGGATGGCACCCAGCGTGCCGATAATGACCCCCTGCCAGGCAAAGATGCCCATAATCTTGCCAGGGGTGGCCCCCAGTGCCTGGAGCACGGCAATCTCACGCTTGCGCTGCATGGACATGGTGAACATCACCGCCATGATGCAGAAACTGGCGATAAGGGAAATGATGGAGAGCACGAAGCTCATCATCACTCGCTCATTGGCAATGAGCTTGTACCACTGCTCAAAACTGCGGGTCCAGGGGGCAATGAACCAATCCAGTCCGGTGGGGTAAAGACTCTCCGGGGCCTGGAGCTGCGGAAGCATCTTCTCGATATCCGCCTCTGTGGTGCCCGGGTTATTCGCATCGCGCACGCGCACGCAGAGGCCCTGCACCTGGCTGGTGCCACCGGCGGAAAGTCCCAGCACATCCTGCGCAATCTGCAGCGGCACATAGACATTCGGCCCCGGCATATTCTCCGGGGTCTGGTAAATACCGACCACGCGCAGGTCCATGGGCATCACCATCTCATTGATGCTCTTCACAGCCTTGCCGTCTTCCTTATCGCGGTCAAGCCCGGCAAGTTCTGCAGCACAGCTCTGCCACTCCTGCACCTGCTCCGTGGTAAAGGGAACACCGTTACGATGATTCTGAGCCAGATTATAGAAAGTGGCGCAGGCATCCTTCTCGCTCTGGCGCAGCTTGTTGCCGGGAAACTGCAGAATGTGGTTCACCACGGTTTCCAGCCGGGCATCTTCCACCACAGTGCCGTTTTCTCCGGTCACGGCACCATCAAACACGCCGGACACAGCCTCCATGAAGGCCTTATTCTCATGGGTCTGCAGCGGATTCTGAATCATGGCATAAATATCAGCCACTTCATCCAGGCTGCCCACCGGGGTGAGATGCAGGCTATCCCCCATACGCAGGTGGAGGGCATTGGCCGTGACGGCAGAAATCACACACTCCTGGTCCAGCCCTTCGCCAAAATCAAAGGTACCGGCGCGCAGCATCTGCTGCAGCGGGGCAATCTGCTGCTCGTTGTGCGGCTCAATGGCGGTGAACTGCACCGTCATACGCCCGGCGTTGCTCTGGGCAAAGGCATCTCCCTCCAGCTGGGGGTACACACTCACCACCTCCGGCAGCTCGCGTATCTTATCCATCAGCTCGCTCCAGTCCACCAGTTCATCGGTCAGGCTGACACGCTGCAGACCATCCGTCTGCGCCACAACATAATGAGGAGCAAAGGCCAGCACGCGGCTTTCCATCTCGCGCTGCAGACCTTCCATCACCGAAAGCACCACGATGAGCACCATCACACCCAGGGCCACGCCACACAAGCAGATAGAGGTGATAATAGAAAACATGGAACGGAGCGGATTGAGGTATCTCACCGCCAGCATCAGGCTTAAATTGCGTCGCAACAGTTTCATGCAGATGCGCGAGTATCACATATTATGCCCCCGGAAGCAAGCCCGAATGCTGCCATGCCGCTGCTGTGTCATACTTTTGACACATTATCATCTTGCGCCGTCTACAAAACATGATACAATTCGAACAAATGGACGAGAAACTCATTATCATCGGCACCGGCCCTGCCGGTTACACTGCTGCCATCTACGCCGCGCGCGCGGATTTGCACCCGCTCGTATTCACCGGCAGCCAGATTGGCGGGCAGCTCACCACCACCACCGAAGTAGAAAACTTCCCCGGTTTCCCGGAAGGCATCATGGGCCCGGAGCTCATGTTCAACATGAGCCAGCAGGCTGAAAAGCACGGCGCCCGCTTCGCCTACGAAGAGGTACTCTCCGTTACCCAGGAAGCCTGCACCGGGCTTTTCACCGTCACAACCTCCGGCGGCGCCTACAAGGCCGAGGCGGTCATCATTGCCACCGGTGCCAAGGCCCGCTACCTCGGGCTGGACGGTGAGACCGAACTCATCGGCCACGGGCTGACCGCCTGCGCCACCTGCGATGGCGCTTTCTACCGCGATGTGCCCGTGTGCGTGGTCGGCGGTGGCGACAGCGCGTGCGAGGAAGCCAACTTCCTGACCCGCTTTGCCAGCAAGGTCTACCTCATCCACCGCCGCGACCAGCTGCGCGCCAGCAAGGCCATGCAGCAGCGCACCCTCGAAAACCCGAAGGTTCAGCCAGTCTGGAACAGCACTATTTCCGCCTACAAGACAGACGAGAAGGGCGAACTTTCCGGTGTGACGCTCAAGAACACCCAGGACGGCACCGAAAGCGAACTGGAGGTGAAGTGCGTGTTCATGGCCATCGGCCATACCCCGGTGAGCAACTATGTCGGCGACCTGGTGGAGCGCGATGCCGCCGGCTTTGTTGTGACCAGCGGCGCCGGCACCGCCACCAAGACCCCGGGTCTCTTTGCAGCCGGTGACGTGGCCGACCCGACCTACCGCCAGGCCATATCTGCCGCCGGCATGGGCTGCCGCGCCGCTATGGATGCCGAACGCTACCTCCTCACCCGAGAATAAACACCATGAAAACACGTCTTTTTCTCCCTCTGGCAGTTCTGCTGACCGCTTGCACCACAACCGATGAGAAAGTAGCCCAGGCTACTCACCTGTTCAACTCCGGTCGGGAAGCCGAAGCCGTGGCCGTCTACCGCGAAGCCGCCATGGCCGGGCACCACGAAGCCCAGCTCCAGCTCGCCAAGTGCTACGATTTCGGCAAGGGTGTGCCCCAGGACCTGCACGAGGCCGTACGCTGGTATACCATGGCCGCAGAAGCCGGCAACACCAACGCCCAGGATAACCTGGGCACCTGCTACGTTTCAGGCACAGGGGTGGAAAAAGACCTGTTCAAGGCATTCTACTGGTACGACCGCGCAGCCAATGCCGGCAACCCCTCAGCCATGAACAACCTGGGGCTCTGCTACCGCAATGGAGAGGGGACTATCAAGGACGACACCAAGGCAGCCACCTGTTTCCACCGCGCGGCACTGCTGGGCAATGCCAATGCGCAGTATAACCTGGGCCGCTGCTACTACCACGGCCTCGGTGTGCCGCAGGATTCCGAGCAGGCCCGCTTCTGGGTGAGCAAAGCCGCAGCCCAGCAGCACAAAAACGCCATCCTGTTCATGGCCGACAATCACTGGCAAATGCCGCAATAACTGATTTTTAGCTTTTACAGCGCTGCCGCATGAGTGTATAATCCCCCCATGCAGCAGCCCGACAGCAAAGCTTCAACCACACCGTGGGGCTCTTTCTGGAGCCTCACGGTGATTCAGTCTATGAACGCCCTGAATGAGAAAGGGGTGCAGTTTCTGCTCATTGGCCTCGGTATCTGGATGGCCATGGAGCTGCAGTACTCCCTCTCCGTTCTCATTGTGCTTCCCTTTGTACTTTTCTCACCCTTGGGCGGCTGGCTGGCCGACCGCTGGTGCAAAACGCGGCTGCTGCAGGCTATGGTGCTGCTGCAGGTGGTGGTGCTGGTGGGCATGACCCTGGGGCTCTGGCTGGAAAACCTGCCGCTGGCCATTGGCAGTTTCGGCGTTTTCTGCGTGCAAGCCATGTTTTTCAGCCCGGCCAAGAAAGGGCTGGTCAAGGATATCGTGGGGTCCGAAAACATTGGCTTTGCCAGCGGCGTGATGGAAATTTCCACCATGCTGGCCCTGCTGGTAGGACAGATTGGAGCCCTCTACCTCATCTACACCCTGCTGAAAATGTGGGGCCCCGATTCCGGCTGGCAGGCGGCAGCTCTGCCCTGCGCCTGCTGCACGGTGGGAGCTGTGGTGGTGTTCATCCTGAGCCTTTTCATGCCGCGCTACCCGGCGCAGAGCTCACGTCCCTTCAGCTGGAACCTGCTCTGGTGTCATTTCTCCCAGCT
Organism: Akkermansia sp.; assembly: GCA_017937215.1. GTDB lineage: Bacteria > Verrucomicrobiota > Verrucomicrobiia > Verrucomicrobiales > Akkermansiaceae > Akkermansia. The sequence continues at coordinate 8,872 of JAGBDZ010000107.1, read as the reverse complement.
GCGTATGCTCTGGAGTAACAAGGTGCTGCGCAACAGCGAAATCGGCATCGGTTACTTCTGGTTCCTCGCCAGCGTGATGATGCTCATTGTGCTGCAGATGGCAGCAGAAGCCCACCCCGTAGCCAGCAAGGCTGATTTCCTGCAGGTACTGGGGCAGCAGAAAGACTCCGCCCTGCTCTTTGCCTGGCTCAGCGGCGGTTCCATCACCGGCGGGCTCTGCGCCTCCATCATCTGCGCCAAGAAAATCCGCACCTGGGTGGCCTCCGCAGGTGGCGTGGGCATGACCCTGGGCTGTGTAACCCTGGCACTGCTGCCCTACGGCACCCCCTGTTTCTTTGCGGCACTCACCTTCACCGGCTTCACGGCTGCCGGCTACCTGGTACCCCTCAACGCCCTGCTGCAGGATCGCGCAGACAACGATAAACGAGGTGATGTGATTGCCGCCGGCAATCTGGTGGACTGCTTCCTCGGCATGCTGGCCGTGGGAATCCAGGGCGGCATGAATGTGGCCGGGCTCACCCCGCAGATTCAATGTGCTATTCTGGCCGTGGGCAGTGCCATTGTCGCCATTTTCATTCATCGTCATACGAAAGCGTGATTCCTGCTTGTCAAAGCATGAGCTATATGATAGCATATGCGCTGTATGAGAATTCTTCCACTGCTGACTATCTTTGTTCTCGCTTTGCAGAGTTGCAGCCTGCAGGAGCGCATTGACAGAACCTCAGCCAGCATTGAAGATCAGTACACCAATCTCCGCACATGGGAGCAACTGCCTGCCCGGACCATCTCCTGGAATCAGGCAGTGGCCATGATGAAGAAAAACAACGCCAGCTACATTCAAACCAAAACAGCCATTTCCAAGGCTGAGCGCAATGAGTTGAGTGTATACACTGATCTCATTCCCGGTGTCTCGTATTACAGCTACTTCACCCGGGCACTGGGAGATATGACCAACTCTTTCAACAGTGACGAGTTATCTCAGAATATTAATGTTACATTCTACCTCCCGTCGCTGACCCAGGTTCCCTACCGAGTCTATGCTTCCAAGGCAGAAACTTACGCTGCCATTAAAGCACTGGAAGGTAAGGAACGCGAGCTCATCTCCAAATTATACGCGCTGCAGCGCAAACAGCATATTGCAGCCCGCCAGAAGGAACTGGAAAAACAGAATCCTGAACAGAAACCGGATTACCTGCTCGATGCAAAAAATGAAGAGGTGAGCAGCTGGCAGGAACTCGCAGGTCTGCTTGGCGATTACTCTGCCCGCTGGCAGATTCTTCCCTCATCTGTCCCGCAATTCAAATGGAGCCACTATCGCCCGCTTACAGGTAAATTAGATCAGCTGGTTGTCTGCAAGTTCGCTCTGGAACTTGAGCAGTCCCGCATGAACCAGTACAGCATTGCTATCACCTACTTACCCACCATCAACCTGAACCTGTACAGTCCCTCACTCTTCTCCTCCACGGGCGGCACATATTCCGGCACCTTCCTGGATATGGACGACACCACCCTCAATTTCAGTCTCAACTATCGCCTGGACACCCAACTGCGCACATGGAACAGATACTGCGACAGCAAGGAGGCATACGAACTCAAGCGCCGCGAAACCACAGCCAAACTGGTTGAGATGAAACAAAAATTGAAGACACTCCGCTCCAGCATGGATGAATATTATGCCTGGCGCGGTTTCATGAACAAGCGCATCGAACACCTCAGTAATGCCCCTGCTGCCAATGCACAGGAATTTCTGGACAATGAGAAAACGCTTTTCTCCATGAAACGTGAGCTTCTCAGTCAGGAAAGATCAGCCATTGAATCCGAGGCGGCCCTCATTCTTCAGTACGGCATGCGCTGATTCAGCTGCGTAAAGCGCGTTGACAGGCCTCCAGACCATCGCGCACAAGGTCGCTGCCAAAGTACTGTGCAGACCGGATACGCTGAGACTCCGACCTGAACTCATCACGGATGCGTTTCAAACGCTCCATAGGCACACGTTCTGCCTCAATCTGCTGCGGTGAAAGCCCCTGCTGCAGCGATTCTGCCATAGCGGCCTTACTCTCCATTTTCCGCACCAGGGCAGGCAACTCCCCCGCAACGGCAGCTGCGGTCTCCGCACTCTGCACGCGACGGAGTGCATACAGCACATCGTCAATCGCATCACACCACTCCGTATAGGCACGCACAAGCAACGTCTCCGACTGGAGCTCCGATGTCACGGAATCTGATGCACCCATCTTGTAATACTGGAACAGTGAAATCAGCTCATCAGCTCCATAGGCATTCACCTCCCGAAGCAGCTGCACTACCTGCATGTACCCCTGGGTTATGTGCGTCAGGTCCCGCATCATTTGTTCCAGAGCGCGGGCTTCCTCTGCAGAGCCCACGGGCAAACGCCCCAGCTCCTCAGTAGCCTTGCGGAGATACTCCATGCGCCCCCGCAAATCGGCAGCCACAGCAGCGCCACTCTCACGGTCACTCACCGTGCGCAGCAGACGATCCACCTCACGCGACTCCTGCACCAACTGGCGGCACACATCCACCGCGTGTTCCGCAGCAGCCACCTCCCCTACCACCAGCGGCAGGGCACACAACAGGCAGAGCCCCGATATGTGGTATTGGCTTCTCATCACGGCTATTGTAACGGATAATACCCCCAGTGTCAAGGGGGTATTCAGAAAGAGGGTGCACAGGCAAACACCTGTACACCCTCTTGATTATTGGTGTTAAGTAATTATCAATGACCGCTCAGCGTGGTGATATAGTAACCGGCAATCACGGCGGTACCAATCACACCAGCCACATTCGGGCCCATGGCGTGCATGAGCAGGAAGTTCGTGCGGTCAGCCTGCTGGCCCACATTGTGGGACACGCGGGCAGCCATCGGCACGGCGGACACACCGGCGGAGCCGATGAGCGGGTTGATGGGGTTCTTGCGCCAGCCAGGCACCAGGTTCATGAGCTGGGCGCACAGCAGGCCGCAGATAGTAGCCACGGCGAAGGCCACCACACCCAGCATGATGATGAGCAGCGTTTCCTGCTGCAGGAAGCGGGCACCCTGCATGGTAAGACCCACGGACACACCCAGGAGAATGGTGGTGATGTTCATCAGCTCGTTCTGGGCGCAGCTCACCAGGCGCTCGGTCACCTGGCATTCGCGCAGGAAGTTACCCAGCATCAGCATACCCAGCAGCGGGGCTGCATCCGGGCAGAGCAGAATGGTGGTCAGCGTCACCACGAAGCAGAAGAACAGCTTCTCGCCCTTGGAAACCTGGCGCAGACTCTTCATCTTAATCTTGCGCTGAGCTTCCGTGGTGCAGAGCTTCATGAAGGGCGGCTGAATCAGCGGCACCAGGGCCATGTAGGTGTACGCAGCCACGGCAATGGCACCCAGCAGCTCCGGAGCCATCTTACTGGCCAGGAAGATGGAGGTGGGGCCGTCAGCACCACCGATGATACCGATGGCTGCAGCCTGTCCCCGGGTAAAGCCAAGCCCCACAGCGCAGAGGAAGGTGAAGGCCACACCACCCTGGGCAGCAGCACCCAGCAGCAGGGACTTGGGAGATGCCAGCAGCGGGCCGAAGTCCGTGAGAGCACCCACGCCCATGAAAATCAGAGCGGGGAAAATCTCGCACTTGATGCCCAGCCCCAGCCAGTCGAACAGGCCTCCATGGGGCTTCACCAGCAGGTATTTCTGCGGAGTCTGGCCAGTTACCACCAGCTTGCCCTTCTGTGTCTTGCCGGTTTCCGGGTCCACAGCATCGCGAGCCACCATAGGCTCAGCCATAGCGGCATCGTACTCAGCAGCCTGGGCCGGGTCAATACCCTCCGTGCTCTGCTTGCTGACGCCGGCATCTGCAAACGGAGCCAGTTCCAGCTGAATGAAGCCCACGTCCTGCATAGTGGAGCGAGCCACCTTGCCATCCTCGATGGCAACCACTTCGCGCTGAGCCTGGGTGATGACCATGCCGTTGTCCGGGATGTTGGCGATGAGGGCGCCGAAAGCAATCGGCACCATGAGCAGCGGTTCAAACTGCTTCACCACACCCAGATACAGCATCACTGCCACAACGCCCCACATCACGTACATCTGCCAGGTCATCTGATAGATGCCCATGCCGCCGATGAAATCTGCGAAGGAATTGAGAAGTTCTTGCATATCTGTATAATGCGTTGTTTATACTCTACCTCTGCACCGCCGGGGTGCAGAGCCAGCAGATGCACACTTAACCGATGTAGGCCAGGGTCTGACCCTCCGTCACGGTGTCGCCGGGTTTCACGGCAAAGGAAGTCACGGTGCCGTTGGCGGGGGCATAAATCACGGTGTTCATCTTCATGGCCTCCACGGTCATCACCTGGTCGCCTTCCTTCACGGCAGCACCGGGCTGCACGTCCAGGGATACCACCTTGGCAGCCAGCGGGCTGGGGATGGGGGTGCCGGCACCGGCGGGGGCAGCAGCGGGAGCAGGAGCAGCAGCCACAGGGGCAGGAGCAGCCACGGGAGCGGCCACCACAGGAGCAGCCACAGGAGCGGGAGCAAGAGCCACGGGAGCGGTGCCACCCACGGTTTCAACGGTTACATCAAAGGTCTGACCGGCAACGGTAATACGGAGTTGTTTCATATTCTTGTTTTCTATTTGTGTTTGATTTTTGAAGTTTGTTTGGAGAGTGTGCCCTGTTTCTATCAGCGCACGGGAGAGTTGTTCATAGCTGCAGCGCGGCCACCCTGCCCGTAGGCGGTATCGACCGGCTTGATGTCCAGAATGCGAGCCTCATCGCCCACCGTCACTTTGACGGCAGCGGCAATGGCGGCAACGACCTGCGGTGTTATGCTGCTCTGCGCAGCGTCATAAATGCCGGCGGCTATGGCAGCCACCTGCGCAGGGGCCAGTTCCGGGGCAGGTGCCACGGGGGCAGCCGCTACCGGGGCCATGGCCGCCTTGGCGGCCTCGGACTGAGCCTTGCGCTTAGCATCCAGACGCTGTGCCACGGCTCCTGATATCGAAAGAATGATGCTCAGGAACACGAGACAGGAAAACACCACACACATGCCGGTGACCTGGTAGACCACGGCATCCATATCGAGTGCAGCGAGTGTCTGTGCGTATATCATTGTTATTGGGGTTTGTGAAATAGAGAATTACAGGGGCATGTTGCCATGCTTCTTGGCAGGGTGCATCTCGCGCTTGCTGAGCAGGGTGCGCAGGGTCAGCGCAATGCGGGCGCGGGAGTCCTTCGGGTCGATGATGTCGGTCACCTGGTCAGAAGCCGCAGCAGCATAGGGGTTGGAGAAGGCCTTTTCGTACTCGGCCACCAGTTCCTTCTGGCGGGCATCCCGGGCGGCGGCATCCTCGATTCCCTTGAGTTCGCGGCCATACAGAATCTGCACAGCACCGGCTGCACCCATCACCGCAATTTCGGCGCAGGGCCAGGCAAACACAGCATCTGCCCCCAGGCCCTTGCAGCACATGGCAATATAGGCACCGCCGTAGGCCTTGCGCATGATGAGGGTCACCTTCGGCACAGAGGCGGAGGAGTAGGCGTAAATCATCTTGGCACCGTGGCGGATAATACCGCCGCGTTCCTGCTGCTTGCCGGGCAGGAAGCCGGGCACGTCCACCAGGTTCACCAGGGGAATGTTGAAGGCATCGCAGCAGCGGATGAAGCGGGCGGCCTTGTCGGAGGCATCAATATCCAGGCAACCGGCCTTCACCGCCGGCTGGTTGGCAATGATACCCACCACCACACCGCAGATGCGGCCGAAGCCCACCACTACATTGCCGGCAAAATTGGCATGCACCTCAAGGAAGCTGCCTTCATCCACCAGGCGGGCAATCACCTTCTGCACATCCAGCGGGGTGTTGTTATTGTCGGGGATGATGTCGTTCATGCCTTCCTGCGGGGCAATATCGAGCGGCTGGCTCAGGTCGTGCGGGGGCTCCTGGGCATTGTTGGAGGGCAGATAGGTGAGCAGCTTCTTGGCAATTTCCAGGGCATGCTCATCCGTCTCGGCCACAAAGTGGGCATTGCCGGATACGGAGGAATGCACGGCAGCACCGCCGATTTCCTCCATGGTGCACTGCTCATAGGTCACCTGCTCAATCACCTTCGGGCCGGTGATGTACATACCGGCAGCCCCACCCTTACGGATGATGATGAAGTCCGTAAGTGCCGGGGAGTAGGCAGCACCACCGGCGCAGGGGCCGAGGATAAGGGAAATCTGCGGCACCACGCCGCTGGCCGCCACGTTGTTGTAGAACACATTGGCAAAGCCGGTCAGGGACTCGATACCCTCCTGCAGACGTGCACCGCCGGAGTCGTTAATCTGGATGATGGGCATGCCGGCCTTCAGCGCATACTGCTGGGCATCGCAAATCTTCTGGGCGTGCATGTAACCCAGGGAACCACCCTGAGCCAGGAAATCAGCCGCCGTGGCTGCCACCGGGCGGCCATTCACCAGACCGAAACCAGTCACAATGCCATCGCCGGGGATATCCTTATTCAGCATGCCGAAGTTGCTGCAGTGGTGCTTGGTGTGCATGCCGATTTCAGTGAAGGAACCGGCATCAAACAGGCACGACATACGCTCGCGGGCCGTCCAGTCGCCCTTGGCATGGCGGGCTTCATACTTCTCCGGCGTGGCGGCGTACTTAATCTTGTTACGACGCGACTCCAGCTCCTCAAGCAGTTTGGGATCTATTGCCATATAGGTCAGATGTAAAATGTTTCACTACGCAGGCTGTGGGTACAGTCCACCTACGTTGCCCGATTCTACCACGCCCCACCTGCCAAGAAAAGCAAAATCTGCTGCCACAAGCATAAAATTCTCACCCCTGCACGGTGATGCGCGGCGTGATGATGCAGCGGCGGTAGGTGCCGGGAGCCACATGAGTGCGCGGCCACACGATGCAGTCATCCATGACCACCCCGGCGGGAATGACGGCATCCTGCCCCACCACACAATCCTCCCCCAGGTCCGCATCCGGTGAGATGCAGGCAGAGGGGTGAACACGCTCGCGACTGGTCAGCTCCATCATGGTGTCCACATAGCCGGCAGGGGAGCCGATTTCGTGCCAGTTGGCCCAGTCAAACACCACGCCACCCACTTTTCCCTGTTTGATAAGCTCCAGCCAGATGGGCACAATGGAGAATTCATCCGCCTCCGGGAACAGCTCTGCCACTTCCGGCTGCATGATATACACCCCGGCAAACTGGTGGGTTCCCGGGTTCACGCCCAGCGCATGGCGCATATCGGTGATAGCGCCGCTTGCCTCATCAAAGCCCACGTTGCGCTTGCCATCCACACTTCGCAGCGCCAGGGTCACCATATTGCCGCGGCGCTTGTGCTCTGCCAGCAGCTCCGCCACCGGAATATCAGTGAGAATGTCACCATTATGTACCAGCAGCGGCTCACCGGGCTTCACCCAGTGCATGATTTTCTTCACGCCGCCGCCGGAATCCAGCGGTGTTTCCTCCTCACTGAAGCTTACGGGGCAGCCGCGGTAAATCGGCTCCGGAAAAGCGCGCTCCCACATGAGCGGCAGACAGGAGATATTCACCATGAACTCCGTCACCCCGCAGCGAATGTAGTGGTCCATGGTATGCTGAATAAGCGGCTTCTGAAAAACCGGCATCAGCGGCTTGGGGAGAATGTGCGTGAGCGGAGCGAGTCGCGTGCCCAGACCGGCACCAAGAATGAAAGCTTGCATAATTTTTACCAGAGATGAGGAAGATTCAGTTTAATGGCACAAATACCCATGATGAGATTTGCCACCGCGTGCATCACGATGGCGGGAGTCAGCCGCTTCGTATACACTACCAGCGCATAAGTCAGCGAGCCGTATACGAATGCCCCGGCATAATCCACCGGGCGGTGCACCAGCATAAACGCCAGCGTCACCACCACATAGCCCAGCCAGCTTCCCTGCCCCAGCGGCACAGTCTGCGGAAAATCGCGATTCACGCACCAGCGCATCAGATACCCGCGCCAGAAAAACTCCTCCACCAGTGCCACTATCACCACCGCCCGGGCAAAACGAAAGCCGTACTCCGCCCACACCGCCGCAGCATTATCACCGAACACCGCTTCAGGTTCAAAGCCCGGCTCTGCCGGAATCCACCCCGCCACATACGGCACCAGCCAGAAACCAATACCCACCACACCGGCCAACGCCCCCAGCAGACAGGGCCGCAGCTTCCAATCCCACTCCACCCCGCACCGCACATGCCACAGATACCCACCGCACACCAGCACCTGCAGCGGGTACACCCACATCTCCGGCGCCCGACGCCACCACCCCACACTCGGGTGGTCCCACGCCCACGCACCCTCCACTACCCGCAGCAGCAGATTCAGCGCCAGAAACAGAACAAAAGGCGTAACGTAAGTGCGAAACAGTTTTTGCTCAGACATACTGGAAATTACGAGTTACGAATTACGAAGTAAAATTTACGCGGGCTCACGCCCGCCGGATTTTCGCATATTGCGACGCTTCGAAATACAAGACGCCGTAATAATTGCAGTCAACTCTCCAGACTCTCGTATCAACGACTCGATCTTATTCATGGGCACCAGATTACAGGCAACCAACATTTCCATCCAGAAACCCGATTCATCGGATTCTTCTTCGCATATTTTCAGCTTGTTCAAATAATCCCTATCTGACTTCGCGCGAAGAGCCGCACGATAATTCGCAGCAACCGAAGTAGCGCAGCGGAACAATTGGTCACGCATGTGCCAGGATTCCGGTGAATTCGGCAACGAACTGCACAGCTTACACACACGCAAAGCAAAAGCCCGCGTACGCTCCACCATATCCGCTCCGAACCCCGTAAAAACCGTCATACACCGCTAATTTGTAATTTGTAATTTGTA
>JAGBDZ010000106.1 GCA_017937215.1 Akkermansia sp. | reverse complement strand
GTTCCGGTCATTCTTTGTACCATACCCAGGGTTCCGCCGCTATCGCGGCTGCACCCTGGGCTAAGAATATGCCGCCCTGACGGGCTCAAAATTCCGCTACGCTGACGCTCCGCAAACTACTCTGCAAATTCCAATTTATCGCGCCGCAAAATCTTTGGGACACATGTGGCCTTCAGTATGCTCCCGAGGTCACCTTGGAGGCAAAATTAATCTTTGTGTAAAAAACAAGATTGAATCCTGCTTTTTACACAAAAATGATTAATCAACTCTATTTCTTTCGCTTAAAGGAAGGCTCAGCTTCCTCGGCCTTGAAGTTGTACAGGGGTTTGAAGATATCCACCACATCCACCGTGGGGCCGATGTGCTTGAGGATGGCATCCATGCCCTTGTAGGCCATGGGTGATTCATCGAGCGTGCGGGCGGTCACCGAGGTGGTGTAGATTCCCTGCATCTGGGTCTGGAAATCCTCGAGCGAGAGCTGCCTGAAGGCCTGCGAGCGGCTCATGAGACGCCCTGCACCGTGGGGAGCAGACTGGTTCCAGTCATCATTCCCCTTACCGGTACCAAAGATACAGCCGTCGCGCATGTTGATGGGGATGAGCAGTTTCTCCCCCGCGCGGGCGGAAATGGCACCCTTACGCACGATGTTGCTGTCGTGGTCGATGTAGTTATGCGTGGTATGGAACATATCCTGCACCTCCAGCCCGAGACGGCGCACGATGATATCGGCCATCACCTCGCGGTTTCGCAGGGCAAACTGCTGGCAGATGCGCATATCATGCAGGTAGCGTTCTCGGCCCTCACCCTCCAGGTAACAGAGGTCGGCAGGCACATCCGGCTGAGCTGCATTCCACGCAGCACGCTGGGTCTGGATAGCCGACTGAATCTCGCAGAAACGCCCCTGCGCTTTCAATTCGGCAATCATGGCAGCCTCGCGCTCAGCGCGGTCGGCACACCCGGCATGGCGGTCAATAGCCTCCTGCTGGTAGATTTCGCACACCTGCTTACCCATGTTTCGGGAGCCGGAGTGGATGACGAGGTAGTAATTCCCCAGCGTATCGGCATCCACCTCCACAAAGTGGTTACCACCACCCAGCGAACCCAACGAACAGAGTAAGCGCTTCACTCGCTCCAGCTTCGGCAGGCAGTGCAGCGCATCCAACGCCTCGAAAGGCTCCACCGGCTCACCGTGCACGTACATGCCGCTGGGAATGTTACGGTGCATGATATCGTCCAGCGCCGCAAAGTCCGGCTTCCGCTTACCCAGGTTCACCGTGAGCATACCGCAACCGATATCCACGCCCACAATGTTGGGAATCACCTTATCACCCAGGTCCGCCGTGAACCCGATGACACAGCCCTTGCCGGCATGCACATCAGGCATGATACGCACCTTCGCCTCGGCAAATGCAGGCTGCGCCAGAAGCTTCGCAATCTGCTTCTGTGCCAACTCATCTACTTCATCCGTGTAGATTTTCAGATTTTTCATTACAGTTCTATTTTTATCAGTTTATCTCTGCTCTGTCTCACGACAGAATAACTCATTGAATACAAATACTCGCGGGATGAATTGCAACACATCTCTCCGCAGGGGTAGCTTCAATAACAAACGCCGGGCAGCCACACCCGGTGCGCAGGGAGTGTAGCACTTCTACCCGCAAAGTCAAGGCTTTTGCAAAAAACTCTCACCATTTAGAACATCATTCCTGCTTGCGCGGGCGCGTGAAGCTGTGGTAACATGTGGGGCATGAAGAATTTTTCCCTGTTTGCTGCCGCCCTGGCCCTGGTGAGTGTGTGCCAGGCTGCAAGTGATGCCGCCACCTCCGCCCGCGAGGCTGCCCAGCAGTACGGCGCCGCTGTGCGCAACTGCGATATGCGCTGGGCGGTGGATTCCATGTACCCCCCGCTGCGCCGCACTTATGCCGACCAGCTCACCGCCCGCACCCGCGAGGCCGAGATTGCCCGCGCCCGCCGCGTGCAGGGTCTGGATAAAGAGACAAAGAAAGAAGCCAAGGCCCGCATGGCCGCCAGCGATAAGGCGCTGCGTGCCAAGTATGCCCGCATGGGCGAAGAGATGAAGAAGAGCGGCCTCGAGGTGGAGAGCTACACCGTGGGTGAAGCCACGGCCGAATACGTGGTCACCCCGCCCGTGGCTGCCAGAAGCCAGGTACAGAAAGACACCAGCGGTCGCGTGCGTGCTGAAAACATAGGCAACACCCAGGAACGCAGCCGCGTGGTGGTGCTTCCCACCACCCTGGTCATCAGCGCCCCGGGACAGAACGGCCGCCGCACCCGCATGGAACGCCGCAGCTTCATTTTCGCCGTGCGCGATGAAGTCATCACCGACACCAGCGTCCCCCGCGGCACTGTACTCAACAAGTGGTACTTCATCGATGGCAACACCGATGTGAACGTGCTTCGCTCCTTCTTCCCGAACCTGCCGCTCTACCTGCGCCTGCCCGCCACCGGCGACCGCATTCTGCGCTGATTCACCATCTGCCGCACCATGGGGCTGCTGAGCGAACAGACCCAGTTGGATTTCAGCGAGACCGGTCTGCTCTCGCACGCCCGGGGCTTTGAGTTCCGCCCGGAGCAGCAGCAGATGGCCGTGGCCGTGGCTGAAACGCTGGAAAGCGAAGGTGCCCTGCTGGCCGAAGCCGGCACCGGCGTAGGCAAATCGCTCGCCTACCTGATACCGGCTATCCGCTACGCGCTGGAGCACGGGCGCAAGGCGGTTATCTCCACCCACACCATCAACCTGCAGGAGCAGCTCTTCCACAAGGATATCCCCACCGTGGCCCGGGCGCTCAACTGCCATTTCGATGCAGCCCTGCTCAAGGGGCGCGCCAACTACCTCTGCCGCACGCGTCTGCGCCGAGCCATGGAACAGGCGGATGACCTCTTCAACCAGGCGGAAACCAAGCAGCTCTACGACCTGCTGGCCTGGTCCAAAGACTGCGGCGAAGGCTCCCTGGCCGAGCTGCCGCACGAGCTCAACATCTCCCCGAAAGTATGGGCGCAGGTCTGCAGCGAGAATCATGTATGCACCCCACGCAACTGCGGCTACGACTGCCCCTACCAGGCGGCCCGCCGCCGCGTGCAGGAGGCCCAGGTGGTGGTACTCAACCACACACTCTTCTTCGGGCTGCTCTCCCTGGCAGATGAGATGATGGCCATTGAGCCGGAGGGGCCGCCCGGCTTTATCTTCCCGAATGATTTTGTGATTCTGGACGAGGCACACACCATCGAAAACGTGGCCGCCAACCAGCTGGGGCTCTCGCTCAGCGAGGCGGAAATGAAATACGAACTGCTCCGGCTCTACAACCCCTCCACCCACAAGGGCAGCCTGCGGCACAATGCCTCTCCCACCGTGCTGCAGCTCATTGAGGAAGCCCAGGCCGCCGTGGGCGAATTCTTCACCGCCGCCCGGGCCGATTGCCAGCTGGAGGCGCACCACGGCACGGTGCGACTGCGCCAGCCGGAGTGGACGGAGAACCTGCTTTCTCCGGTGCTGCGCCAGCTCTTTGCCGAAATCAAGGATATGGCCGCCATGGAAGAAAACGAGCTGACCAAAGCCGAGCTGCTGGACACCGCCGCACGCATTCTGGCCTATGATGAAGCCGCCACCGAAATGGTGAAACTCAGTAAGGCTGATACCACCGTCTACTGGGTGGAAAGCCACGGCATCGAGGGCCAGTTCACCACCATGCGTGGTGCGCTCATCAATGTGGCCCCGGTACTGCGCGAAAAGCTCTTTGAAGCAGGCCGCAGCTGCATCTGCACTAGTGCAACCCTGGCCACCGGGGAACGCGGCATGGGCTATTTCGCCGGCCGTGTGGGGGCCGAAAGCGCCCGCCCGCTGCAAATCGGCAGTCCCTTCGACTTCGAGAAACAGATGCGCATCATGGTGGCCCGCAGCATGCCCCCGCCCCCACCCGCCAGCGAGGATGATGAGTACCACCCGGCCCTGGCAGACTGGATTATGCGCTCGCTGGATGAATCGCAGGGCCGCGCCTTTGTGCTCTTCACCAGCTACAATCTCCTGCGTGCCATGGCAGTGCGGCTGCGCCCCTTCTGCCTGGAGCGCGGCTGGCCCCTCCTGGTGCAGGGAGACGAGCTCTCCCGCAGCCAGATGGTGCATAGTTTCCGCGAAAACATCGGCAGTGTGCTCCTCGGCACAGACAGTTTCTGGACCGGCGTGGATGTGCCCGGCGAGGCGCTTTCCAACGTCATCGTCACCAAGATTCCCTTCGAATCCCCCGGCAACCCGCTGGTCGAGGCCCGCATCGAGGACATCACCGCCCGCGGTGGCAACGCCTTCCGTGATTATTCCCTGCCGGAGGCCCTGCTCAAGTTCCGTCAGGGCGTGGGCCGCCTCATCCGCTCAAAGACTGATACCGGGCTCATCACCATCCTGGACTCCCGCGTGACCAGCAAATTCTACGGTTCACGCTTCATGTACGCCCTGCCTCCCACCGCGCCCAGGGAATTCCTGTAAAAGGAGTACCGTCTGTTTAAGCACCGATGCGCACCAGACAGAGCACGGCAACTTCCTTCACACCGGGAAGCTTGCGCAGCTGGGTGGCGCAGGCTCGGGCGGTGGACCCGGTGGTGAACACATCGTCCACCAGCACCAGGCGGGCGGGATACGTGGTCCGGCGCTGCCAGAAGCGCGGGCGCCTGCACCGGTAGGCACGCATGGCATTCAGGCGGCGCGCGGTTGCCGTGAGGCGGGTCTGGCTGATGATGCCGGTATCACGGCGCTCCAGCAGGTCCATCACCCGCAGGTGCCGGAGCCGGGCCAGTTGGCGGGCAAGCTCGCCGGCCTGATTGTAGCCGCGCGTGTAGAGTTTCTCCTGCGTGACCGGCACAGGCACCAGCACCCAGTCATCGTGCCTACGCAGGTGCGGAGTCTGCTCCCACAGCTCGTGAAGCAGCTGCGCCAGCGGGCGAGCCAGATGAATCCCACGGTGGTATTTGAACTGGTAGATGAGCTGCATCACCTCGTCCGTCTGCCGCAGAGCCTGACGCGCCAGCAGAAAAGGCCTCGGCTGCCCGGCACAGTTTTCGCAGCGATCCGGGTCGGTCTGCTGCCCGGCGGTGGGTGCCCCGCAGTGCAGACAGATGGGCGCAGGAATGCGGGGCAGTTTCTGCATGCACCCCGGGCAGACGGTCAGCTCGGCATTCTCACCGCAAAGCTCACAGGTAGCGGGGAAAAGCCAGCTGAGCATGGCCGCAGAAGAAAATCAACGGTGACGGGCAATGAATTCGCGCGCCACAGCCTGGTAGGCCATGGAGGCGGCGCCGAAGCGGTCGTGCTCCATAATGGTGCGGCCGAAACTGGGCGATTCAGCCACGCGCACGGAGCGGGGAATGTAGTTCTTGTACAACTTTTCAGGCAGCTCCAGCTGCACCTGGCGGATAACCTCGTTGGCCAGCTTGGTGTTGTTGTACATGGTCATGATGATACCCTCGTGCTTCAGGCGGGAGTTCACACCGTTTTCACGAATCTGATCCATCACAAAGAGAATCTTGGAAAGGCCTTCCAGACTCAGGAACTCGCACTGCATCGGGGTAATCACCTCATCGCACGCGCAGAGGGCAGAGGTCATCAGCACACCAAGCGAGGGCGGTGTGTCCAGAAACACATAGTCATAGTACTGCGTCTGTCGCAGCCCGGCCATGGCATCGTACATGCAGGTGAGGTGCGAATCGCTCTGCGTGAGCTCCACCTCCACACCGGAAAGGTCCACATGCGCCGGGATAATGCCCAGATTGCGCCGCTTGGTCGGGCGAATCAGGTCCTCCAGCAGGGATTCGCCGATGAGTGCCGGGTACAGACTGGCATCGCTCTCCACCTCCACACCCAGCATGGTGCTGGCATTGGCCTGCGAATCCATATCGATAAGCAGCACGCGCTTACCGCGGGCTGCCAGGGCAGCCGACAGGTTCACCGCTGTGGTTGTTTTACCGACGCCGCCTTTCTGATTCGCTATGGCTATGACTTTCACGTCCGGCATTCTACCGAACAGCCCCGGCTTTTTCAAGCGGTATCTTGAATACAGACACACTACTCACCTGTATTCCGAAGATTCTATATATACCCACAATAAATGGACTCTGTTGTTCTCGGAGCATGGGACTGAGGACAAGCAATGAAAACAAACGGTCCCCCGGTCGGGAATGACCGGGGGACCACACTGTCACACACTAAATAAGAAGGTGTCAGACATGCTGGCGGAAGAGCTCCGCCTGTTCCTTCAGCAGGGCGAAAGAGTGGCGTACCATGGCGCGGGTCTCATTCAGCAGGTTGAGGTAGAGGATGCCGTTGCGCATATCGACCACGTCCTCCTCCGCGCGGATGAGGTGCTGGCGGATACACTGGGCGAACTCCGCCTTCAGGTCGCCGGACTGCTCCATCATCTGCTCGATACCGGCGCCGGCATGGCTCTGCAGCTTGATGCTGAGTCCGGGAAAGCAGGCAGAGATGCGGTCACTCATGGAAAGGAGGTCGCGCCCCTGCTCTTCTGTCAGCCCCACGTGATTGTTGTCGATGTGCTTATAGCTGGCCTTCACCAAGGTGAGCAGGCAGCCAGCCACATTCAATGTGCTCTCGTGCAGGCGCATCACCATCTGGCCGCGGTCATACAAGCGGGCCGGCAGTGTCTGCAAGCAAGGCAGAATCTGGTCTTCCTTCACCGCCTCCAGCGTGCGGTTCAGCTCGCGGGCCTTCTTGCGCAGGCGCTTCAAGGCGCTGTAATCCTCCGCCAGCAGAGCCTTCACCGTGGCACGGTAGATGCCGTAGGCGCGGCCCAGACGGTCCACCGAGGCCTCACCCAGCTCGCGCAGTACGGTGGGAGAATCCAGATTGAGCTCCGGCAGCGGCTCAGCGCTCTTGCGGCGGTGCAAGTAAGCGGACTTCACCAGGATACCGCCGGCAATGAGCAGCATGGCTGCCACGCCCCACATGCCGCCGTACATCATCACAGAAGCCGTGATGCAAGCTGCCACGAAAGCAGTCAGACCAGTCATGAACCAGCCGCCGATGACCACCATCACGCCCGTGATGCGGTACACCGCGCTGTCGCGGCCCCAGGCACGGTCTGCCAGGGAGGAGCCCATGGCCACCATGAAAGTCACATAGGTGGTGGAAAGCGGCAGTTTCAGCGAGGTGGCCAGCGAAATCAGCAGGGCGGAAACCGTCAGGTTCACCGAGGCACGCACCATGTCGAAGGCAGTGCCATCGTCCTCTGTAAGCTCCAGCGGCTCGAAACGCTTGCCCACGAAGCGGGCTACCGGTTCCGGGGTGATACGGGTTACCAGGCGGGCTGCGTTCAGCGTCCAGCGCACAGCGGCACGGGCGGGCAGGCAGGAGCCGAAACGCTCCTTGCTCACCGCATTGCTGCGGGCCAGCTTCACCTCCGTCTCGGTCACGGTGCGGGCCTTCTTCGAGAAGATGAGGGCCAGCACCATCACGCCGCCGGCGGCCAGCAGGTACCAGATGTTCGCCTGCACCGGGTCGGCTAGGGAACCCATGCGCAGCGTCTCCAGGCTGCCACCGGCAGCCACGTGGGCGCTCGCAATGTGGTAGGAGGACTCAGCCGCCATGAACACGCCGATGAAGTTCACCAAGTCGTTACCGGCGAAAGCCAGAGCCAGCGCGCAGGTGCCGGCCAACACCGTGATGCGCAGGGTATTCACCCGCAGGATATACTGCAGGATGAAGGAAATGATGAACCAGAACACCAGCGTACCCAGCACCACTACAAAGATGTTGCTGTTGAGCCACGCCAGCATCTCCGGCGTGACCACCGAGCTGTGCTTCAGCCCCTTGAACACGGCGAAGTAACTGATGGCCGTGAGCGAGGCAGCGCACCACAGCGAGCCAATGTACTTATACGCCTTCTGGTAGCGGAAACTGAACAGCAGGCGGGAGAACCACATCACCACGCAGCCGCAGGTGAAGGCCACCGCCACCGAGCAGAAGATGCCCGAGATAATGGTGAGGGACTTCGAGCTGTTGATGTAATCGCCCAGATTCGGGGCAAAACCGCTTTCATGCATGCTGAACAGCGCTACCGCCACCGCGGCCCCCAGCAACTCGAACACCAGCGACACCGTGGTTGAGGTCGGCAGGCCGAAGGTGTTGAACAAATCCAGCAGAATCACGTCCGTGAGCATCACGGAAAGGAAAAGAATCATCACCCCGTGGAAGCTGAACTGAGCCGGCATAAATACGCCGCTGCGGGCGATTTCCATCATCCCCCCTGAGAGGGAGGCGCCCAGCACGATGCCCACGGCTGCCACCGCCAGCACCACACTGCGCCGCGCTGCATTACAGCCCACGGCCGAGTTCAGGAAGTTGGCCGCGTCGTTCGACACGCCCACCACCAGGTCAAACACCGCCAGCAAGAGCAGAATGCCCAATATTGCGATATACATTTCGTTCATACGCCCCTACTCTACCACATACTCCCCCGCCCGCGCACGCTTTCCATCGTGAAGAGTCTGCCACATACCATGTGGCGGATTCGCCACATTTGAAAGGACAAATTGACTTTGGCGTTTTCGAAGCACGGGACTTCAGTCCCGAAATCACGGTGCATTTAATCGGAACTGAAGTCCCGTGCTCCGACAAAGTTTCCCCGCCAAAGCCAATTTACCGGGTACAGTCCACCCTTTCAGTGCGAACCACACGAGCCAGGGAGATTCAAGGCTTTCGCCCGTTCTTGTTCACGAGCCGTCAGCAGTTCGTGCATGCGCTTTTTCGCGGCGGCGCGGAAGGGCAGCGCGTTCCAATGCTGCAATAAATCCGCCGGAAGCATGTAGTCGGGGCGGTGCGGCGCCGTGCGATACTGTTCCGCCTGGGCCTTGTCGCCCATTTTCACCTCATCCACGTCGTAAAAAGAGCGCTCCACCTTCCCATCGGCCGACAGAAACTGCAACTCCACCCCATATGAGCAAGCGGCTGGCTGCGGACCGAAACTACTATCATGCTTTTCTTTCAGCCACCTGTTGAAATCGCGGGGCGGGGTGTTCTCCAAAGCCGAAAAAACCTCCCGCACCGTAGCGATTTCCCCTTCAGACAGCGGCATATACTCCACTTCCTTTCCATAATCGAGGCTCAGCTCGACGCGCATATCAGCGGCACCTACCGCAGTTTTCCGAAGTTCGCTAAGGTATTCCTCCCGTCCCAGAACATAGCGCTCATATTGTTTCTGCGCATCAAACCAGCGGTCTTTCTTCACCAGATCGGCAATCATCTTTTCCTCGGCTGTCTGCATGCACCCCGATACCAGCCCCGCCAGCACCACCACCGCCATCATTACGCACTTCTTCATGCGCCTGTTATAGAACAACAGCACAGCCGAGTCAATACATAATCTCCTCAAAAAAAACATATTACACAAAAAAAATACCGGAATGGCAGGCGGGGTGAGACTTATGAGTTGGTCAGGGTTACAGATAAGCCTTACTCCTGGGGAATCTGGCGCGCGGTCTCAGACAATTCTTTCATATATTCCACATAGGCCTGCTCCACGGGGGAAAGGGTCTCGAGCTGATATTGGCGATATTCGCGTTCAGCCTTATCCATGGCCTCCTGATGGCTCACTCGACCTTTATGTTCCAAAACCGGCTCTCCAATGCTGCTGAGCAGGTTATCCAGCTGCTTCAGATAATCTTCCATGCGCATGAGTCGGTGGCGCCGTGCAGCCAATTCTGCAAAATCAAAATAACCGGAAACCAGATTATTCAGAGCTTTCAACTCTTCTTCCGTCAGATAATTTTTGGCCACCTGAGCATCCTTCAACATCGGAAACGCACCGGTGAAAGTCCGCAGTCCCATAAAGGGCTTGCGAGCATCTGCCCGGTCATAGATGACCTCTGCCGCGGTCTGACCATGAGCTGCAAAATGAAACTTATTCTGCACCATGCTGAAGAACTCCCGGCTGATGGAACTTTGCGGGTCATAGTCGGCACTGGTAGCATACAAATCCAGCACCTGCCTGTACATGACCTTTTCTGACGAGCGGATGTCGCGGATGCGATCCAGCAGTTCTTTCCAATAACTGCCGCCTCCCAGCTCTTTCAGACGGGCATCATCCATGGTGAAACCCTTGCGGATATACTCCGTCAGTCTGGCGGTGGCCCACTGCCGGAAACGAGTTGCCAGCACGCTTTTCACCCGATACCCGACCGATATAATCATATCCAGGTTATACAGGGTCACTTCACGAGTCACTTCACGTCGTCCCTCCTGGCGAGTCTGCAACACCAACCTCTCCGCCTGGTCAACGTCCAGTTCCCCTTCTTCCAGTACGTTTTTGATATGAACGGCAATATTGCGCTTGCTTGTCTGATATAAATCGGCCATCTGCTGCTGGCTCAGCCACACCGTTTCTCCTTCAAGCCGCACATTCAGCTTTACACCGCTGGCATCGTGTCGGTAGATAAGCATCCCCGGCATCTCTTCGCGAGTTTCGGAGAAATCAAACAGTTCACCTTGTATATCAGCCCTCATAGGGAAGTATATATATCAATCCTTCTTAGTTATTTTCCTAATTTATGGCCAACCGGGAAATATTTTTTCCCACTTCGAATATCCCTCAACACAAGCCTTATAATAAAGTTATGATAATTTATTTATTTAAAGACCGTCTTTCTTTTACCTCAAAACGCCGTTTATCACCAAAACCATAAAGCAGCATTAGGAATATTATCTGATTTTCCACTCACCCCGCCTGCCGGGATGGCAGGCGGGGTAAGACTTATGAGTTGGTCAGGGTTGCAGATGAGCTTTACTCCTGGGGGGCCTCGGCTTCATCGGCAGGGGCGGAGTCACCTTCCGGGGTATCGGCGGCTTCCTCCTCGTCCTCATCGTCATCGGGGATGACGAGGGTGATTTCCTGGATGGATTCCTTGCCATCCAGCGTGATGAGCTTCACGCCCTGGGTGGCGCGGCCGGTCTCGCGGATGGTATCGACCTTCATGCGGACGGACTGGCCACCGGTGGTCATAATCATGAGTTCATCGGCATCCGTCACCGTGGTGGCGGAGACCACGCGGCCGGTCTTATCCGTGCAGTTCATGGTCTTGATACCGATACCACCGCGGCTCTGCGGGCGGTATTCATCGAAGGGCGTGCGCTTGCCAAGGCCATTCTCGGAAACAACGAGCAGGTTGGCATCCTGCTGCACCACGGCCAGGGCCACCACGTAGTCGCCCTCGCGCAGCTTGATACCGCGCACACCGATGGTGTTGCGGCCCTGGGCACGCATATCGCTCTCGCTGAAGCGGATGCTCATGCCGTCGTGCGTCACCAGCACCACTTCATCGGAGCCGGAGGTGAGTGCGGCATTCACGAGCGTGTTGCCTTCCTCCAGGTTGATGGCGATGATACCGGCCTTGCGGTAGTTCACGAAGTCGTTGAGCGCGGTCTTCTTCACGGTGCCGTCCTTGGTGGCGAACACCACGTTACCGGAATCCTCGGCGAAGGTGATGTCCTTGCCATCCTCGCTCACGCGGCGCTCCAGACGCAGGATGGCGGCAATGCGCTCATCCGCCTGCATATCCAGGAGGTTCTTGATGGAGCGGCCCTGAGCACTGCGAGCGGCCTCGTCAATCTCGTACACACGCTCCACATACACGCGGCCGGTGTTTGTGAAGAACATGATGTAGTCGTGATTCTGGGCGGCAAACAGGTGCTCCACAAAGTCGTTGGCATCCTTCTTGCTCTTGGTCGTGGCGGCCTTGATACCCTTGCCGCCGCGGGCCTGCAGACGGTACTCATCCGAGTTCGTGCGCTTGATGTAGCCGCTGTGCGTGATGGTCACAATCATGGAATCGTTCGGGATGAGGTCCTCGATGGCCATATCGCCCTCGAACGGAATGATGTGGGTCATGCGCGGGGTGGCATACTTCTCCTTGATGACGCGCAGCTCGTCCTTCACGATGCCGAGCACGCGGCTCTCGTTGGCCAGGATGTCCAGGTAGTCCTCGATGAGCTCCAGCAGCTTCTTGTACTCGTCGGAAATCTTGTCGTTTTCCAGAGCAGTGAGCTGGTAGAGGCGGAGTTCCAGAATGGCGTTCACCTGGCGTTCGGTGAAGATGTACTTATCCCCCTGCACGGAGGGCTGGCTGTGGATGAGGATGCCGAGGCCGCGGGCCAGCTCCACCGGGAAGCTGAACTGCATGAGTCGGTTGCGGGCGTCCTCGCGGTTCTTTGAGTCGCGGATGATGCGGATGAACTCATCCATGTTCGCCAGGGCGATGAGGTAGGCCTCGAGCACCTCGGCGCGGTCCTCAGCCTTGCGGAGCAGGAACTTCGTGCGGCGCACCACCACCTCGCGGCGGTGCTCCACGTAGAAGTTGATGGCATCTTTCATGGTGAGCACCTTGGGGCGGCCCTCGTGAATAGCCAGCATGTTCACGGAGAAGGAAGTCTCCATGCTGGTGAGCTTGTAGAGCTGGTTGATGACCACCTGCGGGCGGGCATCGCGCTTCAGCTCAATCTCGATGTAGTCCGTCAGGTCGCGCATACCGGCGATATCGGTGATAATCTTATCACGCACCAGCTCAGCGATGCGCTCCTGCAGCACAGCGCGGTTCACACCGTAGGGCACATCGGAGATATGGATGAACTCGCGGCCGTTCTCATTGGTCACTACTTCCATCTTACCGCGCATGCGTACGCTGCCGCGGCCGGTGCGGAAGTAGCTGTCGATTCCCTTGTAACCCAGCACATAGCCACCGGTGGGGAAGTCCGGGCCTTTGATGTAGGCACGCAGAGCCTCGCTGGTGATGTGGGGATTATCAATATAGGCGCAGATGCCGTCCACCACTTCGCCCAGGTTGTGCGGAGCCATGTTGGTAGCCATACCCACGGCAATACCCGTGCCGCCGTTCACCAGCAGGTTCGGGAAAGCGGAGGGGAACACCACGGGCTCCGTGAGGCGGTTGTCGTAGTTCGGCTGGAAATCCACCGTATCCTTGTCCAGGTCATCCATGAGGGCCACACCCAGGTGGCTCAGCTTGGCTTCGGTGTATCGCATGGCGGCGGGCGGGTCGCCTTCCGGCGTACCGAAGTTACCCTGCCCCTGCACCAGAATGTCGCGCATGTTCCAGGGCTGGGCCATGGTCACCAGCGTGCCGTAGGCGGACTGGTCACCGTGCGGGTGGTAGTTACCGATGGTGTCACCCACGATTTTACCGCACTTGATTGTGCCTTTGCTGGGCACCAGACCGAGCTCGTGCATGGCGTAGAGCACGCGGCGCTGCGAGGGCTTGAGGCCGTCGCGGGCATCCGGCAGGGCGCGGGAGATAATCACCGACATGGAGTAGTCCAGGAAGCTGCGGGAAACCTCCTCGGCCACGTCTACCGGGCGAATTCTTGTTTCACTCATAATTCAGTCAGAAATCGGTTTGGGGTTACACATCGAGGTTGCGGACGTTGAGGGCGTTGTCTTCAATGAAGCGGCGGCGGGGTTCCACCAGGTCGCCCATGAGGATGGTGAACATCTTGTCCGCCTGCATGGCGTTGTCATCATCCAGGCGCACGCGGAGCAGCTCGCGCTTCTCCGGGTCCATGGTGGTGGCATACAGGTCCTTGGCGTCCATTTCACCCAGACCCTTGAATCGGGTGATGGTCACGCTGCGGCCGCCGATTTCCAGCACCTTGGCCAGGATATCGCCCACGAAGAAGATGGGCGTGACGGTATTGCGGGCGTTCTCCACCAGCTCGTACACCGGTTCATCGTCCGAGAGCAGGCGGGCGGGGTCGATGCCGAGTTCCTCCAGGCGGGCCAGCACGCGGGTGATGGCCATGGCCTCATGCAGCTCATGCAGCAGAGCGCGGCGGCTGGGGCCCTCGCGCACCGGCAGCGGGTTGGCAGCCAGTTCCTCCTCGCTGGGCTCGCCAAAGAGGAAGAGGTCGCGGTTCTCGTCGGAGAAGGCGGTGAGCTCTTCCATGGTCTGGAAGTACTTGACTTCCTCATCGTTGCCGCAGCGCACCTTCACCAGGTACTGCGGGAAAGCACCATTGCCGGCGCGGTGGCGCAGCAGGTCCTTGAAGTCGCCGCCATGCTGGGCCACACTGCCCTCGTACTTCTGCAGGTTGATGAGCGTCTCCAGAATAGCCATGAGCGAATCGGCGTCGAACTCGCGGCTCTTGTCCGGGGTGCGCAGGGTCACATCGCCGGCACCCAGGGAGATGAGCTTGCGGTTCAGGGAAACCTCATCCTGCACATACTGCTCCACCTTGCGGTGAATCACGCGGTACAGCGGCGGCTGGGCAATGTACAGGTAGCCGGCGCGCACCAGCTGCGGCATGTGGCGGCAGAAGAGCGTGAGCAGCAGGGTGCAGATGTGGGAGCCGTCCACGTCGGCATCAGCCATGAGGATAATCTTATGATAACGCACCTTGTTCAGGTCGAAGGAACCCTCACCCTCGCCGTCGCCGATACCGGCGCCGATGGCGGTGATGATGTTCTGAATCGTCTCGCTGCCCAGGGCTTTGTCCAGGCGGGCCTTCTCCACATTGAGGATCTTACCGCGCAGCGGCAGAATGGCCTGCGTGCGGCGGTCGCGGCCCATCTTGGCGGAACCACCTGCGGAGTCACCCTCCACAATGAAGAGCTCGCTGAGCTTCGGGTCGCGGCAGGAGCAGTCCGCAAGCTTGCCGGGCAGGCCACCGCCCACGGTCATAGCGCTCTTGCGCACACTTTCGCGGGCCTTGCGGGCAGCCTCGCGGGCGCGGGAGGCGATAAGGCAGCGGTCGATGATAGTCTTGGCAACGGCGGGGTTCTCCTCGAAGTATTCCTTGAGCTCCTCGTACACCACGCTGCTCACCACACCTTCGATTTCAGTGTTCACGAGCTTATCCTTCGTCTGGGAGGAGAAGCGCGGGTTGGGCATCTTCACTGAGATGACGGCCACCAGACCTTCGCGCACGTCGTCGCCGTTCAGGCTGGGGTCCTTATCCTTGAGCAGGTTGTTGCTCTTGGCGTAGTTGTTGATGGCGCGGGTCAGCGAGCTGCGGAAACCGGAAAGGTGCGTACCGCCGTCGGCATTGAAAATGGAGTTGGCATAGCACTGAATCTGGTAGCGGTCGCTGTCGTTGTACTGCATCACCACATCCACAATCACGTCGTCCTCCATGGTCTTGCCGTCGTACTCCACCTCGATGTGGCGCACGCCGCTCATGGCGATAGGCTCGGCGGTGATGAGGGTCTTGTTCTCGCCCAGCTGCTTCACGAACTCGCGGATACCGTCGGCATAGTAGAAGGTCTCCGTGCGTTCCTGACCGCTGCGCTCGTCCACCAGTTCGATGACGAGGCCGGGGTTCAGGAAGGCGAGCTCGCGCAGACGGCGGGCCAGCAGGTCAAACTTGAATTCCGTGGTGTCGGTGAAAATGGTCGGGTCCGGCAGGAAGGTGATAGCGGTGCCGGTCTGCCCCTCCGGGCAGGTACCCACCACGTGCAGCTTCTCGGTAGTCTTGCCGCGCTCGAAAGTAATGACGTGGCGCTTGCCATCGCGGCGCACCTCGGCCTTGAAGAAATCGGAAAGGGCGTTCACGCACTTGGCACCCACACCGTGCAGACCGCCGGAGTACTTGTACGCACCCTGGCCGAACTTACCGCCGGCGTGCAGGTTGGTCAGCACCAGCTCCACGGCAGGAATGCCGAACTTCGGGTGCATGTCCACCGGAATACCACGGCCGTTGTCAATCACGGAAATGGTACCGCCCTCGTGAATCTGGATGATGATCTTGCTGCAGTATCCGGCCAGGTGCTCGTCAATCGAGTTATCCAGCACTTCGAACACACAGTGATGCAAACCACGTTCATCCGGGTCGCCAATGTACATACCCGGACGCTTACGCACGGCTTCAAGGCCCTCCAGCTTGTCAATCTGGGCGGCGCCGTACTCCTGCTGTGCCCCGGTCGAAAGCTTCTCAGCGTCCTCCGGGGGCGTTACGTTATCACTCATAAGTGCCGCCCATTATACGCGCGTACGCGCGCGCCTCAATTATATAGTATGTCATTTTTACAAAAATCGCGTCACACACGCCCTGAAAGGCGGCAGCACCCCATTCTGGACACAGAGTCCATTTCACCACACAGGGCACTACAAGCCTATTCTGTGGCATTTTACAGAAATTTTCATTCTTCACATCATGCCCTAAAAAATACTTGCAATGGCAGGGCATATGATATAACCTTTGTGGCACTTCTACGCATTGTCAGGAACAATATGAAACACGTTCACTTTCTCGGGATTTGTGGCACCGCCATGGGGGCCGTCGCATCGGCCATGGCACGACAGGGCTACGTGGTAACCGGCACTGATGCCAACGTCTACCCGCCCATGTCCACCTTCCTCGAGAACGAGGGGATTCAGATTTTCCAGGGGTACAACCCCGCCAACATCCCGGCCGACACCGACCTGGTGGTCATTGGCAATGCCATGAGCCGCGGCAATATCGAGGTGGAAGCCGTGCTGGAGAAGCGCCTGCGCTACATGAGCCTGCCGGAGACGATGAAGGAGTTCTTCCTGTGGGGCAAGCGCAACCTGGTGGTGACCGGCACGCACGGCAAGACCACCACTTCCTCCATGCTGGCCTGGATGCTGGAAGCCAACGGCAAGAACCCCAGTTTCATGATTGGCGGCATTGCGCGCAACCTGGGCCGCGGCGGCCGCTTCACTGATTCCGATTTCTGCGTGCTGGAGGGCGATGAGTACGATACCTCCTTCTTCGACAAGCGCTCCAAGTTCCTCCATTACCTGCCCGAGGTGGTCATCATCAACAACATTGAGATGGACCACGCCGACATCTACGCCAATGTGGAGGAAATCAAACTCTCTTTCAAGCGTCTGCTGCGCGCCGTTCCCCGCAACGGCATCGTCTTCATCAATGCTGACTGCCCGAACTGCGCCGATGTGCGCGCCTGCGCCGCCACTGAGCTGCGCATGGTGAAGCTGGTGAGCGTCGGCATGGCCGAGGATGCCAACATCCGCATCACGGACCTGGAGCACCGCACAGACGGCTGCAGCTTCACCCTCACCTGCAAACCCGCCGCCGAAGGCGAGGAAACAGCCCCCTGCCCGCTTTGCGGCGAGCGCTTCAGCGTGCCCATGATCGGCGATTTCAATGTGCGCAATGCCGCCATGGCCGCCTGCGCCGCAGCCTTCTCTGGGCTGAACGCCGATGAAATCCGTGCTGCACTCAGCAGCTTTGAAGGCGTGGCCCGCCGCCAGGAAGTGCGCGGCACTGTGAACGGCGTGACCGTAGTGGACGATTTTGCCCACCACCCCACTGCCATTCGCCAGGCCATTGCGGGTCTGCGCCAGCGTTTCCCGAAGAGCCGCCTCTGGGTGCTCTTTGAACCCCGCAGCAACACCACCATCCGCAATCTCTTCCAGAACGAGCTGGCCGAAGCACTGGCAGATGCCGATTTTGCCGTCATCTCCCCCATTGAGAACAACAAGCGCCTCACCCCTGAGCAGAGGCTGGACGAAGACAAGCTGCTGGCCGATATTCAGGCCGCCGGCACCGATGCCTATGTGGGCAAGAATGTGGACGACATCGTGGCCCATGTGGTCACTCACGTGCACCCGAACGATGTACTGCTCGTGATGAGCAACGGCGGCTTCGGCGGCATCCACAACAAGCTGCTCATCGCCCTGGCTCAGTAACAGATAAGCATAAGCGCCATCTTGATTGCCTCCTGCAAGGTTCAGAACTTTTTATCAGAATAACACCGTGCGAGGCATCCCCCGACTTACGCTCCTGATTCTGGCAGCCGGCATTCTGCTGCCGGGCACCGGGTGCTCCTGGCGCAAGGACTGGAAACGCACCTTCGCGGAGGACACCCGCCCCGAACCCAAGCTCAAGAAATCGCCCTATACGGTGAACGGCCGCCGCTACCGCCCCATGGGCATGCTGGAGGCACTCCAATACCGCGAAACAGGTGAAGCCTCGCTCTACGAGGGTGGCAACAGCATCGGCGCCATGGGTGAGCGCCTGCGCTACGGCGCCAAATACGCTGCGCACCGCACTCTGCCCCTTCCCTGCGTTGTGCGAGTCACCAGCACCTCTACCGGCAAAAGCTGCCTGGTGCGTGTGAACGACCGAGGCCCCTTCAACCGCCGCCGTATCATCGACATCAGCCCCGCCGTGGCCCGCGAAATCGGTTTCCACAAGTGGGGCGTGCACCAGGTGGAGGTAGAAGTCGTCTCCGTAGGCGATGGCCCCAATAAACGCACAAAGGAGTGAGCCTACGCATCAGGCATTGATGGAACTTGCACATTTTCACGCAAAAACGAGCACCCGATTGGGTGCTCGTTTATATTAAACATTGTAATTCCCGGCAATTCTTATCTAATAGAGAAGAAATCACGGATACGGGGATTATCGCTGGCGGCGATGACGGCGGGCGGGGCATCCACCACAAGCTTGCCATCGGCCAGGAACACGATGCGGTCGGCCAGTTCCATGGCAAAATCAGTATCGTGAGAAACCACCAGCATGGTCATGCCATCCTTGGCGAGTTCCCGCATGAGGTTTTCCACCTCACCCACCATTTCGGGGTCCAGGGCGGAGGTCGGCTCATCGAAAAGGAGCACCTCGGGATTCATAGCCAACGCACGCACAATGGCCACGCGCTGCTTCTGCCCGCCGGAAAGCTGGGAGGGGTAGGCCTTGGCCTTATCGCGCAGGCCAATGCGATGCAGCAGGTGCAGCGCCTGGGTCTCAGCCTCGGTGCGGCTCATGAGCCCGCATTTCACCGGAGCCAGGGTGATATTATCCAGGATGGTGAGGTTGGCAAAGAGGTTGAAATGCTGGAACACCATGCCCACCTTGGCGCGGTAGTGGTTCAGGCCGTTCTCGCTGCGGTCCACCGGCTGGCCGTGGAAAAGCACCTCGCCGCCCGTGGGGGTCTCCAGGAAATTCATGCAGCGCATCACCGTGCTCTTGCCGGCGCCGCTGGGGCCCAGGAGGAACACCACCTCGCCCTTCTTCACACCCACGGACACACCATCAATCACGCGATGGTCGCCGAATTCCTTCACCAGGTCGCGCACCTCCAATATATTATCAGCGTTCATTCTTCTTCAGGGAGTTTTCAAGTTTCTTCAGCAACTGGCTCAGGCACACCACCACTACCAGGTAGGTGAGCGCAACCGCAATAAGCGGCAGGAAAGCATCGTAGGTCTGACTGCGGATGATATCACCACCCTTGGTGAGGTCCTGCAGGGCAATATAACCACACACGGACGTCTCCTTGAGCAGCACAATGAACTCATTGCCCAGCGCCGGCAGCACATTCTTGAAGGCCTGCGGCAGGATGACCGAACGCATAGTGGTGCCATAGCTCAGGCCCAGGCTGCGACCAGCCTCCATCTGGCCAGAATCCACCGCCATGATGCCGGAACGGATGATTTCCGCCACATAAGCGCCGCTGTTCACACCGAAGGCCACAATGGCCACCAGCACCTTGCTCACATCCACCGAGCCGAAAATCACGAAATAGATGATGAGCAGCTGCACCACCACCGGAGTGCCGCGCACCACCGTCAGGTAAATATGGCACAGGAAGTTGAGCACCTTGTAGCGGCCGGTCTGGTCATGCGCACTGCGGATGACCGCCACCAGGAAACCGATGCACAGGCCCATGAGCACCGCGCAGGCAGAAATCTCAATCGTGACCAGGAAACCATCCACCAGGTAGTGCCAGCGGTCGTCCTTCACGAAGTTCACCTCGAAGGAATCGGCCAGGCGGCCCCACATTCCCTTTTCCTCCTCAGCCACCACGGCAGGCACCGCCAGCGGCTTGCCATCCTTATCCAGATAGCGGGCCCAGATGGTGTCCATGGTGCCGTCCGCTTTCATTTCAGCCATGGTGCGGTTGAACATGGCCAGCAGCTCCGGGCGGGACTTGCTGATAGCCATGGCGTATTCCTCTGACACCAATGCTGTGGGCAGAATGCAGATACCCTTGTTGCGGGCCACGTGTTCCTCTGCCGGGGCGCTATCGAGCACCACCGCGTGAATCTTGCCCGTCACCAGCGAGGCCACGGCCAGTGCACCATCCTGGAAGCGCTCAGGCTCCTGGAGGTTCTCTGTCACGTACAGGTCGCCCGTGGTGCCGTGCTGCACACCAATGCGTTTGCCCTTCAAATCCTCCGGGCCGGCAATGGCATCACCCTTGCGCATGATGATGACCTGATCAGCCTTCACGTAGCTGGTGGTGAAATCAATCTGCTTCTTGCGATCCTCCGTCACCGTGATACCGGAAGCCGCCACATCCGCCTTGCCGGTCTGCACAGCGGCAATCACGGAATCGAAGGCCATATCCTCAATCACCAGCTCCAGATCATTGCGTTTGGCAATCTCTCGCACCATGTCGGCATCAATGCCCACAATGCGGCTCCCCTGGTAGAACTCATACGGGGGGAACGTGGCGTTTGTCACCATAATCAGCTTGCCGCGCTCTGCCTCTTTCTCCCCACAAGAAGTCAGGAAAAGGGCCATGAACGCCAGCATCACTGCCAGCCATTTCTTATATACTATACCGGGCATGTGCGTGGAGAATACCACAACGCCATAGAATTTGCAAAGTTAAAAACAAAAAATGCTCATTTTCAACCCGGATTGACAGGCCTGGTTACCCATGTTAGAATCAGCTATGGACTCCTACACCCGGAAAGCATTGACCATCATCATCGTCATCTGCGGTGTATGTGCCTTTCTCTTCCACGAGCATGATACTCTGGACCGCTTTGCCCGGATGAGCGGCTATGTGGGGGGCATTATCGCTTTAACACTGGTGATAGGGTTCTACCTGAGCCGGAAGGTAAAAAAACGGAAACCGGCCAGAAAGGAGTCTCCCGAGGCAACGAATCACATTCGACAAGCCCTCAACATCATGTATGGGATGGATGACGGCAGCAGGCACTACCATGACCTGCCCCCAAAAATCCGCGAAAAGAGCATCTTCGGCGGCAAGATGCTGAATAAGCGTCCGCCCGACGATGAGGGAAAATAATGATTACACCCGCCGCAGGGGTATTTTCCTACGGCGGGCGGGGGAGTGATAATGAAAGGTTGAATCAGCCTTGCTGGCGGATGCTGGCGCTCATGAGCTCAGCCACCTTGCGGCCGCTCATAAGCATGCCGCCGAAGATGGGGCCCATGCGGAAGCTGCCGCTCACGCCATTGGCCGCCATGCCGGAAACAAAGAGGCCGGGGTAAATCTCCTTGGTGTTATCAATGGTGGAGCGCTCGCCCTCGGCGGCATCCATGCTCATTTCACCCACTACACCGCCGGTGGGAGTATCGAGCTTCACGCCATTCTTGCGGGCCACGGTGCGGGCAATCTCGCAATCGTGGCCGGTGGCATCGAGCACGGTCTTCGAGAGCAGCGTGAGGGGGTCCACGTGCAGCCCCTCGCGCAGCACGGGGGTCCAGTTCACCACCACACCGCCCACGCGGCCCTGCTTGTACACCACATCCTCCACCGAGTAGCAGTTGAAGATGGTGGCACCGGCCTTAGTGGCCTGGTAGAGCAGGCCTGCCGTGGCATGCACGGAGTCCACGATGTAGGTTCCCGCTTCGTACGGGCGGTAGGAAAGCTCCAGCTCCTCCACGATGGGCATGGCCTCTTCCTGCACCACGATGTCGTTGAACATCATCGCACCACCCCACATGCCGCCGCCGGGGGAAAGCTTGCGGTCCAGCAGCGCCACCTTGTGCCCGGCCTTGGCCAGATAATAGGCCGCCACGATGCCGGAGGGGCCACCGCCTACGATGGCGGCATCCAGCTGCAGACAGGAGGAAAGTTTACCGAAATAAGATTCAATAATACCACGGGAGATGAGCGTTTCCATGCCTGCAAATGTACTCCTGCTGCCGTCTGCTGTCAATCATGTTTTTTGACTTGCAATGAGGCCGCATTTCAGGGAAAATCAGGGGCATGAAAAAGCAGATTCCGGCAGATGCCCGCTTGTACGGGATTGTGGATATGGGCTACGTGCGCCCGGAGGATGTGGAGCAGGTCACCAGCGCTCTGCTGCAAGGCGGCATCCGCATCCTGCAGCTGCGCGCCAAAGGTGTGGCGCTCGATGAGGTGGAAGCGCTGGCGCGGCGCATGCAGCCGCTCTGCCGCGCGGCAGGTGCCTTCTTTGTGCTGAATGATTACCCGGAAATGGCCGCCCGCATCGGGGCCGATGCCGTACACGTAGGCCAGGACGGCGGCCCGCTGGAGGACGTCCGCGCCATCGTGGGGCAGGACATGCTCATCGGCCGCTCCACCCACAGCCCTGAGCAGGCACTGGCCGCCGTGGCCGAAGGGGCGGACTACATCGGCTTCGGGCCGCTCTTTCCCACCGGCACCAAACCCGGCCGCCCCGCCATCGGCCTGCAGGATATCGCCACCGTGCAGGCGCAACTGGGGGATTTCCCCATGTACTGCATCGGCGGTATCAACGGCAGCACCCTGCCCGCCGTCCTCGCCGCCGGCGCCCGCCGCGTGGTCATCGTCTCCTGGCTCCTCCGGCAGGCAGATGTGGCCGGAGCGGCTCAAAATGTCATTGCCCGGATGCAATAAAAAACCGCCGGAATAATCTATTCCCCCCTGATAGTGAAGCATATACAGGATAATGAAAACATAATTGCATGAAAACAGCATTTTCATGCAAGTATGTTTTCATTATACGGCATTTATCAATCACCACATTCTAATTCAATAGATAACAAAGTGCATGAGCCGGCACACGGAGCAGCGGTGCACTGCCGGGAGAGGGCGATATACCGAAATCCTGCGGGTGCTTGGTAGCCAGCAAGACCAAGGCATCAGGGACAGCGTGGCATTGACGGATGATAGCCTCGCTGGCAGATAATTCAGAGTCATTGCGGAACTTAACTTCGCAGAATATTCGGGCACCGTTGCGAAGCTCCACAGCAATGTCAATCTCATTACTGCCGCGAGCTCCGCTCCGGAGGAATCCGACCTCCCCCAGTCGGTCATAAGCCGCGATGAAATGCTTGTAAACAGTACTCTCAACCGTGGCGCCCATATCGGACGCGCGGCTCATGGGAGTAAAACGCATGAGGCAGGCATTGCGCAAAGCTGCATCAGCCACATAGATTTTCGGCTGGGCTGTGAGGCCCTTTTTTCCGGTTGCACAGAAGTTGCGCGAACAGTAGATGAGGTTGGCATCCTGCAAGTAGCCAATGTATTTGGAGAGGGTGGGCTTGGACACCCCAAGGGCGCTGCACATGGTATCCAGATTGACAATATTGCTGCTGTGCAGGCAGAGGTATAGGAAAATCTTTTCCAGCTGCACAGGGTTCCGCACATCAAACAAAGCGGGGATATCCCGCTTCAGGACCTTATCCACCACGTCTTCCTGTAGAATATTCTGTACTTCATCCAGTTCATCCAGACGCAAGAGCTCCGGGAAGCCCCCCTGCTGCAAATAGTGGTACCAGTGCGGGGACAAATCGCTGAGCCGCATCATGAGCATGCTGAACTCCGACGGATGCATAGCCGACAATGATTCCAGAGCAGGAGCCTCCTCCTGCAAGGGTGACACCCCCTGCAGGCAACAATATTCCCGGAAAGTGAGCGTGGGCATACGGAACACACGCCAGCGGCCCACTCCGCTATCTGCCGCGCCGCGCTCCAGTGCCGGGCTGGCGGAACCGGTAGCCACCACCTGAACTTCCGGAAAGTGGTCGTACAGGGTTTTCACCCACAGCGACCAGTTTTCTGCGTATTGGATCTCATCGAGAAAGTAATAACAGGCTCCACCACGATAAGTGACCTGGCGGTATGCGTCCAGCACTGCCTGAATGCCGCTTAACTTGAATACCGGATTATCAAAGGAAATGTACAGAATGTTTGTGCTGGGCACCCCTTGTGCCAGCAGGTGTTTTATAAGCTGGCGCATCACCGTAGTTTTACCCACACGCCGCGCTCCGCTGATAACCGCAAAGCGTCTCAGTTGCGGGTGCGTGATACACTTCAGAACTTCCGCAAACGCTTGCCGTCGCGACTCCGGTATACCGTCGCTGCTTTGCCCGGTCTTCCACCATGGGTTAATCTGATGCAGCAGCGCATTCAGGTCATTCTGATCAAATATCTGCATAGGACTTTCCATCTCAACACTGAATATACACCTTCCGGCTACCATTTGCAAGCATAATGAAAACATAATTGCATGAAAACAGCATTTTCATGCAATTATGTTTTCATTATACAGCACCCATGAATGCTATCCACTTCATATCAAGCAACAACGCACCAAAAAAAGGCCGGAGAGGCAGACTCTCCGGCCTTCTGGTATGTTGACGGTATTCTTTAGCGGAACTTAAGCTCCTTCACCTTGGCGGCGAGGGCATCGAGCACAGTCTTGTGCGCGGCATCCACCTCGGGGGCGGTGAGGGTCTTCTTCGCATCGCGATAGAGGAAGGTGTAGGTCATGGCCTTGCGGTCGGCGGCGAGTTTCTCGCCAGTCGGGTCGCAGAACACATCCTTCAGCGCACAGGAAACCAGCAGTTTCTGCTTAGCGCCTTCCACCACCTTCATGATATCCGCATGGCGGGTGGCCGCGGGCACATCCAGGGAGGCATCGCGGCTGGAGCCGGGGAACTGGGGCAGGTCGGCCGCCTTGAAGGGGGCGGTGGCCACCTGCTGCAGCTTGCGGAGATCCAGCTCGGCGTAGTAGCTTTCCATGGGCAGGCCCAGAGCGCGGCACTTGGCCAGGGAAAGTCGGGCCACATAGCCACAGGCCTGGTTGTTGATGGTGATATCACCACCCACGGCAGCGTTCTCGCGCTGCTGCTTGGCAGGCACGATGCTGATGGCAGCCTTGGGCACCAGGATATCCAGCACGGCGCGGAGGTGCTCGAAGTGAGCCTCACCCGGCTTGGTGCAGGCCCAGCTGGCGGGGGTGAGCTTGCCGGCCATGAAGATGCCCAGCACCTCATTCTCGATGTCCTTGCCCTTGCCGCCGCCGGTATTGCGGAACACGCGGCCGCACTCGAAGAAGCGCAGCACCTCCATGCCCTGGTTGATATTGCGGGCAGCCACGGAGATGAGGCCGGGAGCCAGCGAAGGACGCAGCGTGGAGTGGTCCTCAGAAATCGGCAGGGAAACGCGGATGATATCGCCATCCATCAGCGGCTTGATGGGCAGCGCGTTCTCCACACTGGCAATGGTCGGGTCGATGCTCTCGGCGGCGATGAGCTTGAAGGTCTGCACCTCCCAGAAACCGGCACCGGCCAGCTTGCGGGAAAGAGCCATGCGGTAATCGTGAGCGCGGTCCTGGGCGCTCTCCGGCACGTAGATAGACGTGCTGGTGGCGGGGATATTGTCGATACCGTACACGCGCACCACTTCCTCCAGCAGGTCGCAGCTGCGCTTCAGGTCCAGGCGCCAGGGCGGGCAGTCCCAGGTGCCCTTCACGTCCACGTCCTTGAGGCCCAGGTTGCGGAGGATGCGGGCCCCCTCCATGTGGGGCAGCGTGCCGTTGGTCATCACATCCAGCTCCTTCCAATCCAGCTTCACCTGGTCGAGGGCGTAGTAAATCTTAGCCTCGGTACCCTGCTCCAGCACCGTGGCGGTGGTGGCGAGTTCCTCGGACACCAGGCAGGGAGCCTGACCACCCACCAGCACCGGCTCGGCGGTGCCGCCGCAGCACTCCAGAATCAGCTGCGTGGCGCGGGCAGCGGCACGCAGCACATTCCACGGGGAGGTGCCGCGCTCGAAACGGTAGGAGGAATCAGAGCCCAGGGCCAGGCGGCGGCTGGTGAAACGAATGCTGCTGCGCAGGAACCAGGCAGATTCGAGAATGATATCGGTGGTGGCATCCGTCACGCCGGAATCGAGGCCACCCATCACGCCACCCAGGGCCAGGGCGGCGCCGCTGGCATCGGAGATGACCACGTCGTCGTTCTTGAGCGTGTACTGCTCATTCATGAGGCTGGTGAACTGCTCGCCTTCCGCTGCGCGGCGGATGTTCAGCCCGCCGGTAATCTTAGCGGCATCGAAGGCATGCAACGGGTGCCCCAGTTCAAAGAGGCAGTAGTTGGTGATATCGACCACGTTGTTGATGGGGCGCAGGCCGATAGCCACCAGGCGGTTGGCCAGCCACTCCGGGGAGGGGCCGATCTTCACGCCGGAAATGCGGGTGGCCGTGTAAAGCGGGCAGAGCTCCGGAGCGGAAAGAGTGATGAAGTCGCCGGCAGGCTTCGTCTCCGCAGCAGCGGCGGGAGCCTCGGCGGGGTCTGTCTTCAGGCTGCGGCCGGTGATACCGGCGAGCTCGCGGGCCATGCCCCAGTGGCTCAGCAGGTCCGGGCGGTTCGGGGTAATCTCCAGCTCGAAGATGGTATCCGTCTCCACAAAGGTACGTACCGGGGTGCCGATGGCGTAGTCCTGCGGCAGAATCCACAGGCCGTGCTCCTTATCGGGCAGGCCGAGCTCGGAAGCGGAGCAGAGCATGCCGCGGCTCTCCACGCCGCGCAGCTTACCCTCCTTAATCTCCCAGCCGCCGGGCAGCACTGCACCGGGCAGCGCGCAGGGCACCTTGTCGCCCACCTTGTAGTTCTGGGCGCCGCACACAATCTGGCGCAGGGCGCCCTCGCCGGCGTCCACCATGCACACATTGAGGTGGTCGCTGCCCTCCACGGGCGTCTTTTCCATGACCTGGGCCACCACCACGAGGTCGGTGGTCACGCCGCGCTCCTGGATACCCTCCACCTCAATACCGGCGAAGGTGAGCATATCGGCCATCTCCTGCGTGCCGAGGCCGGCAAGGTCAATGTAGCTGGAAAGCCAATTCAGTGAAACATTCATGATTCTAATTCAGAAAGGGTTTAGTGTTATTTATTGGAACTGGGCCAGGAAGCGGGCATCGTTCTCGATGAGGAGGCGGATATCGCGGATACCCCAGCGAATCATGGCCAGGCGCTCCAGGCCGATACCGAAGGCAAAGCCCGTGCAGCCGGCATACAGGTTCTTGCCGGTGGCCTTGTCGATATTCTCGAACACGGCGGGGTTCACCATGCCGCAGCCGGCAATCTCAATCCAGCGCGGAGCCTGCCCCGCAGCCTGCAGCAGCACGTCAATCTCGAAGCTCGGCTCGGTAAACGGGAAGAAGTGCGGGCGGAAACGCACCGCCGTCTCCTCGCCGAAGAGCGCCTTCAGGAAATACTCCAGCGTGCCCTTCAGGTCGCCCACGCTCACTTCCTTGGCCACATACAGGCCCTCAATCTGATTGAAAGCGGAAAGGTGGGTGGCATCGATGGCATCGCGGCGGAAAGCGGAACCCGGGCAGATGATGCGGACAGGCGGGCAATCCTTCTCCATGACGCGGGCCTGCACGGTGCTGGTCTGCGTGCGCAGCAGCTTGCCGCTGTCGAAATAGAAGGTATCCTTCTCGTTGCGGGCGGGGTGGTCATCCGGCGTGTTCAACGCATCGAAGCAGTGCCACTCATCCTCAATCTCCGGGCCATCGGCCAGGGTGAAACCCATGCGGCGCAGCACGCGCACCGCCTCATCGCGCACAATGGAAATGGGATGCAAGCCACCGGCAGGCAGCGTGGCACCTGGCATCGTAAAGTCCACACCGGCCACGGCGGCGGCATCAATCTCCTGCTGCAGGGCTGCCTTGCGGTCTTCCAGCGCGGCGGTGATAGTGGCGCGGGCTTCATTCAGCAGCGCACCCACGGCGGGCTTGTCTTCCTTGGGCACATCGCGCATGCCCTGCTGCACCTGGGTGAGGGTACCTTTCTTGCCCAGAATACCCACGCGGGCATCCTCCAGCGCTTTCATATCGGCTATGCCGGCTATGCGCGCCAGGGCTTCTGCTTGTACGCTTGCAATCTGATTTTTCATAAGTTCGCGGGAAACTATACGCGCGTAGGAGCATTTGTCAAGCATTATGCACCTTGCAGCGTGTCAACAGAACATGACATTGACCTGACCGCCCAAAAAACAAAAAGGCCCCCGCCTCAAAAAAGCGGAAGCTTCTGACGATGCGCTTCTGAAATCTGCTTACGGCACACCTCGCACCACACTCCCCCCGGAATCATGAAATGGAGGGAGCACCGGCACAGCTGGATTACATGGCAAACTCCGGAGTCGGGGGCAGCGTGTTCTCCGGGGTCGGAGGCAGCGTGTTACCTACAGCGGTCAGAGTAGCGAGGCCGAGTACGATAGCGATAGTCTTCATTTTCTTCTGTTTCTTTTTCTTGTTCCCTGCCGGGGCAACCCGGCTGCGGCATTCTACTCCATTTCCTACGGAAGTCAACACCAAAATCCATTTTTTTATTTTTTTTGCAAAAAAGTGAAAGAAATTCTGACTGACCGGAGTACGCGCTCGCGCAACGTTGCGTGAGATTTGTTTTGCCTCAGCAAACAATATGCTTGTCAGCGTGAACACAACGTGCTACTATCGCGTCGGTATGAACAAACTTTTACAATATGCCCTGACCGGACTTCTGCTTCTGGCTCCGGCAGGCATGGCTGTACAGCTCAGTGATCTCTCTCCTTCCATTGACCGACAGGGCGCGGACGACAACCTGACCAAGGATTACGCCTACCGCGTTCTGAGCGACCTGAGTGTGCGCCGCATCTGGAATCTTGATGATAACCGCAAACTGACGGTGGATTTCGATGGCAAAACCGGCAAGCTCATCTGCATCGCTGTAGACTACCGCAAACCCGTCACGCTGGAAGATGCCGATAAGGATGCCGCCGACATCGGCAAGTTTGAGGAAGCCGCCTGGCGCAAGTTCTCTGCCGAGAAAGCGGCCAAGTACTACATGGGCCGTGCCCGCGCCATGAAGTTCGATGAAGGCTATATGTTCGAGGAACTCAGCGGCGCCAACAAGTGCCTGCGCCTCACGTTCTACCCCAAGGTCCCCAAGGAAAACCGCCGTCATCTTTCCGAAGGCAGCACGGCCAACGGCTCCTCAGCCATGGGCAGCACCCTCAGCGGTAGCGCCGTCAAGAAGCTGCTGGAGGACGAAGAGCAGCGACTCTATACTCCCAACAAGACCGACAAGGTTGACACGCCCAAACCGGTCAAGAAGCAGGCCGACGAACCGGTAGCCGAGGAAGAACCTGAGGTCGAGGAAGAACCCGAAGTCGTGGAAGAGCCCAAGGAAACCGGCAAGGTGGTGAAGACTCCCATCAAGGTGAAGCCCGTCAAGACCGTGAAGCAGAAGGGCGACCGCGGCAAGGACGTGGATAGCCTGCTGGCCAAACTGGGCCTTGATAAGCTCGAAACAATCCATTGGATTCTCATCGGCGTGGGTCTGGTCATCCTGATTACCATCATCAGCGCCATTGGCCGCAGCAATGAACGCCGAAAGCTGGAGCAGAGAGCTGCCCGCCTGCGCAACAGTCCCTCCAGCGTCAAGAGCTCCCTGCGCCAGGGCATGAAGAAGGCTGATAACTCCAGACTGAAGCTCTGATAAACAAAACTCTCGCATATTTTCTCCCTCGTTCCGCTCCCGGAACGAGGGATTTTTTTCGCGCCACACCTGTCCCATCGTTTGAAAAAAAGCGCTCGATAAATTGATGTTTATCGGGCAGTTGGCGGACGGTACGTCCGCGGAATTCAGAGTCCCGGAGGGACGCCAGCCTTTAGACCGGGGTGCAGCTGCGTCAGCAGCGAAACCCCGGGTATGGTATAAATATTATCCGAACCCCGGCAGGGGTGGCAGAAAGGGGTGCATATTGTTAGTGCTGAGCTTCGTAAGATAGCCGAGCCTGCTGCCACCCCACTTCGGGGGTTCCGGGAATATTATTTGCCTGACCCGGGGTTCCGCCTCTTCGAGGCTTCACCCCGGTCTAAAGGCTGGCGTCCCTCCGGGACTCAAAAATTCCTCGGGCTTTCAGCCCGACAAACATCAATTTATCGGGCAGAGAGACAATTTTTTACTTTTCTTTGTTAGAGACAAGGGGTATTATGCTAGATAATTGCCAATTCAGTGCATATGAAACGCGCAAACTATTTTCTTACCACGCTCATCGTGGGCAGCATAGCAGCTGTTGCTCACCCCTGTGAAGCCGCCGGCCAGGATGAAGCGCTACCGGATCTGGTATACCGCAGCAACGGCGTTTATTCCGTGCTGGAAGCAGCCGCGGCCGGCAACGAGGGGGTGCTGCAAGCCCGCATCAGGGAAGGCTGCAACGTAAACCAGGTGGATGAGGAGGGCAACACCGCGCTGCACCTGGCTGCGCGGGCCGGCAAAGTGAACTGCATCAAGCTTCTGCTCAAAGCCGGCGCCGATCCCATGACGCAGGGGCCAGGCGGGAAGACCGCCCTCGATTGGGCAACATCCAAAAAAGCAGCCCGAGTCCTGAAAGCCGCCATGGCCGCCCGCTGCAAGGAAATCGAACTCTGCGAGCGGGCGCAGGCTGGAGATTTTCAAGCCCTCGAAACAGCCATGGGAGCAAAAGGATTCGCCCCCAATATCATGAACAGTGATAACACTCGCTCTCTCCTGATGATTGTCTGCGGCAAAGGAAAGGTTGACCTTGCCAAGCAGCTCATCCAGGCTGGAGCAGATGTGAACTTTGTGGCACCCGACACACGTTCTGTGCTGCACGTTGCGGTCGATGCTGACAACGCCGCAATCATCCCAGCCCTGCTGGCAGCAGGTGCCAATCCCATGGTCCAGGCCGGCAATGGTGCCACGCCCCTGCACGATGCGGTCTGGTCACGCAGGAAAGAAAGTGTCCGCGCGCTCCTGCCCGCCTACAAAGATATCAATTTCAGTCCGGACGGCAAACACAACGGCATTCCCATCGGGCTGGCCATCGGGCGCAATTTCCCGGACATGGTGCAGCTTTTCATTGATGCCGGCATGGACCTGAACGACCCGAAGCTGCCCAATCAGCCGCTGATACATGCGGCCCGGGACGGGCGCCGCGAAATTGTTGAAATGCTGCTCAAAGCCGGCGCCGACAAGAATATCCGAAACCGCGACGGCCAAACCGCGAAAGATGTAGCCAAGGACTCCATCCGCAACCTGCTCTGATATAACATGAAACGTTACACCACTCTCGCCACGCTGGCCTTCTGCATCTGGGGGCTGATACCCGCCGATGCAGACCAGAAAAGCGCCCTGCCCGTCTTTCGCAAGGTGCATGCATCATCCGGTGAGGATATTCTCGGGAAACACCCCATTCCCCGATATACTGATTACTCCCGCCTCAACCAGGAGCCCGGTCAAATGGAACGCACCTATCGTCTCCGCGAGTTCCGGGCCTACAAACCGGTGGATGACTTATCAAGACAACTCAAAATAGGGCGCTATTCCAGCTATGAAAACCCCACCGGCATCGCCTTCGAAGCCGGGGAGACCATCAGCATCCACCTGGAAGGCAACCCACGCACCCCGGTTGAGTTTGTGGTACGCGATTTCCGCCACCCGGGCAATGAAAGCTCGTTCCTGCTCCGCCCCGGAACCAACGATTTCACCGTCAGCCACTTTGGCCATGGCTATGTGAATTACCGGGACTCTGACCCGGACTCCGCGCCGCCCATCAAGATGCAGATAAAGGGCGGCTATATCAACGGGGTATTCACCCACCACGATGACGCCCGGGTGTGGAAGCACATGATGAAACTTGCCAGGAGTGAAATGTTCGACATTCTGGGTGAGCGCACCCAGTGGGTGCTGGATACCAAGGCACTGCGTGAACGATGCCCGGAGAAAGGCCCGGAGCTCGTAGCGCTTTACGATGAGCAGATGAAGCTCGAGCAGCAGCTCCTCGGCTGGGAGTGGGAAGGTATTCACCCCGGCAACCACATCATGGGCCGCACCAACTGGAACACCAAAACCTACATGCATGCCGACGGCATCGGTGCCTCTTTCGTCATCAGCGCCACCGGTGGTCTGGTGGATGTGGACGAAGTACGCCGAAGCGGCGCCTGGGGCACCTCCCACGAGTTCGGCCACGTGAACCAGACCCGCCCGGGCATGATGTGGACCGGCACCTGCGAAACCACGGTCAACATTTTCTCCCAGCTGGTCAATTACGCCTTCAACCCCGACGAAGTGCGTCTGGAGCACGAAACCTGCCCCTCACTGGAAGGAGCCTGGGTGCGCGGTGGCCGCTTCGACAGCTTTGTCAACAGCGCCATCGTGAACCGGGAACTCTGGCAATTCCAGCGCGGCCCGGACGATGGGCACCGGCAGCCCGGCGCCATCTGCGGTGATAGCTTCGTCATCCTCTGCCCCATGTGGCAGATGTATCTTTACAACACCGTGGCCAAGGGCAACACGCTCTTCTACCCGCGCATTTTCAAGAATGTGCGAGATACGGACGAAAGCAAGTGGACAGTAGGGCAAACCCGCATGAAATACCTGGACCGCTGCTGCGATGCCGCCCGGCTGGATTTCTCCGACTACTTCCTGGAGACCGGCATGCTCGCCGTCATGAACCGATATGTGAATGACTACGCTTCCCACTGGGTCACCATCACCGAGGACATGTGCGCCC
This sequence comes from Akkermansia sp., assembly GCA_017937215.1. GTDB lineage: Bacteria > Verrucomicrobiota > Verrucomicrobiia > Verrucomicrobiales > Akkermansiaceae > Akkermansia. The sequence continues at coordinate 5,439 of JAGBDZ010000106.1, read as the reverse complement.
AGGCTTTGAAGCATGCCCGCCAGTATCCCAGGCCGGACTCGCCCGTCATCTTCTACATCAATGTCAACAATGTTGCCATCTACCGCGACAAGCTCGATATCAAACCGAGCCCCGATTTCAAGCCGCAGATTACTGAGCACACCGGCAGACGCTTCACCGTGCCCGGCAATCAGTGGGAAAACGCCGTGGCATTCGAGGTGTACAATGGGGATAAGCTCATTCGCGTCTGTCTGCGTGGCTTGAACCAGAAGGACAACAAATCCACCGATGTTCTCCTGCTGCCGGGGGCCACCACCGTCATGGCTGTGCAGTGGGATGGCAAGCGCTACATCATCTACGATACCAAGGGGCGTGAAGTCGATGCCAGGCCGGATTCATCCACCGGCCCCGGCCAGTATCGGAAACCCGCCCGGAAAAAGAAACACCAGGGCTGAGCCTCACGTGTCCCAAAGTTTGAAAAATCCCCCGGCAAACAGGACTTTGGCGGGGGAGGAACTCTGCCCGGGAGTTCAGTCCCGATTATTGCTCCGGCAATTAAAGATTGATGTGTTATCCGTATTGGTAGTGACGGACAAATTGGAATTTGTCGGGCTGAAAGCCCGAGGAATTTTGAGCCCACGAAGTGGGTGAAAGAACACTAGCCGGGGGTAAGCCCGCAAAGCGGGCGCAGCCCCCGGAATGCGACAAAATAAAATGGAGCCCCGGAAAATCTCATCATATAAGGGGCGAAAGAACATTAGCCGGGGGTAAGCTCGCGTCAGCGAGCGCAGCCCCCGCTTGCCATAAAAAAGGCCCGGAGCCCCGGAAGGGGTGACAGAAGCCTGAGTTTTAATAAGTTTCGCAGGTTTCCCTCACCTTTCCTCCAGCGTTTCTCTCATAACATCGAGGGGAGTCTGTCCCTCGTTATCACGAATGGAAACATCAGCACCGGCTTCATGGAGCGCTGCAAAAAGGCGGAATGCTATGCAACCATCCAGTGCGCCAGCCGCGAGATGCAGCGGCGTACTGCCAGTCTCCGGAATGGCGGCGTTGATGTCTGCCCCTCGGCTGATGAGGTATTGCACCACATCCACACCCTTTTTCTCATCCTCCGGGAATCCGCCCACATAACGGAACATAGCCTCCGCCAGCGGGGTGAGCGTAACCGTGTATCCCTCGGCAAAATGGCGAACCACAGACCGGTTCACGCTGATACCGCTATCCAGTACTTCCCCGATGCGTGCGATATCGCCCGCTGCTATAGCCTGAGAAAACGCATCTTTACCGTGGCTGGCAGAGCTGGGCATCATTTTCCCCACCGGAGTTCCCTGCGCCAGCGCAGAAGCCCACACAAAACACCCCATCAGAATGCACAACCGGAACATACATCTATCCTCCATCAGATACAGTTCAACCGTTTCTCCGCGGCATCAACCAGGCGGGCAATGAGCATGGCATCGGGCACGTTGAGAAAGCCTTTATCCTCGGAAACGCGGCGACCGTAGGTATATTCCATGACCAGGTCACCGCGGCCACCGGGGCGCTGCACACGGGCGGTGATGATACCGGGCTCCAGCGGCCAGGCATGGCGCTGCACCCCGCGCCACCAGTTCGCGCGATAGACCAGGATGCGGCGGTCCGTAAGCAGGTAGAGCGAGCGGCGCAGGCGCCGCTGCTGCAAAATGGGGAACAGAAGCAGGAGCGGGCACAGCACTGCCAGCAGGAAGAGCGGCAGCGTGGCGCTGTTCACCACCGGCAGCTGCGGGCGGCCATGCCACAGCACCCTTTCCCCCGGCAGCAGCTCTGCCTGCAATCGTTTCTGTTCTTCCTGAGTCATCATACGTTTTTCCTTTCAGCTATAGCTTTTTCGAGGATTTCCTCCACCAGCCGCACATCGCGGATATCCATGAAACCGGCCTCATTCCACCCCGGGCCGCCGTCGCAGCGAGAGCGCACGGCAAAGACCAGGTTGCCGCTGCCGTCCTTCGTCTGGAAATCCGAGGCAACCATATCCGGCGCCAGCGGCCAGGATTCCGTATCCACTCCGCAGACAATGGCGCGGCGGTTGGTGATGGCATAGACCCGGCTCCGCAGCTCTTTCCTATGCAAGCACGGATAGATGATGAGCGCACCTATGGGAATCAGCAGAAACAGCAAGCCCGCAAAGAACAGCCCGACCAGACTGCCGGACTCGTCCGATGTTCCCGCCAGTGCCCCATAAATACCGCCCGCACCGGCCAACCCGAACGGCAGGAAAAACAGCACACCCACCACGCGATTTCCCTTATCGGGTTCCGGATGACGGACAATGGGGCTGCCCGCCCAGAGTAGCTGCTCGCCGGGCTGAAGAGCCCGCTGCAAGCGCTCACATTGCCGGGGGCTCAGCCCGAAATCTCTGGGGTCGGGGGATTTCATACCTATTTCCTTTCGGTTATGGCTTTTTCCAGAATCTCCTCCACCAGCCGCACGTCGCGGATGTTCATGAAACCATTCTCCACCTTGCGGGTGACACCGTTGACATCAGTTTCCCAGCGCACGGAAAACACCAGGTTGCCACTGCCATCCTTGCGCTGGAAATTGCTGGCCACCATATCACTCTGCAAGCGCCAGGAGCCCTCCCCCATCCCGCAGATGAAGGCCCGGCGGTTCGTAATAGCATACACCGTATTCCTCCGGCACCAGGCCCGGAAGAAAGGAGCCGACACCGCCGCCAGCGGAAACAGCACAAACAGGAGGGACATGCCCAGCACCATCAGGAAGGTGAAACCGCTCACCACAATCTCCCCCGCAGCCAAAGAATAGAGGACATAGCTCCCCAGCCCGCCGAAAACAGACAGAACGGGAGTCAGCCCTATCACTGTCCCCCAATCGATACACCAGAATACCACGGGTTGCCCCACCCAGCGCAGCTGCTCGCCGGGGCGCAAATCATGCTGCACCAGCTCGCTCAGCCGGGGGCTCAGCCCGAAATCTCTGGGGTCGGAAGATTTCACTGTTTCTGAGTCAAGTCGTAAAGGAACTGCTCCACACGGCGCACCTCGGGTACATTCATGAAGCCACGCGGCACCTCATGGGAACCATTCCGGGAATGGCGCACCTCATGGCCGAGAATCAGGTCGCCGCTGCCGTCCTTGCGCACTGTGCAGGATTTCACCATGCCCGGCTCCAGCGGCCATACGCGGCTCTTCACCGCCCCGAACAGGCCGGGGTAAATCTCCATGGCCCGGCGGTTCGTGATGACCAGCACCGTGCGCTTCTGCGTGCGCCGCGCCCACCAGGGCGAACATAACATGCCAATGCCCACACACCAGAAGGGAATGGAGAAGCAGGTGAAAATGGCGCTGCCCTGCGCCGCGCCCCAGGTCCAGAAGGCAATAAAGCCCAGCCATGGCAGAGAAAACAGGAACGTAGCCAGGCTGCCGGCGCTGAACAAGCGGGGAATGGGCTTGCCCACCCACAGCAGCTCTTCCTGCTGCATCAGGTTATTTTCCACCATCTGGCGGTCTTGCAGGGTCAGGTCGGTATCAGAGAGTTTCATAGAAGTGTCGGTAAATGGAACGCCACCCCCGCAGGGGAAATCCACGGGGATGGCGGTTGGGGTTAAAGGGGATGTTTAGTGGATGCGCTTGAGCAGCCAGGGCAGCAGCTCGCTGATGGCCACGCGCTCCTGCTCCATGGAATCGCGGTGGCGGATGGTCACCGTATCCTTGAGGGCGGGGTCGCCTTCCTCACCCAGCGTCTCGAAGTCCACCGTGATGCAGAAGGGGGTGCCCACTTCATCCTGGCGGCGGTAGCGGCGGCCCACGGCACCGGCTTCATCGTAGAACACATTCATGAAGGGACGCAGCTCGGCCTCAATCTCGCGGGCGATGCGCACCTGTTCGGCATTCTTCTTGAGCAGCGGGAAGATAGCGGCCTTGATGGGAGCCATGCGGGGGTGGAAGTGCATGACGGTGCGGATGTCGCTCTTGCCGTCCTTGCCCAGTTCCTCTTCGTCGAAAGCCTCGCAGATGACGGCCAGCACGGAACGGTCGCAACCGGCAGAGGGCTCCACCACGTGGGGAATGAAACGCTCGCGGGTAGCCTCGTCGAAGTACTCCATGGGCTTACCGGAGCCTTCCTGGTGGCGGCCCAGGTCATAATCGGTGCGGTAGGCGATGCCCATAAGCTCCTGCACGCCGAAGGGGAACTCGTACTCAAGGTCGTAGGTCTTCTTGGAGTAGAAGGCGCGCTCTTCATCCGGCACGTCGAGGATATGAATCTTATCGCGGGCGATACCGATATTCTCGTAGAACTGGAGGCTCTTCTCCAGCCATTCGTCGGTCAGGCGGAAGCCGTCCTCGCCCTTGCAGAAGTATTCCACCTCCATCTGCTCGAACTCGCGGGAGCGGAAGGTGAAGTTGCGCGGGTTGATTTCGTTGCGGAAGGACTTACCAATCTGGGCGATGCCGAAGGGAATCTTGTTGCGGGAAGAATCAAGAATGTTCTTGTACTGGCAGAAGATGCTCTGGGCCGTTTCCGGGCGCAGCCAGCCGGTGCTGGCGGGGTCGTTCTCATCGGAGGTGGCACCGATGGTGGTCTTGAACATCAGATTGAAGGAACGGGCCTCCGTCACCAGGGAACCGTTGGCGGGATTGTAGCGCACGGAGTCGGTCACCTCCTCGGTGCTTTCCTCGATGAGCTCCAGGTCGGCGGGCTGGGTGCCCTTGCCGGCAATCTGGCTGTAGTACTGGAGAGCCCCCTTGCGGGCGGTCTTGGCGGACTTGTCGTCCGTGCCTTCCACCAGCATGGAGAATTCCTTCTTCGTGCTCCAGGAGCCATCCTTGCGGGCAGCGCCCTTCCACCAGTAGGCCACACCGCTCTGGGCGGGAATCTGGTCAGCGCGCAGGCGTTCCTTGGTGAGCAGGCAGTCGCACAGCGGGTCGCAGAAACCACCCACGTGGCCGGATGCCACCAGTACCGAGTTGTGCGTGAGGATGGAGCCATCCATACCCACGATATCGGGGCGCTCCTGCACGTGCACACGCCACCAGTAGTCCTTCAGATTGCGCTTGAGCTCCACGCCCAGGGGACCGTAGTCCCAGCAACCGTTGAGACCGCCATAAATCTCTGCGGCCTGAAAGATGAACCCTCTGCGCTTGCAAAGGCTGACGATTTTTTCCATGCGGACGGGATCAGTCTGTGTACGGTCTGCCATAACGCGGGGTATTCTACTATAAAACCAGTGATTTGCAAGCAAAATCGCTGGTTTTTCATTGAGCCGCTCCGCGGCTCAATTTCGACCGCCGCCGCCGGTCATATCAAAGCCCCCCGCAAGGGGGGCGACATACCCATAGCGAGCAATCGTGCTTTGTGTCATACAAAATTGTGCAAATTTTGAAACCATAAGTCTTGAGCTCCCGGAATCTGTTTTTCTGGGAGCTGAACATTGGGGGGCTTTTGTCTCATGAGCAGGAGCAG
>JAGBDZ010000105.1 GCA_017937215.1 Akkermansia sp. | reverse complement strand
CACCCGCTCACTTCGTTCGGGGTTCTGATATGTTCTTCGTTTTACCCAGCGTTCCGCCGCGTGGCGGCTCCACGCTGGGCTATTATTATGTCGCCCTGACGGGCTCAGAATTCCTCGGGCTTTCAGCTCGCCAAATTCCAATTGACCGAGCTCTTCTTTCAAACTTTGGGACACGTGTGCAACCAGCCATTGCTTTTGTCAATAATATTGACAGCAAGGGCGCCTTATGCTAGAGTTAGCTCTATGGACGACCTCTCCCTGAACCACACTATTACCAGCTACGAATGTGCAGCCGATCACCTCATGAAGCCGGAGTTTTTCATGCACCTGTGCCAGGAAATGGCTGAGGAGCACGCTGATTTACATAATCTGGGCTTTGGCTGGGCAGTGGCCAACCACAAAATCTGGGTAGAGACACAGGGAAACTATGAGTTCTACCGTCGTCCGGATTGGAAGGAAACCATCACCCTGCGCACCAACACAGGACAGGCCAGCCCCCTGCAGGCCCGCCGATTTGTGGAAATGACCGACAAGGACGGCAATGTGCTGGCCCGAGCTGACCTGATGTGGGTGCTCATCGATATCACCACGCGCCGTCCCTTCCCGCTGAAGCGCACCGATGTGGCATTCAAGGATCGCGAATGCCCGCCCATCACCACGGCCATGGAATTCCCGGAGTGGAGCGAGTCACCGCTCTGCAGCTTCCCGCACACCGCAGCCCGCCGCGATATCGACTTCAACGGCCACATCAATAACAGTGCCTACCTCATCTGGGCGCTGGACACCCTGCCCGCCGAGCATACCCCTGAAGGCGCGCCCGTGCGTCTGCACGTAACGTTCCGCAAGGAATGCATGCTGGGCACCGAAGTGGAGGTGCAGCACTTCCGCAGCGGCAACTTCACCCGCCACATCATCAACTCTGCCGAAGGCGTGCGTGCCGAGGTTGAAATTGAGTGGAACTGAAAAAGGGTTGCCAAACCAGGCGTTTCATTGTAAGCTAGCCGCCATGCACTCCAACATGGCAGACAGGATAGATGCGCTTTGCCGCCGGCAATGTGCCTTTGCACTGTATTGTCTGCCCGGGGAAGCTGAGCCAGTTTTCTGCATGGCCGAGGACGGAAGGACGGAAGATGACCCTATTTTCAAGAATGGCTTTGTGCTGGCCACCTTCGACGGAAGCAACCTTTTCATCCCGGATGAACTGACTGATCCCCCAGCCCCCGAATCATGGGACGAAATGGAGCATATTCCGCACGAAATCGCTACATCGAGAGAGAAATACGCCTCGCTCTTCCAACTGTATACCGGATTCATCCGCAGTGGAAAAGTGCGCAAAATAGTGCTGGCCCGCACTGCGGATGCAGAAACAGGCACAGACTTTTCCGTCTACCGGGCATTCCGCGCGGCCTGCGAACAGAACCCGAACGCTTTTAAAGCGTTGGTGCACACCCCACAGCACGGCACCTGGATTTTCTGCACGCCGGAACAGCTGGTTACCGGCAGCGGAGACAGCTGGCACACCATGGCCCTGGCCGGCACACGCCTTCCGAACCTCCTGCCCTGGGATGCCAAGAATAAGCGGGAACAAGCGCTCGTAGCCGATTTTGTGCGTGAAATACTCACCCCCCTGGCGGATGAGCTGGAGGAAAGCCCCTTGGAAAACCTGCGTGCGGGGCGCATCGAGCATCTCTGCACGCGCTTCAGCTGGAAAATGCCGCCAGGCCGCCTGCTGCTGCTACTTGAGCAACTGCCCCCCACGCCGGCAGTGTGTGGCTCCCCGGTGGCAGAGGCCCGAGCCCTGCTGCAGCAGTATCCGGATATTGACCGCTCGTGCTATGCCGGTTACCTCGGCCCCTGGGGAAACGGCTCCGTGCAGCTCTACGTCTCGCTGCGCTGCATGCAGATTTTCCCGGGATTCTGCCGTCTCTATGCCGGTGGCGGCATCATGCCTGATTCCGACGAGGAACAGGAATGGCAGGAGACCGAAAACAAAATGGCCTGCATGCGGCAGGCCATGGAAGGTGCATGAGAGCCGGAGCAAAGAAATAACATTCAGCTCTCTCCATGTTTGTCGTTGGGCTGCCCTATGGCCAGGAACATGAGGGTCCAGCCGGAGAATATCATCTCCACGGCAATCAGCGTACCAATGAGCCAGGTAGAAGACTCCGGCCAACCCCAGATAATCATGACACCCAGCACCAGCGACACCAGCGCATTGAAGATACGCCAGAATCGCCCGGGTGAATCCCACAAGGTAATGGCCACTCCCATACGGAGGATGCCGGCAGTCACCAGACAGGCGCCGATGAACAGGGTCCACCACTCCATGGAAAGCATGGGCATGAGCACGGTGAACACCCCCACCAGCAGGTAAAGAACAGCCGCAAGCAGGTTCCACCACCGATTTTCACGGCGAATGATGCCCTGCACAAGTCGAATCATGCCGGCCACTGCCAGCACAAATCCCCCCACCCACACAGCAGATAGCCCCAGCAGCATGGGGAAGCTCAGCAGGATGAAGCCCAGCACCAGCTCCAGCACTGCCAGTATACCCGCCACCCAGGGGCGGGACATCCAGCTGCTGCAGACGCATCCGCAGACAGTTCCGTTTTCTTTATCGACAGCAGACATGGTTCTTATTGCCGTTGAATCGTTTTGATACGGAGTGCCAGCAAATCTGGTTCAAAAATGCCTCCACATAACCGGCGCGGTTGTTATGATAACGCAGGTAATAGGCGTGTTCCCACACATCACAGACCAGCAGCGGCCGCATGCGTGGCAGCAGAGCATCCTGATGACGGTGCGTCCCCAGCACCACGAGGCGGTGGCTCACGGCATCCTTGGCCAGTACAGCCCAGCCACTGCCCTGCACCCCCTGCGCCACACTGCGGAACAAGCGCACAAATCCATCATACGACCCGAAAGACGTATTGATGGCATCTGCCAGCTCACCGCAGGGCTGCTGACCCTTTTCGGGCGAGATATTGCCCCAGTAGAGAGTGTGCAGCATGTGTCCGGCCAGATTGAAAGCCAGATTATGCGCCGCCTGAGCAGCCATGGTTTCCGGCAACTCTCCCAGTGCCACCTGCCGCATCATCTCCGCAGCTGCATTTGCACCGGCCACATAGGCAGCATGGTGACGGCTGTGGTGCAGCAGCACGGTCTCTGCATCCAGCAGCGGCTCCAGCGCCGCTATATCATAAGGCAACGGAGGCAGCACGTAGCGGCCATCCTCATACCCATCGCATAAGCAAATCGTATCCATGCAGGGAATGACACCCTGCGCGGGCACCGGGTTCAGTGCTTGTTATACATCGATGGATACAATCGTGGTATTATCTGCATAGGGGTCATCCAACGCCTGGCAAGCCTCGATGATCGCCACCGGCAGACTGCCCTCACGGTTGTTCAGGATGTTGCGCCCCACGTTGGTGAGCAGCTCCGGCGCCAGGATATCCTCGCTGCCATCGGTCGTGAGCACAATGCGGTCCTCCGGCAGAAGCGGATAGGGGATGCTCGGTGCATCCACCAGATCCAGCGCTTCTCCGGTCACGGCGCAGCGCAGCACATGGCCACGGCGCAAGGCCTCCTGCGCTGTCATGCCGGCTCCGATGTAGGCGCGGTACACATCCCGGTAGGAATGGTCCTGGTTCAAGCGAAGCAGTCGTCCACGACGCCAGAGATACAAGGCCGAATCGCCCACACTCACCCAGCGCAGCACACCGCCACCTGCAAAGGCTGCCACCAGAGTGGTACCACCGTACACGCCACGGCTCTCAAATGACTTACGCACAGCCTCATTGGCATCATCCAGAGCCTGTCGCATGCGTTGAAGCATAGGCAGGTCATCGTTCTTCTCAAAGGATTTCACATAGGCCTCCGATGCCAGAGTGGAAGCGAGAGCACCGTCGTGATGCCCGCCCATACCATCGCAAACCACGGCAAGCACGCCCTCGCGGAAAAACTTCACCACGTAGGCGTCCTCCTGTTTACGGCGCATGCCAATCCACTGTGCAGCCTTAGCAATCATATGCTCCTCTCTTAATACCACAGATATCCATAACGCGCAAGCAAAAACGAGAATAAGACAGGCTTCCGTATACCGGTTCGTCAAACATGAGCTAAGGCATGCGCAAATCTTGACTTTACGCCATTTTTCTGCTATAGCGGAGCCGGAGCTTTTATATTCCTTATCCACAATCCACGATTCTCCCCTCCCCAATGGCCGATTCACTCTACACCCGCATGGCGGACAGTCCAGTCACCAGCTATGACCTTTCCCTGCGCCCACCTGCATTCAGCGAGTTCTGCGGACAGGAGAAAGTGAAAGAGCGACTCATGCTCATGGTAGAGGCAGCCAGAATGCGAGGCGATGTGCTCGACCATGTGCTGCTCAGCGGACCGCCCGGACTGGGCAAGACCACCCTGGCCAATATCATAGCCGGGGCTGTGGGACACCGTCTGCACACCACCAGCGGCCCGCAGATTGAAAAGGCGGGCGACCTGGCCGGCATTCTCACCAATGTGGAAAAAGGCGATGTGCTCTTCATCGATGAGATTCACCGTCTGCATCCCGCCATTGAAGAGTACCTGTACCCGGCTATGGAGGATTTCCGGCTCGATATCATCATCGACCAGGGGCCGAATGCCCGCTCCATCCAGCTGAATCTGCCGAAGTTCACCCTGGTGGGCGCCACCACTCGCGCCGGCATGCTCACCGGGCCGCTCCGCTCGCGTTTCGGGTTGGTGAACCGCCTGGATTACTACTCGGCCGATGAGCTCTGCCAGATTCTGCACCGCTCTGCCGGTCTGCTGGATGTGGACCTCGCACCGGCCGGTGCACTGGCCATTGCACGGCGCTCCCGCGGTACCCCCCGCGTGGCGAATGCCCTGCTCCGCTGGGTGCGCGACTATGCCCAGGTGAAGGCGGATGGCCGCATCACCGCCGAAGTGGCCCAGGCTGCCCTGGGGATGATTGATATCGACGACGACGGGCTCGATGAGATGGATAAGCGACTGCTGGAAACCATCATCTACAAGTTCGGCGGCGGCCCCGTGGGGCTTTCCTCGCTGGCCGTGGCCGTGGGCGAGGATGAATCCACCATCGAGGACGTGCACGAACCCTTCCTCATCATGCAGGGCTACATCAAGCGCACCCCGCGCGGGCGCGAAGCCATGCCCGCGGCCTATCACAAGCTGGGCGCCATACTGCCCGGCGGCCAGACAGAACTCGGATTATGAAAAAACTGTTCCTTTTACTCCTGCTTCTTCCCCTGCTCCTGCTCACCAACTGCACGCAGCAGATGATGCGCGCGCAGGTGCGCGAATCCAAGGTGGTGGTGCTCGACATCGGCCACTACTACCACCCGGAGCGCGGCGGCCAGGGAGCCCGCACCCCGGACAACCGCTACGGCAAGATTGAAGAATGCGAGTACTGGTACCGCTACGCGGGCCACACCGCCCGCATCATCCGCGAGGCGGGCTACGACTGCCGCATCTGCTGCCGCGGCTCCATGCCTACCGATAAAAAGCTGGCGGAAATAGCCCGCCGCGAGAAGGTGCACCATGTGAACACCCCGGAGCCGAACGCCATCTACCGCTCCAAGCACCACCCGCACCGCATGGCCGTGGGTATGCTCAGCACCAACTACGCACTGGACCAGAACCCGGCCGCCGTGGTCTACCTGCACCACAACAGCATGACCAACCACTGGATGGTGTACAACAAGGGCGCCATATACTGCAATGAGGAAGGCACCGGCCTCGGCATCGCCCTGGCAGATGTCATCGATGCCACCATCTATGACCAGGGCGGCATGCCCAACAACGGCGTGCGCTGCGGCGTCATCATCCGCAACGATGGCCGCAAGGGTGGCGGCGACTGGCTGAATGCCTGCAACGAATCCTATGTGCCTGCCGCCATCACCGAAGCCACCTTCCTCTCCAATCCCCAGCACGCCAGATTCCTGGGCAAGGAGAAGAACGCCATCCGCTACGCCGAAGCCATCGGCCACGGCATCGTGAACTTCCTGAAGGCACGGTGATATGTTCAAAGCAGCCAGAGCACTATGCCTGACCGGCCTGATTCTGCTGGTATCGGGCACACTCGGGCTCAAGCTCCTGGAAATCATCTACCGCGCCGGCTGTGACCACCATGTGGAAGAGCGCCCCTGGGCCTTGCTCCTCCTCACCAGCTTTTTCATCACCACAGTGGTGATGGGTATCGTCCAGCGCTTCCGATACAGGCCTGAAACCGGGACCGGCAGATTTTTCTCCATCCTGGCACTGCTCTGTGGGCTGGCTGCAGGTGTGCCGGCATATTTCTGCGCCCTGGATATCCTGGGCTATGGCCACCTGAACGGGCCCATGACCATGCCCTTCATTTTCCTCGGGGTGTGGTACTATGCGCGTCTCATCATTGTTGCGTTGTTGTTCACGGGTATCATCCACCTGTTCAAAATCTCGCGCATCGCCGGCGGAATCGGCTTTTTCCTGCTTCTGCTGCTGGCAGAAGCATACATCGGCATCGGCACCGGAAGATTCACCCTCGTCGACCTGGGCGGAGCCCTGGCTGAACCGGGGCAGCTTGTGCCGACCATACGATACGAGGGGGAGCACAGTAACTATCACACACGGCTCTGGAAGAAAGGCGAAAACTACGTGGTGGAAATCCCCATCGCCTACGTGCCGGCACGCTATCCCATTCTCATTCACGAAACGCCCGACTGGCGAAACTGGCCGGAGGAGCGTCCCACATTGGACTGCGCTCTCTACTGCCGGGATGAGGTGGAACCCGCTCAATATTCGGAAGAGCTATACTACGCTGAGCTCACCTTACCGCAATTGATTACACTCGTCCGAAAGCACAAAATCGCCTATCCGCCAGCATTGAAGAATGTAAAGCTCATACCTGCATCGCAATACAATCCAGGGGATGCTACCCTCTTGTACGATAATCAGGTGGATAAAGAGCTGAACCTCCCGGATCTGAAGGGGCAGAAGATGATGTCGGGGCGAATCCAGCTTCACAAGCTGCGCGTGCAGCGGCTTCCCTCCCGCCGCAGCTGGTACAACCGCTGCCTGCAGCCCCTGAGCTGGTGCGCAGAAGTGGTCGATATTCCCCTCTGCATGCTCGCCACTCCCATCGGCTGGCTGGCTGATGCCATTTACGAGGGGTGGGAATAATTAACGCCAACCATCGGTTCGCCCCCCATTGAGCAACTATTCTGAAAATATTTCCGCCGCCTCTCGGAGCGAGAAGCGGCGGAAAGTGCTTAGCTTTTTCAGCTGGCGTTCGCTTTAGTTGAACTTAGCGAGCATAGCCTGGCGCTGGGCCTCGAGCTCGGCGGGCAGCTTGTCGCCCACCGTGTTGAACAGCTCGGTCTGGGATTCGAGCTCGGCCTTCCACTCGGAAGCGGAGATGGTCATGTTCGTCTCGAATGCAGCCTTGTCGTAGCCCTTCAGACCCTCGGTGTCAAGTTCCTCGAAGGTGGGGGAGATACCCAGAGCGGTCTCCACGCCGTCCACCTCACCGCGGCAGCGGCGAAGCACCCAGTCGAGCACGCGCATGTTGTCGCCGAAGCCGGGCCACACGAAGTTACCCTCGGCGTCCTTGCGGAACCAGTTCACGTTGAAGATCTTGGGCAGCTTGCAAGCGCAGGTCTTGGTGCCCATATCCAGCCAGTGCTGCCAGTAGTCACCCACATTGTAACCAATGAAGGGCTTCATGGCCATCGGGTCGCGACGCACCTGGCCAATCTGGCCGAAGGCAGCGGCAGTCATCTCAGAGCCCATGGTAGCACCCACGTACACGCCGTGGTTCCAATCCTTGGACTGGAATACGAGCGGCATGGTGGTAGCGCGGCGGCCACCGAAGAGGAATGCGCTGATGGACACACCCTCGGGGTTGTAGTACTCGGGGTCGAGCGTGGGGCACTGGGAAGCCGGAGCGGTGAAGCGGCTGTTCGGATGAGCGCACTTGCGGCCGCAGTCGGGGGTCCAGTCGTTGCCCTGCCAGTCGATGGCGTGGGCGGGAGCCTCGCCGTCCATACCTTCCCACCACACGTCACCGTCGTCGGTCAGACCCACGTTGGTGAAGATGATGTTCTCCTTGATGGTGTCCATGGCGATGGGGTTGGACTTGTAGGAGGTGCCGGGAGCCACACCGAAGTAACCATTCTCGGGGTTGATGGCGTGGAAGGTACCGTCCTCGTGGGGCCAGATCCAGGCGATGTCGTCGCCGATGATGCTGGTCTTCCAGCCCTTCTCAGCCAGAGCGGGCGGGGGCACAACCATGGCCAGGTTGGTCTTACCGCAGGCGGAGGGGAATGCGCCGGTCACATAGGACTTGCGGCCCTGGGGGTCGGTGATGCCGAGGATGAGCATGTGCTCAGCCATCCAGCCGTTCTTGCGGGCGATGCCGGTAGCGATACGCAGAGCCAGGCACTTCTTGCCGAGCAGAGCGTTACCACCGTAACCGGAACCGTAGGAGATAATCTCGCCGGTCTCGGGGAAGTGGCAGATGTACTTCTCTTCGTTGTTGCAGGGCCAGGTCACGTCTTCCTGACCGGGCTCGAGGGGAGCACCCACGGTGTGCAGGCAGGGCACGAAGTCGCCGTAGCCGTCACGCTTGGGGTTGCCACCGCCGTTCACCTCGTCCTCGAGGCGCTTGAGAACCTTCTCGCCCATGATGGTCATGATGCGCATGTTGGTCACCACGTAGGCGGAGTCGGTGATTTCGATACCGATCTTGGCCAGGGGGGAATCCAGCGGGCCCATGCAGAAAGGAATCACGTACATGGTACGGCCCTTCATGGAACCATCGAGGAAGGGGTTGAGAATGGCGCGCATCTCAGCCGGGGACTTCCAGTTGTTGGTAGGACCAGCGTCCTCCTGCTTCTCAGAGCAGATGAATGTGCGTTCCTCTACGCGGGCCACGTCAGAAGGAGTAGAACGAGCCAGGAAGCAGCCGGGGCGCTTCTCGGGGTTCAGGCGAATGTAAGTGCCCTTCTCTACGAGCATGTCGCAAAGCTTGGTGTTCTCTTCCTCGGAACCGTCGCACCAGTAGACGGAATCGGGTTTGCAGAGCTGGCGGATCTGCTCCACCCACTCAGCAGCCTTCTTGTGTGTAGTACCTGTAATCATGGTGCCACTAAATTACCACACAACAAGCAAACTTGCAACACGAAAATTTTAGAATTTTCGGCATCAGGACATCGCAGATATTCAGCGCAGGTCGCACCACAGGGCACGGTGGTCGGAAGCCTTGGTCGCCGCCGGAATATCGACGATACCGCCCTGCCCCCGCATGCGCTCACGGAGGGTAGGATTCACAAAAATCTGGTCGTAGAGGCAGTATTCCCTGCCGCGCTTGAAATAGAGGGTCCATTCCTCGCCCCGTGAATCTTCAGGCGAAAGCCGACGCAGCGAGGCATCCGCAGAAAGCCCCTGTTGCAGGATTTGCGGGGCGGCATCAGCCGGGCCGTCATTCCAATCGCCGAACACAAGCAACGGCAGACCTTTCTGTGAGCGGACGATGAGCTGCACGTGCTGCGCCAGGGTGTATGCCTCCTGCTTGCGGAGCGCATTGGCTGCAGCAGCATCTTCTGCCACGCGTGATTTAAGGTGAGCCCCCACAATGCGGAACAGGCGGCCATCCTCCAGCCTCAAAGTGACATCCAGAATGCCACGCAGCATCTTGCGGCGCTTCTGATGGTATAATTTCACCATTTCCTGCGAATGGTCCTGCACAATGGGATGCACCGAAAGCAACGCCAGCGCACGGTCCTCGCCCTGCCTCGGCAGCACGCGAAAATAGGGGTACTCCAGCCCGCGGGCCGCCAGGCGTTGCCGCAGGTCCTGCAAGGCAAGCGGCCCGCCTATCTCGATAAGGCCGACCACTTCCGGTTTTGCCGAGGCAATCACCTCAGCCACCGCCTCACGGGCTCCCTGCGATTTCGATTTCAACACAAAGCGGGAACGGCTCTGCTCGCCCTCCACAAAATAATTCTGCACATTGTGCATCAGGAAGCGCACCGGCTTGCCAGGCTTGGGAATGGCGGCTATACCCACCAGTTTCTGCAGCGGAGCGGTGTGCGCCACCTCCGCAGGGAGCGAATCGTGCGCTTCAGGCAGGTCATATCCATCCTGCTGCACCAGTGGGGCAGACTCCAGCCAGCGGAGGATGGTGGACTCGCCGCCGAAGCGCTCCACCAGCAGCCCGGCCACCAGCAGCACCAGAAACAGCAGCAGAGCATCCTTGCGCGGGAACTTGAAGCGCCAGGCCATAGCGTTTGCGCATTACAGGCACCCGCCGTCCAGCCACTCGGCCACCTGCGGGGCGGCGTAGGTCAGAATCATATCCGCCCCCGCGCGGCGAATGGAAAGCAAGGCCTCCAGCATGCACTGCTTCTCATCCAGCCAGCCGGAAGCCGCTGCGGCCTTCACCATGAGGTACTCGCCGCTCACGTGGTAAGCAGCAATGGGCAGCGTGGTGGCGCGGCGCATCTCCGCAATCACATCCAGATACAGGGTGGCAGGCTTCACCATCAGGAAATCGGCACCCTCGGCGGCATCCAGCGCGGCTTCGCGCAGCGCCTCGCGCACATTGCCGGGATCCATCTGGTAAGTCTTCTTATCACCGAACTTGGGGGCACTGCCCAGCGCCCCGCGGAACGGTCCATAGAAGGCAGAGGCATACTTGGCCGTATAGCTCATGAGGGAAACCTTCGTGAACCCCTCGGCATCCAGCGCAGCGCGCAGGGCGGCAATGCGGCCATCCATCATATCGCTGGGGGAGATGACATCCGCCCCGGCGCGGGCATGGCACAGAGCCTGGCGGCAGAGGGACTCCACCGTCTCATCGTTCAGAATTTCGTAGGAACCATCCTCGTACTCGCGTACCAGGCCATCCTGGCCGTAGGTATTGAAGGGATCCAGCGCCACATCCGTCATCACGCAAAGCTCCGGCACCGCCGCCTTGATGGCGCGGATGGCGCGCGGCACCACACCCTCCGGGTTCCAGGCCTCGGAGCCGGCAGCATCCTTCTTCTCCTCAGGCACCACAGCAAACAAATCCACGCAGGGGATACCCAGCGCATACAGGCGCTTGCATTCACCGACAATGCCCGCCACGCTCCAGCGCGTGCACCCCGGCAGCGATTCGATGGGAGTATCCTCATCCCCCTCCTGCACAAACATGGGGTAAATCAGATTCGCGGCAGAAAGTGTGGTCTCGCGCATGAGACCACGCACAGCGGCAGATTTGCGATTGCGGCGGGGGCGAATGGGCAGGTTCATCATAGCGCCCCAGCGTATCACTTTTCGCCCCGGATGTAAAGCCCGGGAGCATGCAAAACGCGGCAGCCGCTTATTTTGCAGGCCTGGCCTGAGGGGCCCCCTTGGCAGGCACAATTTCAATCACCCCGCCCAGTTGGAAAGGTGGCTCACCACCAAGCTGCTGCTGCTGCTGCTGACAGGCGGATAACACCACACTACCCACCACCGCTGCGGCAACCGGGAGAACAACCTTCTTTTTCTGCTGAACAGGAGTAATTTTCATTGCAAGGGCGATTATACCAAAACACCCTACCGGATGCAAGTTCAATCAGGTATGTGCCCAGGGCAAATCCACATGTGTCCCAAAGATTTTTCCTGAGAGATGCAAGTGCCCATAAATCCAAGTCCTTCCAAAAAGCGCTCTGGAAGAAGCCCCCTCATCTCGGTAAATTGATGTTTGTCGTTCCGACAAAATTACGAATTACGAATTACGAATTGTCAGCTCCGCGAGCCTTACGGCTCGCCATTGTACATCAAATAATTCCATACAGGCGGGCGAATGCCCGCGGAATTTTTTACTTCGTAATTCGTAACTCGTAATTCGTAATTCAAATTCCCATTTATCTCACAAGCCGTGAGGCATATTCCCGAGCCAGGCGGATGTAGTCCTTTGCATGGTCGATGTTGGCCTGTTCCGCCTCGGGCGGCAGTTGCTTCACCACTTTGGCGGGGGAACCCAGCACCAGACTGTGCGGCGGGATGATGGTGCCCTTGGTCACCAAAGCGTGCGCGCCGACAATGGAGCCATGGCCTACCACCGCGCCATCCAGCACCACCGCGCCCATGCCGATGAGGCAGGCATCCTCCACGGTGCAGGCATGCAGGGTCACGCTGTGGCCCACGGTCACATACTTGCCCAGTTTGCAGCCGTACTCATAATCCACGTGCAGGCAGCAGTTATCCTGCACGTTGGAGCCCTCCCCAATTTCGATGGGGGAGACATCGCCACGGATGGTGGTGTTGTACCACACATTGCTGCCGGGATGCAGGGTCACGCGGCCGATGATATCAGCACTGGCGGCCACAAAGGCGGGTTCGTTGAGCTGCGGAGTGTATTCTGCAAAGGATTCAATAGCCATGGTCGGATGAAAAGCAACACCGGCAAAGTGCCTGACCTTGCCGGTGTCTGTTGTAAGATAATGAATGAAAGGGATTAATCGCGGGGCTTCACCACGGCGATCTTGCCGGAGCGCGTCACCATGTCCACATCATAATCGCTCATGAGATCCAGGAAGCGGTTCAGGCGGAACGAGCTGCCGGAAATCTCGATGGTAAGCATCTCGCGGGTGGCGTCGATGACCTGGGCGCGGAACATGTCGCAAAGCTGCAGAATCTCCGTCTTGTTCTGGCCGAAGCGCACGCGCACCAGGATGATTTCGCGGTAGACCGTGGGAGCGTTGCGGTAGTCGATTACCTCTACCACATTCACGAGCTTGCTGAGCTGCTTGATAACCTGGTCCAGCTTCTCATTGTCTTCCTTCACATCGATGGTCATGCGGGAGAACTTGGGGTCCTCGCAAGGGGCCACGTTGAGGGAGTGAATGTTATAGCCGCGACCGGAGAACAGGCCTGCTACGCGGGAAAGCACACCAAACTTGTTTTCCACGAGCACGGAGATTGTATTAATCGGTTTGTCAGTCGGCATAATGTGTAGGGGGTGTAATCGCGTTAGAGAATACCCGATTCACCGCGCCGCGTCAAGCAGTAACTGCTTCCGCAGACGCAGTATTTTATCGCAGGTGTCCGGTTTGGGGATTCGGGATTTTTCAATTATCGTTCACCGAGCTCACCTGTGGCTCCTGCCCTGCCTCCGGGGTGGGCGTTTCAGGCTGGGGCTCAGGCTTCCTGCGAGGCTTCTTTTCCTTTTTCACGTTGAACTTGTTGGCGGCAGACTGGAAGCCCTCCTGCAGCATGAGCACGGTGGCCGCCTCTGCCTTTGCCAGGCATTCCTCCAGCAGCGGGCGTTCATCCGGTGCAAACTTGCCGAGCACATGGCCCACCATTTCCTTCTGCCCGGGGGCACCAATGCCCACGCGCAGACGCGGAAACTTCTCACCGCCCAGGTGGGCAATGAGGGATTTCATGCCATTGTGACCGCCGGCGGAGCCCCCTGCCCGCAGGCGCATGGCGCCCACGGGGAAGGAGATATCATCGTAAATAACCAGCACCTGCGCCGGGTCGAACTTGTAGTAGCGCATGATGGGCCCCACGCATTCCCCGCTGCAGTTCATGAAAGTCTGCGGCTTGATGAGCAGCACGCCCGGCCCGGCAGCCAGCTCGCCTTTGCGCGCCTTATCGAGCTTCCATTCCGCGCCGAAACGGCGCGCCAGGCGGTCCAGCACCATGAAACCCACGTTGTGCCGGGTCTCAGCATAATCGCGGCCTGGGTTTCCCAGGCCGACGATGATGCGAATGGGGAGGTCAGAAGACATGGTCCGTCAATCAATGACCGGCATCTTTCAATTGTCAATTTCCTTACGCTTGTGCGGCCAGGGCCTCCAGCGAGATGTTGCGGTTCACGGCATTCAGGTAGGCGCGGGCGGAGGCTTCAATCACGTCCGTAGCGGCACCCTTGCCGGAAACCGGCTTGCATTCGCAGGCGCCGAACTGCACCTTCACCGTCACTTCACCCAGGGCATCCTGACCAATGGAAGTAGCGCGCACATTGTAATCCACCAGGGCACCCTTGCTCTTAGTGATGCGGTCGATAGCCTTGAAGCAGGCGTTCACCGGGCCGTTGCCGATGGCGCAGTCCATATAGAGCTTGCCGTCCTTCTCCAGCTGCACGGTCGCCGTCGGACGCGCAGCAGAACCGGCCACAAACTGGATGTCAATCATCTTCCAGGTGCCGTCGCAGGTATCCAGCGAGTCATTCACCAGGGAAGCGAGGTCATCATCGTACACAAACTTCTTGCTGTCGCCCACCTTCTTGAAACGCTCGAACACGTGGGTGATTTCCGCATCGGAAAGATTATAGCCGAGTTTCTCCAGGCGGGCCTTCACGGCAGCGCGGCCGGAGTGCTTGGTGAGCGGAAGCTCCGTCTCGCCCCAGCCTACTTCGGCAGGATCGATTACCTCGTAGGTCTCGCGCTTGGCCAGAATGCCATGCTGGTGAATGCCGGAGCTGTGGGCAAAGGCATTCTCACCCACAATAGCTTTGGAACGCTGCACCGCCAGGCCGCTCATGCTGGCCACCACGCGGCTGGTCTTCACAATCTCGCGGGTCTCCAGGTTGTGCGGTTTCTCGCCGGCGGCAAAGCCGAAAGCCTCCGGGCGGGTGGAAAGGGCCATGGCCACTTCCTCGATAGCTGCGTTACCGGCGCGCTCGCCGATGCCGTTGATGGTACCTTCCACCTGGCGGGCACCGGCGGTCACCGCAGCCAGTGAGTTGGCCACAGCCAGGCCGATGTCGTTATGGCAATGCACGGAGATGACAGCCTTATCAATGTTCTTCACATGCTTGACAACGTAGTCAATCATGGCGATGTATTCCTGCGGCGTGGTGAAGCCCACGGTATCCGGCAGGTTCACCGTGGTGGCGCCGGCCTCGATGACCGCCTCCACCACTTGGGCGAGGTAGTCGTGCTCGGTGCGGCTGGCGTCCTCGGCAGAGAACTCCACATCATTCACCAGGCTCTTGGCCAGCTTCACACCGGCCACGGCCATCTCGATGATTTCCTCCTTGCTCTTCTTGAGTTTGAACTCGCGGTGCAGCGGGCTGGTGGCCAGGAAGGTGTGGATGCGACCACGCTCACCGGCGGGAGCCACGGCGGCCGCAGCGCGGCGGATATCGTTCTCCACGCAGCGGGCCAGACCGGCAATGCGGCACTTCTTCACCGTGTTCGCAATCGTGAACACAGCCTCAAAGTCGCCATCAGAAATGCAGGGGAAGCCGGCCTCGATGATATCTACGCCTAGCTTTTCGAGCTGACGTGCTACCTCCAGCTTCTGCCGGAGATTCATGGAAGCTCCCGGGCACTGCTCACCATCGCGAAGCGTGGTGTCGAAGAATAATACTTTGTCGCTCATACTAGACGTTTCTATTGTTGGTTAACGGAATCCTCACTATACAGAAACGCCGCACGAAAGCAAGCTGATTATGCGGCATGATTTGGAATCTTTCTAATAAAAATCTATTTTCTGGCACCAGCATGGTCAATTATGCGCGAAAAGCGTGGATTTTTCTGTCTTATTCGGCACGTTCTGCCCGGTATAACTCCTGCTTACACTTGTCAACATAGGCGGGAAATGCTATGATGAGGGTATGAAATACCGGTATACCCTTTCGCTTTTCTGCGCTGCGCTGTTTTCCTCCTGCGGGGTCATAGAATCGCTGACCACCCCCGGCGAATATATGCCGCTGTATCTGCAGGAGCCATCGCCGCTGGATCCGCCCGGCATGGAAGCGAAGCGCGCTGAGGCCCGGGCCAAGTATGTGAAGGAAGGCCTGTATGCGGATGGCGAAACGCTGGATGTGCAGCAAGGAAAAGCATTCCTCTTCAACCGCAACCCGGATTATTACGAGGGAGCCCAGGGCCGCATGGTCGATACCGCCACGGCCAGAATTATCTCCTGCGAGGGTCTGTACTACTTTGTCGAGATTGAGGACGGCAGCAAAGGATTCCTGCGCGAGACCGATTTTGTGAACCCGGTGAAACTCGTTTCCACGGCAGAGACAGGTTTCCTGCCGCCGGTAGAAGACTGGGCAGATAGCGAGCCCATGGATGGAGACCAGACAATCATGACGAATGATACTGGGCGCGCTGTGCTGGTGGTGAGCAAGAAATCCCGGAAGACGGATGAGTTTGAAGCCCGCCGCCGAGAGCTTCAGAAATCCCCGGCGGTAGAGGATGATGGCGGGCTGCCTACCCCCACCGCAGAATTACCCGAGCCCGCCGGCAGCGCAGAAGAATAAGCGATGGGGTCTCCCCTGCCCAGCCTGATTGACCGCTTTCTGCTGTATCTGGCAGCGGAACGAGGGCTGAGTGTGAACTACCGGCTCTCTGTGCAGCGCACACTGGAACGCTTTGCAGACTGGTGCGCGGAGCATGGTCACCGCCCGGCAGATGTGGATGAGCCCCTGCTGGCCGCCTACCACCGCTGGCTGCGCAGCGAATGCGGGCTGGCAGCGTCCTCCTGCCGGGTGGCCATGGTGCACCTGCGGCAGTTTTTCCGCTTTCTCGCCCGGGAGAAAGAACTCCCCACCAACCCCGCTGCCCTGCTGGAATGTGGCAAGGCCGGCAACCGCCTGCCCGAAACCCTGCGGGCCGATGAAGTGAACACCCTGCTCCAGAGCATTGACCCCGCCGATTTACCCTACGGAGCACGCGACCGCGCCATTCTGGAAATGATATACGGCAGCGGGCTGCGCGTCAGCGAACTGGTGAACCTGCGCGCCGACCAGGTGGACTGGGAGGAAAACTTCCTGCGTATCACCGGCAAGGGAAACAAGACCCGCTATGTTCCCTTGGGCGGTGTAGCCGCCAAAGCCCTGCGCAGCTACCTGGAGCACGGTCGCCCGAAACTCCTGCGCAACGGCCGGCGAGCCGGTAACACCCTTTTCCTTTCCAACCGCGGTGAGAAACTTACCCGCGACCGCATCCGACAGATTATCAAGGAACGAGCCCGCGCCGCCGGATTGCCCGAGAATGTATACCCGCACATTCTGCGCCATTCCTTTGCCACCCATCTTCTGGAAAACGGCGCCGACCTGCGCGTCATTCAGGATATGCTGGGCCACGCCAGCCTTTCCACCACCCAGGTTTATACCCACGTGGACCAGAAACGCCTCGTTTCCCTGCACCAGACTTTTCACCCCAGAGGGCGGAAAGCTTGAATCCCCCGTGATTTCGGGACTGAAGTCCCGTACCCCGAGAACAACTACTACCCATTTATCGGGCAGAACAAATCCCCCGCACTCCTTGCAGAATGCGGGGGAAAAATTATTCTGGCAGATATGTTTTACCAGAAGAGGATGTAGAGGGCCACCGTGGCGGCGATGACAGCCCAGCCGAAGGCCTTGGCGCGGCCGGAGGTCTTCATCTCGATGATGCCCTTGTCCTCAAGCACCACAGCTTCGCCACCCTTGACGTGGTTCACGATGGTGAGGATAAGACCCACCACACACACCACGATGAGGGAGTAACCCATGCGGTTGAGGAAGGAGGAATCGGTGAAGCCGAGGAAGCCCACCCACTTGAAGGAGGCATAGGCCACGGCGCCAATCACGATACCCAGCCAGCCGAACACGCGGGGGCACTTGGGCACGAAGAAACCGAACAGGAACACAGCCAGCACACCCGGGCTCAGGAAGCCCTGGAACTCCTGGATGAAGGTGAAGATACCACCGAAGGCGGGGTTATCCAGGAAGGGTGCCACGACCGTGGCAATCACGGCGCAGACAAGCACGGCCACCTTACCCACAGCCACGAGCTGCTTATCGGAAGCAGGCTTGCCGGTGGCCACTTCCTTGGACTTGTTGTACAGGTCCATAGTGAAGAGGGTGGAGGCGGAGTTGAGCATGGAAGCCAGGGAGCTCACCACTGCACCGAACAGAGCCGCCAGCACGAACCAGGCCCAGCCGGTGCCCGGCAGCAGCTTGCGCAGCAGGGTGGCAAAGGCGTAGTCATACTGATAGGCGGCCATGGTGGTGGTCACGGTGTATTCCGTGGTGTTGGAACGGGCTGCACCGGTGGCGGCCTTGTCGATGACGAGAATCTCGCCGGCCTTGGCGGTACGGGCGGCCACATCCTTGGCAGGAATGGAGGCCAGCTCAGCAGCCTTGGCCTCCAGGGCGGGCACCTGGTCGGCAGCGCCCACGTTGGCCAGGTTCTTCTTGAGGTAATCCACGGAGGAAGCAGCGGCATCCTCGCGCACGAGACGGCTGGCGGCAATGTCGTAAATCACCTTCTTGCCGGTAGCCTCGGCGGCCTGCACAATGGCGGCGGAGTTGGAATCAGCCTTGGCGGCCAGGTCACCACGGAACAGGTTGTAGGCCAGGATACCGGGGATAATCACCACGAAGGGAATGAGCAGCTTCAGGAAAGCAGCGAACACGATACCCAGCTGGCCTTCCTCCAGGCTCTTGGAAGCCAGGGTGCGCTGCATGATGTACTGGTTGAGCCCCCAGTAGAAGAAGTTGGGAATCCACAGCCCCAGCAGGTACACGGTCCAGGGCATCACGGGGTCGCTCTTTTCGCGCATCATGTGCAGCTTGCCGCCGATACCGTTGGTGGCGCCTTCCACATCACCGGCGTTCAGGTTCATCATGCGGCTCAGGCCGTCGCAGAACTGAGAACCGGTGGAAGCCAGGGCATCAGCGCCGGTGTTGGCGGTGGTGGTAGCGGTTGCCACCACGCTCTCGGGCACAGTCGGATAGGCACCCAGGGCCATGATGGCGAAGTAGGCCACCACACCGCCACCCACGATGAGGGCAGCACCCCAGATGAGGTCGGTCCAGGCGCAGGCCTTCAGACCACCCACGTACACATACACCGTGGCGGCACCGGCGATGATGAGACAGCCGGTCGGCACGGAAAGATCAAAGTACACGGAAACCACGCTGGCACCGGCATAAATCACAGCGGCGGTGGGCACACCCACCAGAATCAGCAGGTTCACCAGAGCCATAATCACGCGGGCCACGCCGTTGTAGCGCTCCTCCAGGAACTGGGGAATGGTGAATACACCGCGCTTCAGCAGCATGGGCAGGAAGGTGAAGGCCACGATGACCAGCACGATGGCCGCCAGCCATTCATAACCGGCAATGGCCAGGCCCAGCCAGTCGGCAGACTGACCGCTCATGCCCACGAACTGCTCCGTGGAGATATTGGCAGCCAGCAGGGAGAAGCCCACCAGCCACCAGCTCAGACCGCGACCGGCCAGGAAGTAATCGGCTGCGCCTTTTTCCTTCTTCTCTTCGGTGGATTCTCCGGAATCACCGGATTTCCAGATACCCAGGCCGATAACGCCGACCACAACCACGCAGAAGACAATCATTTCCCAGAGGGGAAGCACGTTCTGCGCCGGGGCAGCAGCCGCATCCTGAGCCAGGGCGGTGCCGCTCATGAGCGCCAGCGCGCCCAGCATTGTCATGATGTGTTTCATAAGATGTTCTCTATGGATTTTTACGCCTGATAAAGCACGCGGGCACCCTCGCCCGGGCGGGTGATGAGGTAATCCGTCTCAATGCCCAGGGCATTGCGGTAGGCCTCAATCATTTCCTCTGCCACCTGCTGCACAGCCTCGCTCTTCACCAGAGCCACGATGCAGCCGCCGAAACCGCCACCCGTCATGCGGGCGCCGTACACAGCAGCAGCAGAGGGAATCGTATCGGCCAGGGAAACGAGGGTGTCCACCTCGGCGCAGGAAACTTCAAAGTCGTCCTTCAGTGAAGCGTGAGAAGCACGCATGGCCACACCGGCTGCATCCCAGTCGGCTTTCTGCACAGCCTCGGCAAAAGTGGCGACGCGCAGGTTTTCGCCGATGACGTGGCGGGAGCGGCGGTAGCAGAGGTCACCCAGCTCGCTCTTCTTCTCCTCCAGCATTTCCAGCGTGGCCTCGCGCAGAGAGGGCACTCCGAGAATGGCGCAGGCGTCCTCGCAGTTCTTGCGGCGGGCAGCATAACCACCGTCGGCCAGGGAGTGCTTCACGGCAGAATCGATGACCAGCACGCTCACGGCGGGGTCGGTCATGGGGATGAGCTTGTAGGACAAATCCTTGCAATCGAGCATAAGCGCGTGGTCCTTGCGGCCATTGGCAGAAATGAACTGGTCCATGATGCCGCAGGGCACATTCACGAACTCGTGCTCCGTGGCCTGGCCGATGAGGGCTCGCTCCGTGGGGCTCACATCGGCGCCACAAAGAGCGGCCAGAGCCGTGCAGGCGGAAACCTCGAATGCTGCGCTGGAGGAAAGGCCACCACCGCGCGGCACGTTGGAATCAATCAGCATATCCACGGCAGGCACCTTGATGCCGCGTCGCTCCAGCATGCAGATGACACCGCGCACGTAGTTGCTCCAGAAAGGATCGCCGGGCCTGGTTACATCTGCCGGGTCAATCTCAATCATCGTCTCGCCCAGAGCTCCAATCCAGCGGTGCTTGCCGGTGGGAGAGGGGGCAACTGCTATCACATTAATATTATTGAGCGCCATGGGCAGCACAAAACCATTGTTGTAATCCGTGTGCTCACCAATGAGGTTCACGCGACCGGGAGAAGCGGCGACAACAGTGGGTTTGTGGCCAAAGTACTGCTCAAAGTACGGGGAAATTGTTTCTGCACTTATTTCTCGTTGCTCTAAGTCCATAGCGGAATATGTTTATCATATTGCGCACGTGATGTAAATCCAAAAGTCCCGGCTTGACTTATTATCTTCTGTTATTTGTTGGTCGTTTCAGCTTTTTCAGCGCTGCTGCACACCGCATCAGAAATGAATAGTTGCCATTTTTCTCACCAAAACAGCCGAAAACTTTCTTTTTACAAACTATTTTCTTGTTACCCAGTGAGAGAAGTGCTAGAATTCTAGTCGTTCACTTTATGCGTCTCTATTACTCTACCCCCAATGAACGAACCCTTTTCCTACCGTACACCCATTATCTGTAAACTTCCCGATGGCGACTACAGCGAAGCGGAATACCGGGATTTCTGCCGATACCGATACAGCGATGCCATTGAGCTGCATCTCCGCGAGCTCGGCTTCGAAGACGTACGCCCCCTGCGCACAGCCGACACCAGTCCTTACGCACCTGACTACACAGCCCTGCGCCACAATCGCCGCTGCTGCATCTGCATGCCGGAAGTAGCCGGCAGCGTCCTGCGCATCAATCACCTTTCATCAGAGCAGTGCCGGGAATGTGAGATAAACTACGCTCAAGACGATATCTATTTTGCCGCACTCTTCATCTCATGCGAACAGGAACTGAAACTGATGGAGCCCTCGCGCATCCGCCGGGGTGGAGCATGGATTGCATGCGAAGAGGCTGAGCAATTTCTGCCGTTCCGCATGCGCAGGTTCATCAACAATTTTGCCCCACTACTGGGTGGAGCCCACGTATTCAAACTGGTTCGTGTGATTCTGCCCTTCCTGATGAGCATGGGCGGCAAGGCGAGATTCCGTGTCACCGGCATCAGCCCCGATAACCAGTGGCAGGAATCCGGCCCACCCTACACTGTTCTGCTGGTGGAGACAGAACATGCCATCTTCAACCTGCTGTATGCGGGGAACGGAGAAAGACCGCGACTGGTGCGCCCGGTATTCTACCACGAGGAAATAACACACTGCGAGATGGAGCTGCTCTCCATTGCCCGCGGTGGTCATGCCTGCGTGGTGGAGCTGATGAACAAATGGGGGCACACGCTGCGCGCCGATTGTCTGGATGCGCTGGTCATCCCGCAATATGTCCCGGTAAACAGGCGTTACGAATGGTCCCTGAGCCTGGTGGCAGAAACATGCAGACCGCTGACAAAGACGGTCGCCCCAGACAGTCGGTAAAACGCAGCCAGCCCATACACTCAGCTGACAGGGCAGATTATGCAGCTGCACGAGCTGCGGGTCTGCGAGCGCCCCATCACCGTGGCGGAGGTCAGCTTCATCCCCCGAGACAGACCAGCACCGCATGTGCGTTTACCTGGCGCACGAGGTCACAGGTGACTACACTCCGGCCACAGGCGATTTTATATGCTGCAGCGGCATTCTGCGTGCCGCACCTCGCAATGTAATGGAGGGTGCTTCCTGGCAGGATTCTCCGGAAATTGCCCGATTGCAGCAGCGCCGCCAGCAGGAAATGGCCGCGCTGGATACCTACATGCAATATGCCGCGAGTCACCAGAAAGAAGCCGCCGTGGCAGCAGCCTTTGTGCGGCAGGGCTGGCGGCTGACCGATATTCACCTCCGGGAGAGCACGCTCTTTCTGACCAGCCAGCAGGGGGAACGCATCAGCGTGGCAGTCTGCTGCAACACAAACAACTCAGCAGACTACCAATGCCATGTGGATATCATCCCCCTGCCGGAAACCGGCACACTCATCGCCCGGTTAAAGCTTACCCCCAGCTGCCCCGGCGCCCCGGACTCCATTGAGCTCCCCTGCCCGCCCGCCGGGCTTGTGCCTTGATTCCGGCAAGCCCGGGGGAATCGAACAGGGAGAGTCCTACTTCTTCTGCATCTTCATTTCACCGGCGCAGCCGAACCAACCATCGTGGCACTGCACGCGGAAGCGAACCTCCACACGGTCTTTGAGTGAGCGGGGCACACGGAACGTAGCAGTCTTGGTATCCTTATCGGCAGGTTCCTCAGCATCGCACACATGCTTGCCATTGGCATACAACGAGAAGGCGCGAGAGGAAAGACGCCCGTTTTTACTGGGAATGGGCACCAGCGAGAAAGTGTACACGCCCGGGCCCTTCATGCTCTTGCTCACGTTCACGCGCCATTCTTTCTCGAAGCCCACCGTCATTTCACCGCTGTCGTAATAAGGCTCCTCAAACTCATAATACACGGAATCGTCCCAATAGCGTACCCAGCGGGCAGCGCCTTTGCCGTATTCACTGGCGGGGTCAATCTCGACCACGCGGCGGTAGCTCTCCAGCATCTTCTGCTTGGCGGCAGCATCCTTGGTAGACGTATACTGCTCGCGATAGGCGTATGCCAGGCCGGAGTTCCACTGCTGCTGCAGGTCAATATTCATGGGATGAGAAGCCAGTACCTTCTGCACAAAGGCCTGGGCCTCCGCAAACTTGCGATCTTTCCCCCGGAACCGGGCATCTGCCCCCTTGCCGCCATTCAGCACAGCATTGATTTCATCGTACATACCCATGTGGTCCATACCGTAGAGGTAGCGGTACATGGTCTTGTGCTCAGGGTCCTTATCGTTCAGAATCTTTTTGAGCGGATGGTTGCGCATGGCATCAGCGTAGGGCATCATCGCCAGAGCTTCGCCGGCGGCGCGGGCACCTTCCACCCCGGGGGTATTGCGCGCTTTTTCCACCAGTTCCATATACTGCGGCATCTGGTCCAGCGTGCGCTGCACCGCAGCCTCCATAGCAGCGGCGGTCCAGACTGCCTTGCCGTGGTATACAGCCAGCAGGGTATCATCCGGAGCCAGCAGCACGGCCACGGGCAGATTCATGAAAGCCCCGGTAGGCAGCAATTTCTCACGCTCGGACAACTCTCTCACCGCGCCGCAGCGTTCATCAATCTGGCCCAGCACCACCGGCAGCTTCATTGTGGCCAGTTTATTCCATTCGGCCGCAAGCTCCTCGGTATTCTTGAGCCAATCCGAACCGTGCCAGAGGATAAGTGCCGGCTTATTTTCAGCCTTAGCCTGGGCGCGGGCCTCCTTATTATCCGGGAAGGTCAAGGGGCTGACGGCATGTGCAGGCTTGTCTTCAGGCGCAGCAGTGGGAGCAGCTGCTTTATCACCGGCAATAATGGCCGACACCGCGACCTGAGCCTCAGACTTGATTTTTTCCCATTCTTCTCTGGTAGGTGGTCCGGTGGTCAGCAAGCCCGGATGAAAATAATAAACCGTTCCCCCGGCAAGGGCCAGCAGAATCAACAGAAATAAAAACTTCTTCATATCAGCAAAAAGAGGTTAGCGGGTGTAGACAACAAAGTGGGTCAGATGCGCAAAATCCGCGTATGCGTTCTGGAACTCCAGTTTCACCCACTTGGCGCGGGTGCCCTCCGGGAAATGAGCCACCCATTCCTTAGGCATATCTTCCACCTCGGCCCGCTTGAACCAGGTGGCGCCATCCTCACTGGTGTATACCACGGCTTTCTTCATGCGGCCCTCATTACCATCCGTCTTGCGGATGATGCAGCCTGTGGTGAACCCATGAGCAGCCAGTTCCACAATGAAGGTGGGCGTCTTTTCCTTGCCCGTGTGGCACTTGCCACCGGCAGGAGTCATCACACCAGCATGCAACACAGGGGAATCGTAGTTGCCGCTGGTAGATATGCGGAACAGCGCCATCTGCGCAGCAGCGCCCTGCAGCTCGGCACTCTTCTGCAACGGAGCTGCCTTGAAATCCGGTTTACCCAGGGCGAGGGCCCCCTGAGTCAAGGCCTGGAATGCGGGAGCTGAGCGTGCCTGTTCAGCGGCCACGATAGCCTTGCAGTACGCCTCCTGCATCTTCTTGTTGCGGTCGGCAGAAACCTCTGAGCCCATGGAATCAGCAGCAGAAGCAACCTCGCTCGCAGCGGCGGCAAACGCGCGGTTGAACATCTGGCTGCCAGCATCGGTGGGCGTGAATCGCTTCACTGCCCATTCCAGCAACTGCCCGAACATCGTGCCATCACCTCGCTTCATATGCTCGGTGAACACAACTTTGAGCAACTTCTCGCGCCCGGCATCATCGGACATGCTGGCAGACTGTTTCTCCACCATTTTATCCGGCTTCAAGGCCCAGCTGGCGGGAGTGAGGGAAAGAGCCTCGTGCACCTTACGGTATACATCCAGCCGGTTGCGGTCATCCATGCCGGCTATCACCCCGGCTAAATCATCCATGGCATTGGAAGCCGCCACACCATGGCCAATATATGCGGGCAGCATATCGGTCATCAGATAGGCATAGCACTCACCGGGAGCAATGCCTCTTTTCTTAAGCAACGCGTGGAGCCCGGCGCGGAAGAAAGGATGCAGCGGAGCATCCTCCAGCGCCATGTGCCACATCTTCTCGGCATCGGAATCCCGCCCCGCGGCCTCCAGCGCACGCGCGCAGAATGATTTGCGATAAGCGGACTGAATGCGGGCATCATCTGCAAAGACCGCCTCCATCAGGTTGTACGAAGTGGGGCCCTCCGAACCGAAAATGTGGTTATGCATGCCGCCATCAGGTCCGCCGAACCCACCAATCCATTTACCGCGCTCCGGGCGCACCGCATAGGCACAGTGGCCGGGCTGCCCGCATGTATAGGCAGGAATGCCATGTGCCATGGCCGCCACTGCCCCCAGGTGCGACATAGCACCGCACACTCCACCATTCAGGAGGGTTCGCTCAGCCTCACTCTCGTCGCCGAACGGAAGGTTATAGGCGCCACCCTGCACCGAATCACCGAATTTGGAGGTGCCGGTGTAAGTTGCAGCCCAGCAGGAAATATTATACTTATCCCAGGGCATGTTGATATACTTCGCCGCAAACTCATAGGAAGCATCATCCCAGTCCTGCCCGGGATTCGCCACCACAAAGCGCAGCTCCCAGGGCTTGAGCCCGGCATAAGCGGGGTGCAGCTTTCCTTCCGCTGCCTGTTTCTGGAAAAATTGATAGCGGCGTACCGGGTTATATTTGGTCGGCAGCATTTTGGCAACGGGAGGCTCAGGCCAGGTCTCGCCACCACCCCAGCAGGAAGCCAGCGCCACCGCCAGCGGCTTATTCTTCACCTTTCCCCCCTCCTCGCGCCAGATACGATAGAGCACATCCATACCCAGTTCCTTCTGGTACGGCACCAGACCGCAGCTCAGGTAAAGCTCCTGCCAGGCATGATCATTGGCAAACTCTGCCAGGAAACGGCATTTTTCCTTATCGTCCGCGGCCATCGCCGTCAGCACATCGGCCCCGGTCACACGAATCCACTCGTGCATCATCGCCAGGCGCAGCACCACCGCACTCGCCGGGTTAATCTCCTGAATCTGCTTCAACTCCGCAACCAAAGCCGACTGCGCAGCCACATAGTCACCGGATTCCAGCGCTTTCTGCACCGCTACCGGCAGCTTCTGGGATTTACGGGTGGTTTTCTCAGTCAGTTTCTTCTGAACGGGCTCCACCTTTTCCTCGGCCGCGACTGTCACCAGTCCGAGAGAGAACAGGCCGAGCATGATTGCACCTGCATGAATTCGCATAGTGTTATGCATACACCAGCAGCCCCCCAAAGTCAAGCCGAATCAAGACTTCACCGCGCAAATATCATCTGCACAGGCGCATGGCATACGTGTCCCGAAGTTTGAAAAAAGCACTCGAACAAATTGATATCTTTGAAAGTACAATGTACATCCCGGTAAATTCCCATTTATCGAGCAGAGAGCTTCTTTCAAAATATTGCTGATATTTCTATTGCTTACAAAATCTTCGGGACACGTGCGTGGCGAAAAAAGTATAAAATTGTTGCTTTGCTTAGAGAAGTGTGCTAATCTGAGCATAATATGAGAAAGTTCAAGGTCGGATTAGTCGGGCGCATCATCATCGCTATGATTCTGGGCGGTGTCCTGGGGGGAGTCTTGCCCCTGAAAGTCATCCGGGCATTCAGCACCTTCAATGCGCTGTTCAGCCAGCTGCTGGGCTTCATCATCCCGCTGCTCATTGTGGGACTGGTGGCACCGGCTATCGCCGATATCGGCAAGAAGGCAGGCAAACTGCTGCTGGCCACAGCCGGGCTGGCCTATGCCGCCACGCTGGTTTCCGGGTTTGCCTCGTATTTCACGGCCATAGGCAGCTTCCCGTCCCTCATTGAGGCTGGCGCACTTTCTCAGAGCATTGCAGGGGGAAATGAAGCCACGGCGTATTTCAGCATAGAGATCACCCCCATCATGGGAGTGATGCCGGCACTGGTGCTGGCTTTCATCCTGGGGCTGGGCATGGCCCAGATGAACGGCGGTGTGCTGCATGGCGCTTTCAATGATTTCCGGGAAATCATCTACCGCACCATCGGGCGGGTCATCATTCCGCTGCTGCCGATATACATTTTCGGCATTGCGCTGAACATGGCCTACTCCGGCCAGGCGGCAGCGGTACTTGCGGTTTTCATCAAGATTATCGGCATCATCTTCCTGCTGCACATTGGCGTGCTGCTCTTCCAGTACTGCGTGGCCGGGCTCTTTGCACAGCGTAATCCCCTGAAACTGCTGGTGCGCATGCTGCCGGCCTATTTCACGGCACTGGGCACCCAGTCCAGCGCCGCCACCATTCCGGTCACCCTGCGCCAGACCATCAGCAACGGAGTCGACCCGAACCTGGCCGGATTTGTCGTTCCGCTCTGCGCCACTATCCATCTTTCCGGCAGCACACTCAAGATTGTGGCCTGTGCCATTGCCATCATGATGATGCAGGGCACACCGGTGGAATTCAGCCACATGGCCGGCTTCATTCTCATGCTGGGTGTGGTCATGGTGGCCGCTCCGGGGGTACCGGGTGGCGCCATCATGGCAGCGCTGGGTGTGCTGCATTCCATGCTCGGCTTCGGCGAGCAGGAACAGGCGCTCATGATTGCGCTCTACATCACTATGGATAACTTCGGCACCGCCTGCAATGTGACCGGCGACGGCGCACTTGCCCTCATTCTTAACAAGTTTTACAAACACACCCCGCAGAAAGCCTGATATCTGCGGGCACCATGTTCCGATTTCCCCGCTGTAGTGCGTTCTACAGCGGGGAATGATTTGACTTTGCACGCGGGCTCAGGTAAAATGCGGCGCAGATGAACACAGCTTTTGTACCAGAGGACTATTTTGCACGATACGGCGTGGCGGACATTTTCGGCGCGGGCGACACGTGCGAGGTGGACCTGGGCTGTGGCGACGGCGGATTCCTGCTGGCCATGGCGGAGCATTACCCGGAAACTCGTTTTCTGGGGGTGGAGCGTCTGCTGGGGCGCATCCGCAAGGTGTGCAATGAAAGCGCCCGCCGCGGGCTGGACAATGTGCGAGGTCTGCGCGTAGAGAGCCGCTACTTCCTGGAGTGGATGGTGGCGCCCGGCAGCATCAGCCGCCTGCACTACCTCTTCCCCGACCCCTGGCCCAAGGAAAAGCACCACAAGAACCGCCTGGTTCAGGACTCGTTCATCCCGGTGCTGCACCGCGCGCTGGCCCCGGGCGGCGAGGTACTGTTCAAGACCGACCACGAGGAGTATTTCGAATGGGTGTGCGAGCGCATGGACGCCAGCCCGCTCTTCCGCCGCGAAGAGTGGAACGCCCCCTTCTACCCCAAGACAGATTTCCAGAAACAATGGGAGGCCATGGGTAAGCCCATCTTTGCCGCCCGCTATGTGAAGACCGATGGCATTTGATTTACACAAAGTTGACCCGAGCGGAGCCCGTCTGGGTACACTGCACCTGCCGCATGGCGATGTGCCCACCCCCATCTTCATGCCGGTGGGCACGCAGGGCACGGTGAAGACCCTGCACCCGGAGGACCTGGAGGCTCTGGAGGCTCAGATCATCCTGGGCAACACCTACCACCTCTGCCTGCGCCCGGGCGATGAAGCCATCCGCAACCTGGGCGGCCTGCATTCCTTCACCGGCTGGAACAAGCCCATGCTCACCGATTCCGGCGGATTCCAGGTGTGGAGCCTGGCCCGCCTGCGTAAGATTACCGAGGAAGGCGTGCGTTTCTGCAACCACATCGACGGCTCATACATGATGCTGAGCCCGGAACGCAGCATGGAAATACAGGCCAATCTGGGCAGCGATATCGCCATGCTTTTCGATGAATGCCCGCCCTACCCCTGCGACCGCAAATATGCCGAAAAATCCCTGGGGCTCACCCTGCGCTGGGCTAAGCGCTGCAAGGCCTGGGTGGATGAGCACCAGCCCATGAGCGGCCCGGGGCTGCAGAATCATTTCGGCATTGTGCAAGGCTCCGTATATGCCGACCTGCGCCGCGCCTGCGCCGAGGAACTGGCGGCCATGGATTTCGACGGCTACGCCATCGGCGGAGTCTCCGTGGGCGAACCGGAGGAGGAAATGCTGCGCGCCATCGAGCACAGCACCCCTTACCTGCCCCAGAACAAAGCCCGCTATGCCATGGGTCTGGGCACCCCCATCCAGATTCTCGAAATGATAGAACGCGGGGTGGATATGTTCGACTGCGTGATGCCCACCCGCCTGGCCCGCCACGGCATTGCCATGACCCCGGACGGCCCGATTCACATCAAGAACCAGCGCTGGAAGGACGACCCGAACCCGCTGGACCCGGAGGGGCACCCGCACGTGACCCGCTTCTCCCGCGCCGCACTGCGCCATTTCTTCCGCGCCGGTGAGATGCTGGCCCTCCGCGTGCTTTCCTTCCAGAACCTTCACTTTTATCTGCGGCTCATGGCACAGGCGAGAAGTGCCATTGCAGCCGGTGAATTCGCTGCGTTCAAGCGCAGCTTCATCTCGCG
The DNA here is from genome assembly GCA_017937215.1 of Akkermansia sp. Taxonomy (GTDB): domain Bacteria; phylum Verrucomicrobiota; class Verrucomicrobiia; order Verrucomicrobiales; family Akkermansiaceae; genus Akkermansia. Next base: position 4,911 of record JAGBDZ010000105.1, on the reverse strand, counting down.
TTACCAAGCAAACGACATACAATGAACGCCATCTACATTGCCCAAGCCGCTGCCGGTCAGCAAGGTGACCCCATGAGCATGCTCATCACCTTCGGTCTTATCGGTATCATCTTCTACTTCCTCCTCATCCGCCCGCAGCGCAAGCAGCAGAAGGAACTCAAGGAGCGCCAGGACAGCCTCAAGCCCGGCGACAAGGTGGTTTCCGCCGGTGGTATCTACGGCGTCATCACCAAGGTGGAGCAGGATGCCGTACGCATGGAAATCGCCCCCGGCGTGACCATCAAGATTGCCAAGACCAGCATCGTGACCAGCACCCCCAAGGAAGCCCCCGCCGAGGACAAGAAGTAACTATCACCCCTCTCTCCCGGTTAACGCAAAATGAGTTCCGCGCCCATTTTGCGTTAATCTTTTTTTCCGCCATGCTCCCCTTCTATTCCACTGACCAGCTCGACCAGCTGCCCACCGATGCCCGGCTGGGCGTCATCGGCAACCCGATTGCGCATTCCAAATCGCCGCAGATGCAGCAGCCCGCGCTGGATGCCGCCGGCATACCCGCCCGCTATGTACGGTTCCTGGCCGGCACGGAGGAGGGAGCCTTTGAAGCCCTGCTGGGGCAACTTGCAGAGCGCGGCTTCATCGGCGTGAACGTGACGGTCCCCTTCAAGAAGCGGGCGCATGATGCCGCCGTTTCTCTCGACCCACTGGCGCAGCTGAGCGGTGCGGTGAACACCCTGGTGCGCCGTGCCGATGGCTGGCATGGCTACAACACCGACGGCCCCGGCTTCTCCCGCGCCATTGAGGAATGCTTCGGACGCCCTCTGCGGGAAATGCGCGTGCTCATCATGGGCGCCTGCGGTGGCGCCGGCTCCGCCCTGGCCTGCCAGTGCGCGCTGGAGGGGTGCCCCACCCTCACCCTGGTAAACCGCCCCCGCCCGGAACTGGAGCGACTCGCCGCCAAGCTAGCCCCGCACTCCGGCGCCCCGGTCACCACCCTGCATTTCGATTCACCCGAGCTACCCGCCTCCGTGGCACAGGCAGACCTCATCGTGAATGCCACCAGCCTGGGACTGCACGAGGGCGACCCCATGCCCATCTCCCCCGATTTGCTGCAGCCCGGCCAGTGCGTGTACGACATCGTGACCCACGAAACCGCCCTGCACCGCACCGCCACCGCCCGCGGCTGCCGCGCTGCCACCGGCCAGGGAATGCTCCTCTGGCAAGGCGCCATCGCCTTCGAACACTGGTTCGGCCAGCTTCCCGATATTCCCGCCATGCGCCATGGGCTGGGATTATAACATCTGACGCAGTGAGGGCTTGCCAAGCGGGCGGGCGGGCGCTATAATGCGCCGCAAGTATGAATACAACGATTCTTGATGCGCTGAAGCAGGCAGTGGCCGAAGGCAAACTGCTGGAATCCTCCCTGGAAAACATTGAGCTGCTGACCGGCGGCACGCAGGACCCGGTGGTTCCCGCTGCCATTGAACAGCTGGTGGCTGCCGGCGAATGGGCCGAGCTCAACAACCGATTCTACAAGACACTCGCTTTCGGCACCGGTGGTCTGCGCGGTCGCACCATCGGCACTGTGGTGACCGAAGCTGAGCAGGGCAAAGGCGGCGTGAACGGCCGCCCCGAATTCCCCTGCGTGGGCACTGCCAGCATGAACTATTTCAACGTGGGCCGCGCCATGCGCGGGCTCATCACCTATGTGCGCCGCTTTGTGGAAGCCGAGGGCACAGGCCGCAAGCCGGTCATCGTGGTGGGGCACGACACACGCCACTTCTCCCGCGATTTTGCCGAGTTCTGCGCCAGGATTGCCACCGACCTGGGCTGCGACTGCGCGCTGTTCGACGGTCCCTGCTCCACCCCGGAGGTATCCTTCGCCATCCGCGAGCTGAATGCCGACACCGGCGTGGTGCTCACAGCATCCCACAACCCCAGCCACGACAACGGCTTCAAGGCCTACTTCAACGATGGCGCCCAGCTCATTGCCCCGCACGATAAGGCGGTGATTGCCGAGGTGAATGCCCTGACCACCGATGCATACGAACCGCTACCCGCCGACCAGCAGGGCACCCTGCGCATCCTGGGGCCGGAGTTCGATGCCATCTACATCGAGAAGCTCAAGGGCATCGTGCTGCGTCCGGATGTGTTCGCCAAGGCCTCGGCCAAGGTGGTATACACCAACCTGCACGGCACCGGCGGCCGCTGCATCGTGCCTATCCTCAAGCAGGTGGGCTGCAATGTGAGCACCGTGGCTGAGCAGGACACGCTCGACGGCCGCTTCCCCACCGTAGCCAGCCCGAACCCGGAGAACGCCCCCGCGCTGGATATGGCCATCGCCCAGGCAGATGCCGAGCAGGCCGACCTCGTGATTGCAACCGACCCGGACAGCGACCGCATGGGCATTGCCGTGCGCGACACCGCTACCGGCAAGATGCAACTGCTCACCGGCAACCAGATTGGCTCCCTGCTGGCCTGGTACCGCTGCATGAGCGCCATCGAGCTGGGTATCATCACACCGCAGAACATCGACCACGCCGTGATGGTCAAGACCTTCGTGACCAGCCCTCTGCAGGATGCCATCGCCTCCTCCTTCGGTATCGCCACGGTGAACGTGCTCACCGGCTTCAAGTACATCGCCGCCAAGCTCGGCAAGTATGAGCAGGCCATCCCCGCCGAGCTGCGCCAGGGCTACCGCGCCATGACCGAGGAGCAGACCCGAGCCCTGCGCCTGGAGCACAGCAAGTACTTCATCTTCGGCGGCGAAGAAAGCTACGGCTACCTGGCCCAGGACTTCGTGCGCGACAAGGACGCCAACGCCGCCGCCCTCTGCCTGGCCGAAATGAATGCCTACCTTGCTTCCAAGGGTATCGGCCTGCTGGAGTGCCTGAACAACATCTACACCGAAATGGGCTACTACAAGGAGCTCGGCAAGAGCCTCGTGATGGAAGGCGCCGACGGCGCCGCCAAAATTGCCGCCCTGACCAAGAGCTATATCGACACCCCGCCCACCGAGATGGACGGCACCGCCGTGGCCGGTCTGCGCGATTTCTCCGCCGGCACTATGGTGGATGCCGAGGGCGACCCCGTACCCGCCGAGAAAATGCTCTTCATCGACCTGGTGGATGGCCGCAGCTTCGCCGTGCGCCCCAGCGGCACCGAGCCCAAGATCAAGTACTACCTCTTTGCCCACAGCGCCCCCAGCGCCAACCTGGCCGCCGCCAAGGATGCGGTGGAAGCCAGCATCAGCTCCCTCTGGACCGCCGTGGAAGCCGATGCCCAGGCCCGCATGGCCTGAGCATCCTCATAACCTCCCCCATCTCCCGCCCCGCAGCTCCCCCGCTGCGGGGCGTTTTTATGCCCTCGTAAAAGCGCATGGCGAGTTCCCCCGTTTCGTACCCCCCCAGGAAAACGTGAAGAACGGCTTGCATTACTGATAGGACCTGATATACTAAGTCCCGAAAGATGAGCTTCATACGTAACATAAGAAACCTGGGACTTGCCGTACTTTGCACTGCGGGCCTTGGTTCGTGTACTCACCCCTTCTCGTTTGAACAGTCTTTCCGAGTGCAGGACCTTGAGGGGCGAGCCGTTACAGATGCAGATATCTATCTGTTCAGTGAGCCCATGTATCCCATTCCCTTCCCTTGGTTAAGCGATGCCTGGAGCCGCACACTGGACATTCAGAACCAATTTCACACCAATCCGGATGCAAGCGGCAAGATCCACGTGAGCATCCCCCGGCACCGCACATTCTACGAGCAGAGCGACTTCTTCATCCTCATCTGCAAGCCAGGATACTGCCACACCATCGTGCCCATCACCCATCTCAGGCAGAACCAGAACATCACCATTCTCCAGAATACAAGAATAGAAGCTCCGCAAGACCTGCCACCGGGCAGCATGCTTGATTTCAGCTCAGATTTCAATCATCTGCAAATCCCGATTGCCTACAACAGTTCCCCTCACGCCGAACCCAACAATATTGTACTGTACTATCGGCCCCTGCCCAAGAAAATGACAATTCCGGAAGCTGGCAAATATGGCAACATTCCAAGAAACCTGTAACCCATGCAAAAGCTTTCATTCAAACTACAGGCACTCCTGCTCCTCGCCAGCATGCTCCTGCTGAGTTCCTGCATGGTCAATCATGCCCGCATCTACGAACACGCCATTGAGTATGATGCGGTCAAAGTAGAAAATCCCCGCACCTGCTACCGACACGCCGGCAAGCTCTACCTCTGCGGCAGGCAGGCCAAAGCGCACGACACCCGAAACTCCGGCCATATGGGTTTCAAAGAAGCCATTGTGGGGCCCTCCCGCTGGGAAACCACCATGGTACCCGGCACAGAATCACAACCAGTATTCCGCGAAGTGGAAATCGACGGAAAAGAAATCGTTTTCAAGTCAGACTCCACCTGGCAGATAGGGAGCATCCCCCGGACCTCGCCCCGCACCGTCAAATACGCCCCCAGCCGCATCAGACACTTCCGCGAGTTAGACTACACCAGGGATTATATGCTCTGGCACGACCCGGAATCCCGCCATATGACCTGGCGCGGGCTCTATGCGGTGCCTGCATCTGTTGCCGTGTTTGCCATCGAGTGCCCGTACAACATCATTTCAAGCGTCTTCTATCTGTTTATGGGCTCCTTTGTCGGATTATGATTCAGCAGCACCGGGAAAGCGGGCTTCCGCGCATCGCTTTGCCGCTTTTCTGTCACACGTGTCCCAAAGTTTGAATACTAATCTCGATAAATTGGAATTTGTCGGGCAGTTGGCGAGCGCAAGCGAGCGGAATTTATAGCCCACGTAAGTGGGCGACATATCCATAGCGAGGGGCGCAAGCCCCTCGTTTGGCAATAAAAAATATGGAACCCGTGAAACGGGTGACAGAAGGCGCAGCTCTAT
>JAGBDZ010000104.1 GCA_017937215.1 Akkermansia sp. | reverse complement strand
GGTGAGCCCGGTACTCAGCTGACCATGCGTACCTTCCACGTGGGTGGTACCGCTACGGCAGCTGCCAGCCGCCCGGAATACACGGCCAAGAGCACCGGTACCGTCATTTACGACGAAAACCTGCGTGACCGCTGCGTAGAGGACGAAAATGGCAACATGGTCGTGCTCTGCAAGAACGGCAGCGTGAAGATTTACAGCGAGGAAGGCAAGGAGCAGGAATCCTACTCCCTGACCATGGGTGCTGTGCTTCGCGTGAAGGACGGCGCCAAGGTGGAAGCCGGTGCTGTGATTGCCGAATGGGATCCCTTCGCCATTCCGGTGATTGCCGATATCGGCGGTACTGTGGAGTTCCAGGACATGATTGAGGGTATTACCTGCCGCACCGAGTCCGGTCACACCGAATCCGGTAAGGGTACCACCGTCATCATCGACCACCGCCAGGACCTTGCTCCCCGCGTGATTGTGCACACCGCCAAGCCCGGTTCCGATAAGGACAAGCCCAAGGTGTTCGCCATCCCGACCGGTGCCTACCTCGTGGTGAACAACAAGCAGAAGATTTCTGCCGGTACCCAGCTCGCCAAGACGCCCCGCAAGGTGCAGAAGACGAACGATATTACCGGTGGTCTTCCCCGCGTGGCCGAGCTCTTTGAAGCCCGCCGCCCGAAGGATACCTGCACGCTGGCCGAAATGGACGGTATCGTGGCTATCGACGACGCCATGATTCGTGGTAAGAAGGTCGTGACCATCTACCGCGATGCCGCCGCCAAGGAAGCCGCCACCAAGAGCCGCAAGCGCTCCACCAAGCTGCAGACCAGCGATGAGTACGAGGGCACCATCTCCATCAAGCACCTCGTGCCCATGGACCGCCACATCATCGTGCACGATGGCGACTTCGTGCGCGCTGGTGAGCCGCTCTCCGACGGTTCCGAGGCTTCGGATGAAATCCTCCGCATCTGCGGCAAGGAGGCCCTCCAGGAGCACCTCGTGAACAAGGTGCAGCAGGTGTACCGTGTGCAGGGTGTGGAAATCAACGACAAGCACGTGGAAATCATCGTTTCCCAGATGCTGCGCAAGGTGCGCGTGAAGGACCCGGGCGATACCGGCCTGCTCTGGGGCGACGAGGTGGACCGCACCACGCTCTCCCGCATCAACAAGGAGACTGTGGAGCAGCACGGCCGCCCCGCCGACAGCGAGCCCATCCTTCTGGGTATCACCAAGGCTTCCCTCAAGACCGATTCCTTCATCTCCGCCGCTTCCTTCCAGGACACCACTCGTGTGCTGACCGAGGCCGCCACTCTGGGCAAGGTGGATATGCTGGAAGGCTTCAAGGAAAACGTCATCCTGGGTCACCTCATCCCGGCTGGCACGGGCTTCTCCCAGTACCGCAACATCGTGGTGGAACCGGCAGAGGGTGCTACCCCCATCCCCCGCGCCACCTACTTCGACGAGGAGGAGATGCCGCTGCCTGACGACACCCTCTCCGTGGGTTCCGATGACTGATGCGGATACGCTGAAATAAACTTCATGCCCGGCATTGCAGTGTGCAGTGCCGGGCATTTTGATTGACGATTCGGGCGAATCAGCGCAGCCATCCGGCAAGATGGCTCACCTGGAAACAGGGCTGCCACGTGGCGGCGATTTCTGCGGCGTTGCGTTCGCCACTCTGCCATTTTGCCAGTTCCGCCAGCAGGGCGGCGGTGAGTTGCGCCGGGGTGTCCTCCCGGGAAACGGTGCCGGAGTTGAGGCTCGCGTACCAGCGAACCACGCTGAGCAGGGGCCGCGGCGGGCAGACCACACTGCAACCGCAGCACATGGCCTCAGCCGAGACCGTATGGGAGCCTTCGCTTTCGGATGTGCAGAGCACGACGCTGGCGGCATTGTAGAGCCTGTGCAGTTGCTCGTGTGTGCAGAGTCCGTGCAGGTGCACGCGGCCGCGCTGCTGCTCCGGCAGAGCTGCGTGCCACTCTTGCAGGGCAGGGGTGATTGTGCCGCATATGTCTGCCTGCACACCAGGATGCTGCCCCAGCAGCATAGAGAGAGTCTCCATCATGACCGCGGCACGCTTGAAGGGAACTTGCCAGCTGCCGGCGCAGATGATGCGTTCTTGTTTGGTGTCTCCATTGTATCGGAAGCAACTGTCGACCGGCGTCGGAAACAGGCGGCATTTTGCGGCTATGCGGGCTCCGTAGTAGCAATCGTTCGAGAATGAATCAACACAGGGCCGCGAAGTGGTGATGATATCGGCGTAGCTCAGGTGGAGCCTGCGCAGAGTGTTTACCAGCACGTCCTTTGCGCGGTTGAATAAGCGGTTGCCGGGGCGGTGCAGGTGCTCATGCAGCTCACCACTCGAATCAAAGTGAATGATGAGACGGATACCGGCCTTGCGGATGGCTCGGGCAATTCTCGTGTATCGCGGGTCGCCCCAGGAATAGAGGATAACGGCATCCAGCCCCTGGCTGCGCCACCAGGCGGCGCTTTTCAGCTTGCCGGGCTCTACCCGCAGCAAATCAGGGGTAGGCAGGTCATCCTCGTGGGCTGGCAGTGGCATGATGACCCGGCAGGCGGCGCCCAGATTCTGCAGTTCACGGCAGATGAGTCCGGTATCACGCAGAAAGAAAGTTTCATTCGCGTGAAAGGGAACCGGGGTGCACGTAGCAATGCTGGGGCGGGTGCCGCTCATGATATGTGTTGAGCATACCCATGCCGCGTGGCGAAGTCAAGCCCATATCCGCCACCTGTGCCCCAAAGATTTTGCAAGCAATAGAAATATCAGCAACGTTTTGAAAGAAGCCCCCCTCATCCCGATAAATTGGAATTTGCAGGGGAGGAACTTTGTCGAAGCACGGGACTTTCTTGTCTCGGCGTAGCCCGCAGGGCGAAGACGGAAGTCCCGGTTAAATGCACCGTGATTTCGGGACTGAAGTCCCGTGCTCCGATAACGATAAACATCAATTTAGTGAGTTTTTAGAAGTCCCTGTTGTTTTCGAGGATGAATAGGAAGATTACTCTGGCTCCATCACAAAAAAATGCCGCTCCGGGGGTGGAGCGGCATGGAATAGGAATGGGCCTGGCCGGGCACTCAGCTCTTCTTGCGCCACAGGGGCTTGGAGATGAGGGCGGCGTATACGAGGTCGAACACGCCGATGCCTGCAAAGAGCATTTGTTCCGAATCCTCCAGGCTGAGGAGCGCATAGCCCAGCAGCACCAGGCCCAGCAGCCCGAAAAGGGCCACGCGGATGCGTGTGACGCGCGGGGAGCAGTAGTTGTCCGTAGCCATAGTGGTGAAAGCGTTACTTGGTGAGGCCGAGAAGCTCCATCTCGAAGATGAGCGTGCTGTTCGGGCCGATGCTGCCGGGGCCGTTGGCGCCGTAGGCCAGGTCAGCGGGGATGGTGACGCGCCACTTGGCTCCCACCGGCATGAGCTTGAGAGCCTCTGTGAAACCGGGAATCACTTGGCGGATGTTGAATTTGACCGGGGACTGGCTCTGGTCGAACACCGTGCCGTCCACCAGCGTGCCCTTGTACATTACCTCGGCGGTGGGGGCCTCGCCGTGCTTGGCTGCGTCGTAGCTCTCGCCGCTGCCGGCGGTGATGACCTCGTACTGCAGGCCGGAGGCGGTGGTGGTCACGCCCTCCTTCCTGCCGTTCTCCTCCATGTACTTCTTGCCGATTTCGAGGTTCTTCTGAGCCTTTTCATCGCCGCGCTTCTGGAGCATGGAGAGGAAGGTCTGCTGGTACTCATTCACGTGTTCGTCAATGAGACTCATGTCCATGTTGCCGGAAAGACCGTCCTGGAAGCCCTTGCCCAGCATCTCGGCCAGCACATCATCGCCCTGGAGCCCGGGCAGCATCTGCGGCATGACCTGGCTGCCCACGCGGTAGCCGATGAGGTAGGACATCACTTTAATCATCTGTTCTTTATCCATGCCCTGACTGTAGCACGACCCGGCCGGGGAATCAACTTTCTTCCCGGTCATAAACGACCATATTACTCTCCCCTCATTATATGTGGGCCAAAGATTTTGTAAGCAGCGGAAATATCAGCAACATTGCGGAAGAAGCCCACCCTCTGCCCGATAAATGCGAATTTATCGGGCAGTTGGTGAGCCGCAGGCGAACGGAATTCCGAGCCCGTTTCACGGGCGACATACCCATAGCGAGTGGTGGAGCTGCGTCAGCAGCGAAACCACTCGTAAACGAAAAAAACGATCAGAGCCCCGACGTCAGGAGTGGGCGGCAGAAGGCCTGGTATCAATATATTGCATCGCTTTCTGTCACCCCGACCTGTGTCGGGGTTCCGGTATCTTTTTGGGTTGTACGAGTGGTTCCGCCCGCCACGCTGACGCGTGTCGCGCTCCACCACTCGCTATGGGTATGTCGCCCTGCCGGGCTCTAAATTCCTCGGGCTTTCAGCCCGACAAACATCAATTTGTCGAGCTCTGCACTCAAATCTGGGACGCGTGTGCATCCGTATATCGATTCACAAGCTTTCTGTCCGGCGAGGCCATGGGGGTGGTGGCCAGTTTCGAGAGGGGGATGAATTCCTCGCCGGGCAGGGGGGTGGTATCGGCCGGGGCGCGGTAGAGGTGGCGGGTTACCTTGTAGCGGGTGATGCTGTATTTCTGGTCGGTGAGGTGGGGGAGGGTGGCGCATTGCTCCGCAGGGCGGCGGGGGAGGCGGAACATGCCCTCGTGGCGCTTGCCGCCGGTCTGTTTTTCCATGAGGAGCCCGGCGGGGGTGAGCAGCAGGATATCGTGGTGCTCCACGGCGGTGATTTCCTTCCTGGGCATCTTTACGGGCAGGGCTGCGGGATTCGTGGCGCGGCACCAGCTGCGCAGCGGGCAGAGCAGGCAATCCGGCTCGCTGCTGCCGGTGCAGATGGTCTGCCCCAGTTCCATGAGCGCGGAGTTATACGCCCGCGGGTTGGTGGGGTGCACTATCTCGGCAGCCCATTTCCAGTGCAGCTTCCGGCCGGCGGGGGAATCCACCGGGGTGGCATCGTTGAACAGGCGGGCAAACACGCGCGAGACATTCGCATCCACCAGCGGGGCCGGGCGGTTGAAGGCAAAGCTGAGCACCGCGCCTACCGTGTAGTCGCCGATGCCGGGCAGGGCGCGGATATCTGCCTCCTCCGTGGGGAAGCGGCCACCATGCTGCTGCACAATGGCGCGGGCGGCGGCCTGCAGCGCTCGCACGCGGCGGTAGTAGCCCAGCCCCTCCCAGGAGCGCAGTGCTTCCTCCTCGGTGGCGGCGGCCAGGGCTGCCGGGGTGGTGAATTGCGCCATCCACCCCTCGTAGCGGCCCAGTACGGTGGGGATGGTGGTCTGCTGGAGCATGATTTCGCTTACCAGGATGGCCCAGGGGTCTGTGGTGCGCCGCCAGGGGTAGTCCCGCCCGTGGGCAGTGAACCAGTCCACCAGGGCCTGCGCTATTTCCTGCGCGTGCGGGATACTCATTTGGTCTCGGTGGTGTAGATGGAGATGTCCGCCTGGCTGGTGCCCAGCAGGGTCTGGGCGCGCATGAGCGCCTTGCGGGTGGACATGTTCGGGTTCTTCGGCTCAATGAGGAAGATATTGCTCTGCCCCTTCTCGCAGCCTTCCTGCAGCAGGTCTATCACGCCGCTGCGCTTCAGAATGCGGAAGACCTTGCGCCCCGCACCGGAAATGATGATGTGGCGGCCTTTCTCGCGGATAAAGCGGATGAGTTCCTCCAGCGCGCAGACGGAGGTGGCATCCAGATTGCGGGCATTGCGCATGCGCAGCACCACCACGGCCAGACTGGGGTCCTCCGCGATGCGGGCCACCTGGCGGCGGAACAGATCTGCCGCGCCGAAGAAGAGATCGCCCTCCACATGCACAATGGAAATCTGCGGGAGCCGCTGCTCGCTCTTGTCCAGTTCGCGCAGGGTGCCGGCATCATCGAAGGTGTATTCCACCAGCTCGGGCTTGGCGGCCTTGCGCAGGAAGATGGAGACAGAGATGATCACGCCCACGAAGATGGCAATGTGCAGCGGCAGCAGCAGCGCCGCAACGAAGGTGACGAGCAGCACGGTGGCATCTCCCTTGGTGGAGCGGAAACAGATGCGCAGCAGCTTCTTATCGTACAGCGAAATCGCATTCGCCAGCACCAGAGCCGCCAGCACACTGTGCGGAATCTTCGAAATCAGCGGGAAATTCGCCAGCACAAAGGTGATGCCCAGGCAGATGAGGCCGCAGTATACACCGGCAAAGCGTGTGGCGGCACCGGCGGTGAAGTTGAGCATGGAGCGTGTGAGCGAGGCAGAGCAGGGCAGCGAGGTGGTGAGCGCGGAGCCCATGTTGGCCATGCCCACGGCAAAGGTGTCCTGGTTCAGATTGAGCGGCTCGCCGGTCTTGGCCGAGAGGGTCTTGCTCATCACGGTCTGCTCCAGCGTGGCCAGGAAGGCGATACCCACAATCACGGGGATGAGCTCGTTGATGTATTCCGGCAGCTCCCAGACGGCCGGCGGGCGGCAGACCAGGTCGCTCATGGTGAAATCGCGCAGCATGCGCACCCCCGCAAAATGGCCGCCGGTCCAGGGTTGGCTCAGCACCCAGTTCAGTGCACTCATCACCAGCAGAATCACTGCAAAGGTGGGCAGGCGCTTCAGATATTTCTTGAGCGGAATGAACAGAGCAAAGCTCAGCACCCCCAGCACGATGGGCTGCCACTGCACCAGGTGCAGGTTGTTCAGAATCGCGCTGGTCATGGTGAAGAAGGAGCTGCCCGCCTCCACATCGTTAATGCCCAGCACGTAGCGCGCCTGCGAGGCGATGATGAGCGTGGCGGCGCCGGTTACGTAGCCCACCAGCACACTGCGGCTCACGAATTGCAGCATCTCTGTGGCTTTCACAAAAGCGCCGATGACGCAGAGCAGACCCGCCATGAACACAATGAGCGGCACAAAGATATGCGGCTGGCTCTGGATGCCCGGGGACGAAGCCAGAAAGAAGCTGGCCAGCATGAAGGCGGTGGCATTGCTCGGCCCGCTCACCGTCAGGCTGCAGCGCGTGAACAGCGGTGCAATGAAAGTGCCCACCGTGGCGGCCATGATACCGTAGATGCTGTCCAGCCCGGCCATGGCAGCAAAGGCCATACCCTGCGGCAGCCCCACCAGCGCCACATCGGTGGCGGCTTTCAAATCGCGCCCGGCCTTGCCCAGGGTATACCCCTGCAGCGCGTGCCTCGCCGGCAGCGGGTCAATCAATCCCTGCCCCAGAAAGTGGCGCACACTTTTCCATCCCCAGCGAGCTCTGTTTGCCAGCATTCCCATTTGCCCCCTATACTAACACCGAATCCCTGTTTCCGCAAGCGGAAAGAGCTTTTTTCGGCGCTGCAATCGGCAAATTGTTGAAACTTGCTAACATTATCCTTGCTTTTTTCTGTCATTTATGATACTTTCCGTGTCAGCATGAAGATTAAATACTGTCTCGTAGCCAGTGCTGCCATGGTGGTAGCCTCCTGTAGTTCTACAGATAACACGGTTGTGACGAACCGTGCCAGTGTAGTGACCAAACCGCAGACGACCGCGTCTGCGCAGTACCTCGCTCTGCCCGGACAAGCCGCTGTGGCCGTGGGCCGCGCCGATGTTGATGCCGCTTTTGATTCCCAGGTAGCCCAGTATGGCGGTCAGCCGCAGACGGGTGCAGCCATGGGAGCCATGATGGGCCAGGCCGCCGCCAATACCGTGGCCGGGGCGCTGGCTCCCCTGCAGCCGACGCCCACGCCGATGCTGCCCACCGCGGCTTCTACCCAGCCCACTTACATTCACCAGACCGCTATGCCTGGTCAGGTGGCAGTCGGTACGGATCCCGGCATGGGAATGGTGCCCGGTGTTCCCGGTGCCGCTGTGCCCATGAACTACTCCGTGCGCATCACGAACAGCACCCCGGGCAAGATTTTCGTGGAAGCCCAGGACGCCGCCGGTTCCATTTATCCCTGTGGTTTCATGGATGGCGGCCGCAGCGCCACCACCCCGCTGGAGCAGGCCGATCCCATCGTGGGCCCCATCACCATCGTGGTGCGTGACCCGGATAAGGAAGGCGCCCCGGAAATCCGCCGTTTCAAGGTGAATCCCCCTGCCTACTATGCCGGCAAGACCGTGGGTATCAGCATCATTCCCGGCGGTAAGTACCACGCCAGCGTCGACGGCAACGTATACGCCAGTGGCGAGGCTGTGACCCCGTCCCCGACCGTGGTGCCCCAGATGACGGCAGCCGCCCCCATGCCCGGCCCCGGCGGCGTGATGAGCTACTCCGTGAAGATTACGAACACCACCCCGGGCCGCATCCTGGTGGAAGCTCGCGATGCCGCCGGCGTGGAATTCCCCTGTGGTGAAATGGCCGGTGGTGCCAGCGCCGTGACCCCGCGCGAACAGGCAGCCCCCATCAAGGGCCCGATTACCATCATCGTGCGTGACCCGGATAAGGAAGGCCAGCCGGAAATCCGCCGCTACAAGGTGAACCCGCCCGCCAACTATGCCGGCAAGACCCTCGGCATCAGCATCGTGCCCGGTGGCCAGTACCACGCCGATATCGATGGCCAGGTGTACTACACCTATACCCCGCCCGAGGCTCCTCCCACCACCAACCCGCAGCCCCAGCCGGTGGCCCCTGCAGCCCATGCAGCACCCGCGGCTGCTCCGGCTCCTGCCGGTACCCCGGCCGGTGTGTAAGCCCGAAGCGTAGATTCATTTGTATACGGAACCGCTTTCTGCATGGAAAGCGGTTCCTTGTTTTGTATCTTGCTTGCGTGGGAGCGGCAGCGGGGCTATACCATAGGCATGTGCAAACCATTCCGTGACTACCTGACCCTTACCCGCGAATACACGCGGGAAATCATCACCTTCGGCGGCTTTGCCCTGGTGTGCTTTGTGTATGGCGATTTCCGCCAGCTTGCCCGCGACCAGGCTACCACCGCCGCGCAGACTGTGGAAATCCTGCGTGCCATGGATATCCGACTCTCCGCCATCGAACACCAAGCCACCCCCGCCGCTAAATGAAAACCAGCGTTCGCCGCATTCAGCAGCACCTCGGCCTGGAGCAGGATGGCATCATCGGCCCCGTCACCCTGCGAGCCATCTGCTCCGCCCTGGGTATCAGAGAAGTACCCGCCTGGCCCACCCAGTCCGAAGTGCGCCGCGGCACCAGCATCTTCGGCGCTCCCGGCAGGGAAGAGCAGCTCGTGAGCATCATTCCTGCCTACCAGTTCTATTTTGAAGGGAAGCCCGTGCGCAGTATCCGAGTGCACCGCCTCATTGCTCCGCACGTGAAAGCCGCCCTGGAAGAAGTGTTGCAGCACTACGGCCCAGCCGAAATCCACCGACTGGGCCTCGACCAGTACGGCGGCAGCTATAACTTCCGCCCCACCGCCACCGGCAGGAGCCTTTCCATGCATGCCTGGGGCATTGCGCTCGACTTTGCGCCAGCCACCAATGCTTATGCACTCAAATCACCCCGCGCCACCCTCTCCCATCCGGATTGCGAAGCCTGGTGGCGCATATGGGAAGCGCACGGTGCCACCTCCCTGGGGCGCGCGCGCAATTACGACTGGATGCACCTGCAGTTTGCCGGGCTATAGGGCTCCTGCCATTCCCGCTACCACTCCGACCACATTCAATTGAAGAAATTCCGCGGGCCTCCAGCCCGCCTAGCTTTTATTGCTCCGGCAATTAAAGAATATTGCTTGGACTCAACGACAAATTGATGTTTGTCGTTATCGGAGCACGGGACTTCAGTCCCGAAATCACGGTGCATTTAATCGGGACTTCCGTCTTCGCCCTGCGGGCTACGCCGAGACAAGAAAGTCCCGTGCTTCGACAAAGTTCCTCCCCCGCCAAATTCCAATTTGTCGGGATGAGGGGGGCTTCTTTCAAAACGTTACTGATATTTCTATTGCTTACAAAATCTTTGGGACACAAGTGGCACCCAAATAGGAACACCTGAAAAAATACTTGATAATTGGCTCAAATGTGTCAGAATCAAGCTATGAGTATCATTTCAAAAGCAGCAGTGCTGCTGCTTGCAGGCCTGGCCATGGCTGAACCGGAAACGCCGAGTCATGGCGTTGTTGCGGAATACTGGGAAAGTTTACCCAAAGGGGGGATTTCAGCATTGGCGGATGCGAGCAAAAGCCGCAAGCCTGATGCTGTCAGTATCCGGAGCAGGATAGATGCGGACTCCCGGGGAAAAGATCATTATGGGGTTCGTTATTCTGCCTTGCTGGTGCCGCCCAGGAGTGGAGAATACACCTTTTATCTGGCAGCAGATGACCTTGCTGAATTGTGGTTGAGCACGGATGAAGGTACGGAAAATCTGACCAGAATCTGTGAAGTGACAAGCTACATGCCCCGCCGCCATTTTGTGGAAGGAGCTTGCTCTGGCAAGGTGCAACTGAAGCGGAACAAAAAGTATTACCTGGTCGTTCATCATGTGGATGCCATTGCTGATGAGCATGTGGCACTGGCGTGGGAGGGCCCCGGAATCAAAAAGGGCATCATTCCCAAAAAGCATTTCTTGCTCACCATGGATGCAACCACGCGAAAAATGTGGGAAGATACGGCAGCCCGGGAAAGCCGGAGCAAGGCCCTGCTGCAAAATCTGCTCGAGCAAGAACCTGAACAATTAGCCGTTTGGTTGAATTCACTTTCCGCCGATGATAGCAAGCTGCTCGATGAAGCCCTGCTGGACGCCCAGAATTCGTACGCAGCCAAGGGAACGGCTCAATTTCAGAGAAGGATGAAGCCCTATGTAAAGGCAGCTGCCGGCATTGTGGCTTCACCGGCTTCTCCCGTGAGTCATCCTGTGGCCAAACGGCTTCTGTATATGGAAGAAGCATGGTTGAAATCTCTGTCGTTTAAGCAATTGCTCAAGCTTGGGCCACACCGCCTGGCCTCGACGCTCGGCCACATCCCGAATAAAGCAAAACCTGTCAGCGTCACCCAGTCATTCAATTCCAGCGGACAGAAATGGGGAAACGAGTTTGTTTCGGTCGGGCTTTATGCCATACCCGGAACAGCATTCACGGTAAAATTACCACCAGAGCTTGTGAGCAAGGGGCTTCAGATGAAGGTCGGGCATCATTTCCCGGAGAAAGGACGCCCTCTTGTCTGCATGCCCGACAACAGTCGCTGGTTCCCTCTGGATACATAGCTGTCCAAAATAGGATAGCTGTAAAAAAGGGAGGCTGCAATATCAAGACGTTGCAAGTACCTTTATCCCGTTTTTGCAAATAAGTCCCCCTGGTGCGAATCAGGGGGCTTTGCACATACGCTCTTATAGGGATTGT